>CAYTRQ010000113.1:0-14090 GCA_964440025.1 uncultured Polyangiaceae bacterium | reverse complement strand
CGGGGCGAGGGCGGGCGCCTGTCGCTTTTTAGCCCATTTTTCGCCGTCGAACGCTTTGTTGCTTGTTGGTTCGCATCCTTTTCGGATGCGAACGAGGCTATGGAACGTGTCTCCTCGAGAAGGAAAAGGACGCTCACCTGGCCCTCGAAGGGAAGTTGAGATTCCACTGCGTCGAAAACACCCCTATCGCTGCGGCGCGTGGCATTCGATCCTGATGATCAAGAAACTTGATTCTCTCGCCGCTACGCACAACGCTTTCCTCTTTGCAGCAAAGGCGAAAGGAGTCTGGCGTTGGGGCCGAGTGCGCAGCGGGACCAGCGCTTTCGACAGCAGGCAGGACGATGAGCAGATTTTCGGTTGTGGCAGTGCTGCTTCTTGCACCTTCTCCAGCGTTTGCTGAGGTCTCCGACAAGATCCCCAGTATCGCACAGATGTGGATCTGGTCGATTCCGGCTATGGTTCCTGCTCTATTTCTTGCGTGGAAACCAAAGATTGGTGTTCCGCTGGCGTTTTTGGCGCTTGCTGATGCAGCCTTGCAGGTCCAGGAGCTTCTCTTTGCTCCAGGGATGTACCGCGCTGTCTTGCATGAAATGGGCTGTTTTTACGTCGCCAACGTCTGGGCTTCTGCGGCAACCATTGGACTCTCCCTCATCGTGGGCACAGTATGGCGACGACGCAAAGATTCACGGCTCCGACGCTCCGGGGTTGCTCGGCTCGAATGAGCGGGACAGCGACCGGCATCACTGGTGGTCATGATCCTTGAAGTGGTTGCTCAACGTTTCTCGGAAACCAACAGAGGGAATTCGAGAGAGCAATGGGCCCGCCTCACCCGCTCTCGATGTCGGCGATCTGTCCTGTCGCCTGAGGGGCGAGCGTTGGGGGAGCCTTTTCCAGCGCTTGGTTCGATGTGCCGGGGTTTCTTGTTGGAACGTATCTCGGGGGCCTTTTCGGAGTGATGAGCCGATGTTTTAGCGGAGAGCGAGGTAGCCCAGTAAGGCAGCCAAGGCCATAGCGCTCATCACGAGGATGGCCATGAGAAGAGGGGGGAGACCGTGTGTAGGAAGCTCGATGGGGGGGTCCGAGAGGTTTGCTCTTCCTGCATCGGGATGGTCCCGTGGGCTTGGGGTGCCACTGGCAGGGGTTTCTTCAGTCCCATCGATGCTTGAGAGCGGAGGTCGCTTCTTTCCTCCCCCCCTCGTGTCCGTCTGGCGCTCGCCCCCCGTGTCCGTCCGGCGATCCGGCTGTGCGGCGACTCCTACCATCGTATGTGAAACGCGCAGTTTTCGGTTTTCCCTTTGAGCTTCCTCGCTGACGTTCGCCTGGCCCGGCTCGGGAGCCTGATAGGAGGGGCGATCATTCTGATCTTCCTGGACATCGGGGAGAGAGAACTTCTGGTAGGCAACGGGGCCGGCCTCCTCCTTGGGCGGAAAACCACTGCCGAAGCGCGCGACAATCACGGTGATATTGTCATGTCCGCCTGCTCTGTTAGCCCTTTGGGTGAGCTCTCGACAAGCCTCGAGCGGCTCTTCGATGGTTTCAAGGACGTCTTGGATTTCCTCTCCGCGAATCATCCCGCTGAGTCCATCCGAGCACATCATCAAAACGTCGCCGGCGCAGACATCGGCGTAGGTGAGATCGACCTGTACGGTTTCTGAGGTGCCGAGTGCCTGCAAGATAATGTTGTTGTGCTCGAAGGTCTCTGCCTCTTCTTCCGTGAGTTGACCTGCTTCAATCAATTGATTGACGAGAGACTGGTCACGCGTCACCTGCACCAGTTTCCCATCGCGGAGCAGATAGGCTCGGCTGTCTCCGACTTGGCCAAAGAACAAACGCCTGCCTCGAAAGGCAGCTACCGTCGCGGTCGTGCCCATTCCCCGGCGACTGCGATCGGCCCGCGCCTCCTGAAAGATCTGGTACCCCGCTTGCTCGATGGAGTTGACGAGGCAGCGAGCCACCTGTTCGTCGGTCCTCAGGGGCTCTGCCGTGGAAAATTGGTCGTAGATGATGTCGACCGCGAGTTGGCTGGCGACTTCTCCCGCGGCTGCCCCCCCCATGCCGTCGCAGACGGCGATGACCAGGCCATTGCCTTCGACGGAGGGAGTGCGATTGCCGTCCCGAAGGCCCCGCACGTCGGTGGAGAGGTTAGCGACCAGGAAGTTGTCTTCGTTGTGCTCGCGAACCTGTCCGACGTCGGTTCGCCCGAACAACGAAAGACGGAGCTCCTGCTTTGGTTTCTCCATAGGGGGCTTTTCAATCGCGTCGGGCATCGAGTCGAAAAAGATGTTGGCCGATCCGGACGTAGTCCCCATCGGAGAGTACGTGGGCGCCACGGATTGCATGGAAGGTCCCGTTTGAAGAACCCAAATCACGCAGAGAGAACAGACCTGTGTTTGGATCTCGGCGGATGGCTGCGTGTCGTCTACTCATGAACGGATCGTCGGTGAAAACGATGTCACCGACTTCTCGGCCGAGCACCGTCTCAGCACGGGAGAGATAGTAGACGTCTCGGGCTCGGTCCTCCACCGTGATCACGCTCAGGCGCGCATAACGCGGGGCGGACGGTGTGCCCAAAACCCGAATGCCGTTTCGGGTCTTCGCCGAGAGATTGCGTTCCGCCTCGCTCACTGTCTCAAATCTTAACACCGCGAGGCCGAGGAGAAGCAAATCCCCGCTGCTCAGTTGAATCGAGCCATTCAACCGGACGAAGATACCATTTTCGGAACCGCAATCCTTGATGGAAAATCGCCCGTTTCTGTAGGAAATCTCCGCGTGCAGCGGACTGACGTAGGGATCCTTTTTCAAGCAGATGTCGGCGGTTTTACTACCGACCATCGTGACGGAACGAGACAGGGGATAGCGCCTCCCTGAAGAACCGTCTTGCGCAATCACAACAAGATCGGCATCGGGGAGGTGGGAAGGAGATCTCTGGGCCGGAGCCGAGTCGTCCTGCTTGGCAGGCTCGGGACCAATCGACTGCGGCGCAGTGCCGGGATCCAGCGCAGTGCGGGGATCCAGCGCGGGGCCGGGATCCAGCGCAGTGCGGGGATCCAGCGCAGTGCGGGGATCCAGCGCGGGGCCGGGATCCAGCGCAGCGCCGCAGATCTGGCAGAAACGCGCTGCAGGGCCGTTGATGGCGCCACAGCTTTTACAGGTTCTCGCCTGAACGCCACGCAGGGCACCGGGTCCCGTCGAGGCGGGGCCTGAGTGGTCGGGGGGCATCGGAAATGCGTGAGCAGAACGTGGCTCGACGGGAGGGGCGCCGTGTGTTCCGGGAGCAGCCGGCGAAGCGGTACGAGAAGCTTCGTCGTAGGCTTGTGGGTGCCCTGGGTGAGCACCTGGCGGCGAACCTTGCTGCTGTGGAGAACTGAACGACGAGGTCGCTGGGGAGCGCTCCGCCGGCGAGGTCACGTGGGGCTTGCGGAGGGGCGGAGCCTTCGAGACCACGGTCCCGCTTCCCAGTTGCCCTGTCGCTGATGTGCTCCGGGGCAATTGAAAGCCACAATCCCGGCAAAAGGAAGATTCAGCAGGGTTGTCCGCCTCGCATTGGGGGCAAATGAGTTGCTGGAGTGCCGCAGGCGCCGCCTTCTTTTCGTCCTGACGAGGGCTCCCTTGGAGGGCAGCTGTGGCTGGAGGGTGCTGGGGACGACCGCCGGCGCCACCTTCTCCCAGAGGCGACCCGCAATCCAGACAGTACCGGACATGGCTTGGGTTTTGGCACCCACAGCGGGAACACTCCACGCCCTCAGGTGACCGCGCCGGCGTCGCCGAGTCAAGTCCTCAAGCTCCCGGAATTCTGTCGAATTACACGAGTTAGCGCGAAATCTGCGGTCTTCGCTTGGCTCTAGGATTGCTTCGGACAACCGAGAGGCCGCCCGATCTCGTTCGAGGATGCGAGGAACTGGTTCGAACCGAGGAGCAAGAAAGATTGGAAGAGGCGTGCCCAAGAGCTCACTCTCCCCTTGACTAGACAGCAAGCGTCGGCTTAAAGCGCGCGTGCAGCGGCCCGACGGGTGGCTGGCAAGGGCGGGTTCCCCAAGGGCAGAGAGGCCCAGCGGGCGCATCATTAAGGGCAGTGTTCATGGAGATCTACCTCGATAGGCGAGCGATACGGCAGATTCGTGTTTCGGCTCAGGAAGCCATCGAAGAAGGCGATACCGAGGCGAGTCGAGAGGAAATCATCGATTCCTTCTCTGAGGACCAAATCGAGGAGATTGAGCGGCGTTTGGCCCACGGTGATATGTTCGAGTTCGTCACCGACGTGTTGGACGAGTGGAGCGGGGAGGACGTCGATGAGCTCTTCGAGCTGATCGAAACCCAGTTGGGGGAGCTTGGCCTCGATTTGAAGATCGAGGACAAAGACGATGATCTCGACGACGATGACTCGGTCGATGATGATGTCGATGAGGACGAGGTCGAGCTCGACAACAACTAAAGCTCAGGAGCCCCCTCCACGCTCGAGCGAGCAGAGGTAGAAAGTGACCATCGGTTCCCAGACGTAGGTGTAGGCAGGTCCCCTCGGGCAGGTCCCCTCGGGCAGGTCCCCTCGGGCAGGGTCGAACAGCTTCAGGTAAGATACCTTTCTGCGCTCAGCGCCACGGGGCGGCTGATTCCACGGTCACCTCAGGGGGTTGTCCGATCGCCTTGATCGGCGCGCGTGCCAGAGTGGGCTGCGGTTCGCACCTCGGGGGGAACTCGACGGAGTGCGCTTTTGCACTCTCCTCTTTCTTGGGGTTTGGTGATTCTTTTGCATACCAGGAAAAGACAGCGCGCGAAGCGCGACGGTGGCTCGAGCGCTTGGATGTTTCTCGCGTAGCGGCACGAATGTGCTCTGCGGTGACGCGCTCGAGCAAGCCAAGCGGCCTGCCAGAGAGCGTCGTCGCGGAGTCTGCTGGATGGGTGCTGCTGGGGAAGACGAGCGAAATATTTCTCCGCCGCTTCCCAATCGCCGAGTGCGTCGCGATGAATTTCCGCCTCGAGCATGCGGGCCTTGGCATAGGAGGCTCGTTCGTAGCTTCCCAGGAGCGTGGCGCGCTCGGAAGCTCCCTCGAGGAGCACTTCGAGTGTTTCGAGGGCGCCCTTTGCATCGCCCAGCTCAAGGCGCAGGGAAGCGGCAGAAAGAAGGGCTTCGTCGGAATAAGATCCTTGGGGAAGAGGATGAAGCTTGACGAGCTGCTGGAGGACGGAAATCGCCTCCGTCTTTCTCCCTTCGGCAACCAAAGCGTCTGCCAAGCGAGAGCGAAGAAATCCGTCGAGCTCGGGGGCGCTCGGTTGGGGAAGCAGTTTGGCATATTCCTCGCTGGCAGCTCCGTCACTGAGCCGCACGAGACCATCGGCGGCCGTCTCTGCTAGGCCGGAACGGGGATACTCCTCGACGACCTGTCGATAGGCGCGGCGAGCTTGGGCGGTGCTACCAAGACGTTCATGAATACGCGCGAGATCGAGAAACGTTCGTGCCGCGCGTTCCGACTGGGGATATTGCTTCCCGAGCTGTTTCAGGAGAAATATTGCCCGTTGCCAATGGCGTGCTCGACGGAAAACCTGCGCCTGCAGGTAGCGAGCCTCCATTCGATCCTCTTGACTTTTGGCAACTCGTGCCGCGCGTTCATAGATCCGAGCCGCCTCTTGGGGAGATCCGGCGAGTTCTGCGGTGCGCGCCTTGTCGATATTTTCGGCGTACTTGGTTTGTGAGCCGCGACAACTGACCGTCAGCGCGCAAAACGCAAGAAGGAGCAGCAGGTGCCTCATGGGTTTCAAACATCCTTCTGTGTTTGGCCGAGAGCGGTATCCTTCTGGGCTTCGCGTTGGTCGAGAGCGCATTGAAAGAGCTGATAGCTGACGATCTGGACTGCCTGAGCCAAGTTCAAAGAGGGTTGGTCAGCGGCTAGTGGCACTCGAAGGAATCGATCGCATAATTGGAGCTCACTCGTACTCAATCCGCTCTTCTCGTTTCCAAATACGATACAAGCGCGGCGGCCATCTCCAGTGGCTTTCGTGATATGAGGTGCCAACAGATGCGGTGCCAGAACGCCCGAGATGCCGCGACGAGCCGTGGTTCCGACAACCACGTCGAATCCGACGCTCGCCTCGTCCAAATTGTCGTAGAGTTCTGCATTCTCCAGAACGTCGAGGCTCTTGACTGCCATCTTACGCGCCATGGGATGGTCCGGCATGGCCAGTCGTCCCGGCCGCACCAGTCCAATATCGGAAAAGCCCATGGTCTTGAGCGCTCGGCACGAAGCACCGACGTTTTCGGGGTAGTGGGGGCGGACCAAAAGGAAACGGACACCTCGGTGAATGGGCAGCTGGAGCATAGAATGAGTCGGAGACTGAGAAGAGATGAGGGGGACGTCGACTCCTTTCAAGAGGAATGGAGCGCCTTGGCCGTTCGAGATGAGGTTCACGGAATCGAGCGAGCGCACCGAAATCCGATTGTGAGTCGTTTCGTTTCGGGAGGAAGTGCTATGCGATGGGCTCCGCGGAGTTGCCACGGTGGAGAAGCGAAGTGTCCGCCACGGACGATCACCTCGGCGCTGGGGGCTCCGTCCGGACCTTTTCGCTTCGACGCTGTCCATTCTGCGGCGTTCCCGACGAGTTGGAGTGTGCCCTGTGGAGTGCGCCCATCGGGAAAAGATGATGTTGGGGCGAGGAGCTCGTAGCCGTCGTCTGCGTTGGTGTATTCCGGTGGAAGCCCACCACCATTGACCCGGCCACTGTGGAAAACTCGCCCCCACGGGAAGCGTCGCCGGCTCGGGCCTCGAGCAGCGAGCTCGTGTTCTGCTTCGGTCGGCAGCCGCTTTTCGGCAAACTCGCAATAGCGCTGGGCATCGAAATGGCTGACCATGGTGACAGGACGTTCGGGATTGGAGCTGCTGCCTGGCGCCGCCGTCTCCATCCTATGGGGAGCGCAGCGGCCTGCTCGCACACACCGCTGGTATTTCGCGATGGACACCTCGTGCCGATCGAGAAGAAATGAATCGAGTCGTTGCTTTCTTCCCAGCGCAAGCTCGAATGTGAAGTCTTCTGCACGACACTGACTGCTCTGCGTCAAACGGTTGCACCACTGAGCTACATCCATCAGCTCGACATAGGTGGATCCGAGTTCGATTTCGCCGGAGGGGACGCGCACCATATCCCTCGGTGAATGAGCCAGTGAGGCGCCCAGGTGAGTCCAGGCCAGTCCAGCGCAGAGCGTGGCGATTGTCGCTTTCCGCCAGGCTACTTCGTGCTTCGAAGCGGGTGAAAAGGGTGGCAGTTTTTTCGATCCCAACATGGGGTTCCAAGGAATGGCCTTGGCCATGGTCCTTTTCTACCAGAAAAGGCTATTCGGGGCTCGGCGTGATATAGGCGGGGCGAGCTGGGGGAGGATGGGGCGTCGCGTCTGGAGGAGCTCTGGCGGGGGGCTTTTCCTCAGTCGTTCCGATTAGTTTCGTTGCACCGACCCCCACAGAGGCGCCGACCAACAGCCAAAGAGCTGCCATGCCCAATGCGCGTGAGCGCCGAGATTTGTCGTGCTGGATCAATGTCCTTTGATCGGGAAGCGTGGGCTGAATCTCTCGGTTACCCGTGAGGGCCTCGTGCAGGGCAATGCCGAGCGCCGCACAAGTTGGAAACCGGTCTTCGGAGTTCTTTTTCATTCCTCGGAGCAGGACCTCATCAACTCGTGGCGAATAGCCAAGGGCCTTTGCGACGGGGACTGGTTCATTGTTTTCGATGCTGCGCGCTACGGTGACCGCATCATCCCCTGGGAAGGCCCTCCTTCCACTGATCGCTTCGTAGAGGCTCGCTGCCAAGCTAAATTGGTCGCTCCTAGGGGAATGCTCTCCATAAAGGATCGCCTCGGGTGCCGCATAGGCCGGTGTTCCCACTCGAACGCCTGCCTTGGTGAGCGTACTGTCCGGCAAGCGGGCAACGCCGAAATCGGCGACCTTTGCACCCTCTTCGGTCAGGATGATGTTGCCAGGCTTGACGTCGCGGTGAACGACACCGCGGAGGTGTGCCGCAGCGAGCCCATCTCCGAGTTCTCGAGAGAGCCGGGCGGCTCCGTCTCGCGTCAGCCGACCGCGGCGTAAGGCGGCCTCGAGCGTTGGCCCTTCGGCTCGTTCAAAGACGAGATAGACACCTTCTGCTTCGCTCTCGCCAAGGTCGTGCAGGCTCACGATGCCAGGATGGGCGACGCGGGCAATCGCGCGGGCTTCTTGTCGCATTCTCTGCATCAGCGAGAGGCGTTCTTCATCGGCCAACTTGAGATCCGGCCTGAGGAACTTGATGGCGACCTTCCGGTCCAAGACCGGGTCGTGGGCGAGAAGCACCACGCCCATTGCTCCCCGACCCAGTTCGCTGACGACCTCGTAGCGACCAATTTTGGGGGAGTGAGGAGTCGGCGAGGTCACGGGGCTAGGGCAAGCAGGGTCAGTCGCTGGTCCCGGTGGGGGGAGCGTCCTCATCGGGTGAGGGGGAATCGTCCTCGTCGTCGGACTCTTCCGCGGGGGGCTTTTCCCTTTTCGGAGGGGTACCGTAGTCCGCTTTGAGCTTTTCCACCAGTCCGCGAGCCAGCAGAGACTCATGGTAGCTGGGGAGCTGGGGGATTCTCACAATGAGAAGGACTTCCTGTTTTCGCTGCACGACTTCGACGCTTCCCAATGTGGTTTTGTCGTCGTTTCCCGTGGGATACCGAAACAGAAGATACCCGAGCTGAGGATCTTTTTCAGTGACGTTGTAGGCGTTGTCCACGCGCAAAAACCGGACTGCGGCGTTGAAGGCCTGGTGCTTGGTATAGGCAGTGGTTTCGGTCACCCGAGCGGCAAGGGAAGTTGTCCAGAGAACCGTGGCGAGGCCCAATGCCAGGGGAGACGGATGCATGGCCCGAAGCTACCGGCTCTCTCTTCTTTGAGTCCAGTTTTCCGAAATTCACGTCGGAAACCCTTCCCGCTCACTCCGGGTACCGTCCCTCAAGAAGTGCCATCGGACCGACGCGTAAGAGCGAATCCCTTTCCTGAGGGCCGACTTGCTGAGTGATCGCCTCAATGGCCTCTGCTGTGAGAAGGGCATCTCGTGGACGATGCGCGTCACTGCAAGCGAGATCGTAAGCTCCTTCGCTCAGTAGCTGGCGAGCCGTTTGCTGGGGCTCACTGCCGTATTTGCCCAGTACCGCGCAGCAATCGAGCTGCGCCACGGAGCCCTCGTCCACGAGTTGCAACACGATACTAGGATCACTCCACACGGCCCGATAGCGCTCGGGATGAGCGATGACGGGCAAGTAGCCCATCTTTTTTAGGCGTTGAAGCTGTCGCTGGACGACAAAGAGGGGGGAGAGATCTTGAAACTCCAGTAAAATGGCGCCGCCGCTCTGAGTGCCGTTCTGTTCTGATTGTTGATAAGGGAGTACGTTTCCATTAGTGATTCGGGAGATGAACTCCGCGTCGAAGAAATGTTCGCTGCTCAGGGATAGAGTTGGAATTTCCGGGCCGTTGGGCAGCCGAGAGGTCATCCGACGAAATGCGGTTCGAAGGTCAGAGGCGTTGTTGTCGAACAGTCCGGGTCTCATGTGGGGGGTGCCCACGACATGCGCAAAGCCCACGTGACGGAGATTGCGGAGGATGGCGACTCCTTCATCGAAGGAGCGTGCGCCGTCATCGATTCCGGCCACCCAGTGGCAATGAAGGTCGACAAACCCGCTCATGGCTCAAGACTAGTTCGCGGCCCTCGGGGACGCGAACCAACAAGCAACACGGCGCATCGAACAGAGGTCAGGAAAAGGCTCCGCCGCTGCTCGCCTCGCCCGCTCGCGGGAGAGCAGCGGCGGGGACATTCCAAGAAGTGAGGTGTGCTCGAGTTCGCGTCCCCAAGGGACGCGAACCAACAAGCAAGCCCTTCAAGCAAGCAGAGCCGCGCCAATCGAAGGATTTTTCGCCTCCCACGAAGGAAAATTGGATACGGCTTGAATGAGTGAGTGCCTTTCGGGTAGCGCTGAATCGGCGCAGGTGCCAACTTCAGCTTCTCGCTTTTGGGATTAGGGCGGGATTTACAGCACGTTCGACCGCTTTTCGGCAGAAAAAATGACGTCTTCCGTTAGCTCTGAAACAGAACGCTCGGTTCACAGCTCATCTTTGCAAGGTTCTTCCCCTCTCGATGACCACGGCGTGATCGTGTGCGTCGGTTCTGGCGGTGTGGGCAAGACGACGGTAGCCGCAGCCATTGCTCTCGCGGCTGCCGAGAGAGGCAAGAGGACGCTTTGTTTGACGATTGATCCGGCCCGCCGATTGGCCTCTGCGCTGGGACTCAGCCATTTTCCCACCGAGGAGGTGAAAATTTCCTCTTCATGGCTCGCCGATCATGGGGCTCGGCTTCCCGGCGAGCTGACTGCGATGATGCTCGATGCAAAGGGGACTTTCGACGAGCTCGTAAGGGCCCACTGTCCGACGGAGGAGCAAGCCGAGACAATCTTGAACAACCGGGTCTACCATCATGTTTCCACACATCTTTCGGGTACGCGCTCGTACATGGCAATGGAGAAGGTTCTTCTCGCATTGAGCTCGGAGCGGTTCGATTTGATCGTGCTCGACACTCCGCCCAGCGCCAGAGCGCTCGACTTCTTCGACGCGCCAGACAAGATGATTAGCGCTTTGGATAGCCCTGCTACCCGAGCGCTTGCCCGGGCTGTGGGAGGTCACCGACCACGTTTCGACTTGCTGGCTACTGGCGTCAAGCGGGCGCTTTCCGCATTCGATCGTATCGTGGGAAACACCTTGCTCGAGGAGATGGGGGCTCTGCTTTCGTCGATGAATGTCCTGTTTGGGGGGTTCGAGAAGAGGGCGCGAGAAGTTGCCCGCCGAATGCGTGGCAGAGAATTCGGCTACTTCCTCGTCGCCTCGCCGGCGCACCCCTCCTTGCTTGACGGCGCGTCATTGAGTCGAGCGATGAGTGAACGGGATCTGTCCGTCAACAGATGGGTTATCAATCGCGTCTCACCCCAAGTTCCCCGCCAGTTCTCGGCCGATGAGCTGGAGCAAAGCGATCAGTGGCGAGCTTTGGAGCTTTCTGCCGAAGGGGCGCAGGCGGCCGTCGTTGCAGCCCGGGACTTCGCTCGGGATCGTCAGGAGGAAGAGCAACGGATTTTCGAGCTGGGGCCCGGAGCGGAACCCTCGGCGCCTCCCTCCGTGCTTCTTGAGGAGTCGCCGGTGCTCCTTCACCGGCCGGATCGTTTGCTCACTCTCGGCCGGCAGATCGTGGGAGCTGCAAATCAAACGTAAGCTCGACCGAGTTAGTTCGCATCCACAAAAGGATGCGAACCAACAAGCAATGAGGGGTTCAGCGTCATAGTACAGGCGATAGAGCGGAGTCGCCCGCCCTTGCCCCGAAGGGGCGGGCGACGAAGCGCCTTTTGTCGACGGGAACGAGTTAGTTCGCATCCGAAAAGGATGCGAACCAACAAGCAACAAAGCGTTCGACGGCAAAAAATGGGCAAAAAACGGAGTCGCCCGCCCTTGCCCCGAAAGGGGCGGGCGACGAAGTGGCCATTTCGCGCCGCGAACGAGTTAGGCGCGCTTGCTCCGGAAGAACAACCGAACGGGGACTCCCTCGTAGTTGAATTCTGCCCTGATCCTGTTGACGACGAAGCGCCGGTAGCTTTCGGCGACATGCTGAGGAGAGCTGCAGAAAGCCACAAAAGTGGGAGGATGGGTTCCGGCCTGTGTGATGTAGTAGAGGCGCGGTGCTTTGCCTGCTCGAATGGGGGGAGGGTGGGATTCGAGGACTTGGTCGAAGAATCGATTCAGCTGAGCAGTAGGGACGCGGTGTCCCATCATTTCGGCGCAGCGCTTGACCCTGAGCATGAGCTTTCCGACCCCATATCCGGTGTTCGCGCTCATCGCGATCAGCGGAGTCCATGGGGCAAAATGGAGACTGTGTCGTGTTTCCTCTTCGGCTTTCTTGAGCTCTCGAGCTGAAAGAAGATCGGCTTTGTTGAGGCCGACGACAACAGCTCGACCGCGCTGGGTGCTGAGCGCCATCAGTTTAGCATCTTGGTCCGAGAGCCCCTGGGTGACGTCGACCATGAGTACGATGACTTGAGCCGAGCTGATCGCTCGAATGGAACGGATGACGCTTTGCGCCTCGATTCCTTTTTCGACACGAGTTTTGCGGCGCACCCCAGCGGTGTCGATAAGAAGAAAACGGTTGCCCTTGAAATCGATCAAATGATCCACCGGATCGCGGGTCGTCCCGGGTCGGCTGTCGACGAGAGATCTTTCCGTTCCGCTGAGGCGGTTGAACAGTGAGGACTTTCCCGCGTTGGGGCGTCCGATGAAGGCCAACCGGACCGCATCCGGAGCCTCCTGGGGCTCCGGAGATGCCGGCGGCTCACCGAGGGAGAGCGTGATAGCACGTTCGAGCTTTCCGACGTGCCTTCCATGCAAAGCGCTCACACCGAGGAGCTCCGGGATCCCCAGCTCGTAGTGTTGGGTCAGGCTTAGTTCCTGGTCCGGATTGTCGATTTTGTTTCCCACGTAGAGCACCGGCTTGCTGCTGCGCCTGAGCAATTGGATTGCCTCCCGGTCGGGTAACGTGGGCGGCCCGCTCCCGTCGAGGACGCAGACGATAAGATCCGCCTCGGCGATAGCGGCTTCGACGTGTCGGGCGATCCCTTGTCCCATGGGATCGTCGGTGTCTGTGTCGAAGCCACCTGTATCGACGAGCGTCACCTCGCGTCCGGCGATCGTCGTGTCGGTATAGTTGCGATCACGAGTCACACCCGGCTGATCGTGGACGATGGCGAGCGTCTTGCCTGCCAGTCGATTGAACAAGGTGCTTTTTCCCACGTTGGGGCGTCCCACCATGGCAACGATTGGCGTCATTGATCGCTATTCCCTTTGGAGAAAGCCTCCTTCATTTCGGGATTTGTCTGCCCGACCTCGTAGCCGAGCTCCGCGAGTTGTCTGGGAGTGTTTTTCCATTCGGCGGTGACGCGCACGAAAAGTTCCAAGTGAACCTGTTTTTCGATCAGCTCCTCGACGCGCTTTCGAGCGAAAATGCCGATCGATTTGATTCGCTCCCCCCCGTGACCGACAACGATCTTCCTTTGTCCGGCTTTTTCCACGTGGATCGTCGCAGAGATCCGAAGCAATGTCGGCGATTCATCCGCATGGTCAATGGAGACAGCCACCGCATGAGGGACCTCTCGAGAAAGCTGATTGAGAACTGCTTCGCGGACGTATTCTCGCACAAAGAACAAGACGGGCCGATTGGTCAGCGTCTCCTGATCATAGCCATGCGGTCCCTCGGGGAGCAGGCGAGACAGGAGACTGAGCAGATGCTGGGTGTTGCCCTTCTTGCGAACGCTTGTGGGAATGAGCTCCGCATAAGGATGAAGCTTGGCGTAGGCGTCGAGCATTGGCAGAAGCAGGTTCTTGTCCTTGCACCTGTCCGCCTTGTTGATCACCAGCACGACTGGAGCACTCAGGGGGCTGAGTTGCTTGATGCGTGCCATGATTTCCATATCCCCCGGTCGGATCCATCGGTTTTCCTGTGAGGAGTCGTCGCCCAGCAAAGCTGGAGGAGGAGTCGCAGGCGCCCGCGTCCAGGCATCCGTCATCATGAGCACGGCATCCGCCCCTCGGATTGAATCGTAGGCCGCGTTGTTCATCCGGCGACCGAGTTCTGTTCGTGGCCGGTGGACACCGGGCGTGTCGATGAACGCGAACTGGGCGTCGTCGAGCGAGGCGATTCCAAGCAAGGAGTCCCTGGTGGTTTGTGGACGTGGAGAGACGATGGCCAGGTTCTCATCGAGAGCCTGGTTGAGAAACGTCGATTTTCCGACGTTGGTTCTGCCTACAAGGGCGACGGTGCCAAAACGCATTTTCGTTGGGGCGAGTCATGCCCTGCCAAGCAGAAATGGGCAAATCCGGGTATCCCGCGCAGCGCGTGAAGGCGTGAAAAAGCCTTTCCAATTGTTTGACGCAGTAGGCCCCGAGCGAGCCGAGGGCATCAAAAGGCCTTCGAGGACGCCGCGTGATCTTCCCGGAAAATTCTGGGACAAGCGGAACACGCGAGGGGCCAGGTAAGTCCGAAGAAATCGCACCTGACGCTGGATAATT
>CAYTRQ010000112.1:0-14274 GCA_964440025.1 uncultured Polyangiaceae bacterium | reverse complement strand
GAGAAAAGTGGTCTCCCTACCGACCACTTTTATGTGGTCGCAGCACTAGAGCGTCTCACCAGCGCGCAAGCCCCCGCCGACGCTCCCGAGCGGGCGGGCGAGGCGAGCAGAGGCGGGGCCTCTTCCAGCGCTTGGTTCGATGGGCCGGGTTTCCGGGTGGGAAGTATCTCGGGCTTCGGGTGCTGAGCCGAAGTTTTAGAGCTCGAAAAAGTCCCTGATCAATGGCCCGGCGAACTCCCCCTGGGGCGTGTGACCCTGCCCACTGGTTTGGCACCAGAGAAGCGGATCGCCACACCCCGTGTGACTCACGCAGGGCTCGGGATCGACGGATTCCGGCACCCCATCGAGCACACAGAAGTTCTGCTCGATCAGTCGTTCGCGAACCTGTTGACTCCCGGAAATGTCGTTTTCCATGTCGTCTTCATCGTGAATCAACAAAGTGGGAACGGGTCCGGTACAGCTCGTTCCTTCCGGCAGAGCATTTCCTCCGGCTACGGTAGCGATGCCATCGAGCCGATAGGCGCGCTCGCATCCTAGGCGACTCAGCAAAAACGCGCCACTGCCGTAGCCGACAGCAAAAACGCGCGTCTGATCGACACACGTTTCTTCTTTCATGGTATCGAGCATTTGATCGAAGAAGAGAAGATCGGTTTCCGTTTCGGTCGACCAGCAACCATCTTGCCCCTCGGCCAGTCCACGGACCAAGATGGCCTCTCCTCCGATCTCTGTCTCGATGGGGACCTGACGAGTTTCATCGCCACAATCGTGGAAAAGAAAGATCAGCGGATAGGTGCGCCCCGAATCGTACCCGGCGGGGAGCCGCGTCCAGAAGCGCCGCGACTGCCTCTCTACGGTCAGCTGCGGCTGCTCCACCCAAGCACCGGTCTGCTGGCTCACTTCTTCCCCACATCCAAGGGATTGGGATGTCCCTCCAGTGCTTTGTCCGCCGTCGCTCTCGCCGGAGCTTCCGCCTCTCCCCTCTCTGGCGTCCCCTCCGGATGCGCTCGTTCCCGAGCCTCCGGAGCCATCGTGTCCGCCGGCCCCCAAAGACCCGTTCGCTCCCGAACCATCCGTTGGCTCCCCTCCCGAAGGCTCCGACGAACAAGCGAGCACCACCGAAAGCGCCATCCCCGCCCCAGGAAGCCAACACCGCTTCATCGCACACCCTCCGAGCCAAAAGCCCCCGGCTCCACTTTTAAGCCATTCATCTGCCAACAAATAGCGTGCTGCCGGTCCCTTTGCATCCTGGAGATCCGGCCAGCGGCCCAAATTGCATCTCAGAAGACGATTGTTCCTGCAATCTTCTGCTCCTGCAATCTTGCTTCGATCTCCTGTTTCCCACTCAGCTCTCGTTCCGCAGCATTCGTGTTTCCCTCCCCGACCCCGCTACCTTTCTCGCGTCCTCATGAAATTCGCCGAAGTTCCGCAGCTTTGATAGCCTGCTCGGTCGTGACCCAAGGGCTTGAAGTCACCATTTGCGACACCCTCGAGGGCACCACTGCGACGCGCCAGTTTCGCAAATCGACCGTGAGGATTGGCCGCAATCCGCTCAACGATCTGCACCTCGAGCAAAACTTCGTTTCTCAATTCCACGCGGTGGTCGAGCTCTCTGGATCGAGCTTTGTGCTCAGGGATCTCGGTAGCACGAATGGATCCATCGTCGCCGGACAGAAAGTGGCCAACGCTGCCGTGCCCCTTCCTGAAGGCGATCCGAGCTTCGCGATCCTGGGCCTGAAGTTGACCGTTCGCGCGATCCCGCTGTCGGACATTCCCGAAGCTCAATCGCAACGAAGGCCCCTCGCGGTCACTGGTCTGCTCCAAGCACCGCCAGCAGAATTGTTCGACGCGATGGAGGGCGAATCCTCCCCCGCCGAAAAGGAACGGCTCGCCGAGCTCCACAAAAAATATCGCGCTGCGTGGGCCGAGCTCTACCAGGCATTACAGGACGCGGTCCTCAAGCGCTCCCCAGAAAAACGGGGAAGCTTCGTCGCCTCCCTCTCCGCCGAGCTTCCGGGGGTGAGCGGAGAACCAGATTTCCACCGACTGGCGGAAATGGGCGGCGCCCATTCGCTCACGGTGCGCGATCCCCAGCAGGAGCAGCGCATTGCCCTGGAAGGTCTGCGCGAGCTCGCCTCGGAATACGTTCCCCATCAACCCCCGCCAGAGACTCCCGACGAGCTCGTGCGCTTTCTCACGCGCATCCGGGGAGTGCTGGACGTTTTTTTGGGTGCGTTTCTTCCGCTGCGCGAGGGGCAACGACAGTTTCAGCAAGAATTGGGGCTCCATGCTCGGTCCGCAGGCCCAGGCGATCCCGTGGAGCAAGCAGGTGAAGTGCAGGAGCTCTCTGCAGCGCTCCTCGCACCGGACGCCTCCACGGACGCGTTTGGAAGCGTCGAGTCCGTCTTTGCCGACATGATGATCCATCACGTAGCCATGCTCAACGGAATCATGACGGGAGTGAAAACGTTGCTCGGTGAAATCTCGCCGAGTGCCGTCAAAGAAGCCGCAGAACAACTCGCCAGCAGAGGAGTGCTCGGTCGGAGCTTCGGCGGGCCGGGCTACAAACAACTGTGGCAGGCCTTTGAACAGCGACACGCGGATCTAGCCGGAGAAGAAAAGCAGCTTTTTGCGCTTTTGTTTGGGCGGCGCTTCACCCAAGCCTACAGCGAAGCAGCCAGCGACGGAATCGAGAAGAACACCGACAAGCGAACGCTCGAGCCGGGCCCCATGCGCGCAGCTCATCTCGCTGGAGCCGGCGATTCGTCGAAAGACGAGTGATGATAGCGGTTTGACACTTTGTTGGCCCACTTGCTTGGAGTGGGAGAAGATGCCGCGCAGTATGTCGCCGCGAGCAGCAGTTCGACTTTCTCCCCTCGTTTTCCTTCTCGCTCTGTGGGCTGGTCCCGCTTCCGCACAGCAGGCCTCCGAGCGCAATCAGGCCTGGGGAGACGTCTCCACTGTCACGGCGCTGGCCGCCGGGGTGGGCGCGCTGCTCATGCCACGCGTCTACTACTCCTCCCCCGAAGCGACGGTCGGCTGGAAAGGACGCTGGCACATCTCCGTGCTGGCCCCTGTCATGACCCAAGCCACACTCGCACTCGCCAACGAGACCTCCTTCAAGGAGGCGTTTGCGGATCCGCGGCCAGGATGCGCGATGACCGGCCCAGGCCAACCCAATTGCGAAACGTTCGGACTCTTTTCTACGCAATCCTACGCGGCATCCGCAGCCTTGGGCCAAGGGACGGCGATCTTCTTGGTCGACACGATGAAATACAGCGGCGGCCGTTTTCATTTCGGCAGTTTCGCCGGCCACGTTCTGCTTCCACTCACCCTGACGGGCGTGACCGCAGGCGGCAGACTGGCAGGAAACTACGAGTCGGCCGGCCAGGTGCTTGGAAGCCTGGGCGTCGGGGTCGTTTCCGGTGCCGTCATGGGCCTCGTCTACGGCGCCTTCCAAGAACCACGGTGCGGCTACACCGGCAATCTGTTCTGTTGGTGAGCACTGCGGATCCAGAAACTTGGCCATGTAGTTCCATGTATACAAATATGCGTACATGGCCTCCCAATGGAGCTTCCTCAATGTTCCGCTCGCCTTGGTCACCGGCGCGGCCCTGGCGTCCAATCCGCGTCTGTTTCCCAGTTCACCTCCAGCACGGGAAGCCAGCGCTTCCGAATCGTCCGCCGAAGAAAAGCAAAGCGACGCGGCCCAAGACGATGGGGCCCAAGCCCGCGCCAAGCTCGGTCCTGAATCCGCCGAACTCCGAGCACTCCGCATCGCCGAAGATCAACTCATGGCGGACATGGGTCTGGATGATCCCGGCAACGACGCCTACTTCTACGCCAAGGACGACGGCCTGGACGCCGCTCACTTCACCTTCTCTACCGATGATTTTCTTAGCGGGCTCCACGCACCCGACATCCCCGTGAGGCGACACCCAGTCGTCAAGAAGTATCTCGACTTCTTCACCGACAGCAGAAAGGGTCGCGGAATTTTCGCCACATGGCTCAAGCGCAGCGGACGCTACAGACCCATCATCAGTTCGGCGCTTCGGAAGAAGGGCCTGCCCAGAGATCTCGAAGCAGTCGTCTTCGTAGAAAGCGGTTTTTGGCCCACGGCCAAGTCGAAAGCTGGAGCCGTTGGACTCTGGCAATTCATGCCGGCCACGGCACGGGCCTATGGTCTCACGGTCAACCGGCGCTACGACCAGCGCCGGAGCATCTGGAGCTCGAGCGAGGCCGCCGCCCAGCATCTGGTCGATCTTCACGCCCGCTTCAAGTCGTGGGATCTGGCCCTGGCGGCCTACAATTTCGGGTATGCCAACGTCGAAGAGCGCTTTGCAAAGGCCCAAGTAGAAGACTTTTGGGAGATCGTCGACGTCGAGGGAGTCCTGCCCACCGAAACGCGACGGTACGTTCCCAAAGTCCTTGCGGTCGCCGTGGTGCTCAACAATCTCGACCACTACGGCTTCTCTGAGGTCGAAATGGAGGAAGCGCTCTCTGCCGTGGCGTTCGAAGTCCCGCCCGGAACCCATCTGAACAGCCTGGCTCGAGCCGCTGGCACGAGCGTCGCTCACCTCCGCAGCCTGAATCCAGAACTCCTCGGCTCGGTGATTCCCGATCCCGGCGCGCCCGTCTCCGTGCACATCCCCCGCAGCAACGCCGCGCGCGCCCGGGTGATGCTTCCCCGGCTCCTGGGCGGCCAGGTCCAAGAGATCGAACACGAGATGGGCGATCACTTCGATTGGGGGCGCGATTCCCACGATGATCCGGCCCTCAAGCGACTGGCCGCCACGATGGGGCCCCAGCACGCTCGCGAAGTTCCCTCCTCCTCAGCGAAGTCTCAGGAGAAAGAGGCTCAGGGCGACGCCGGTGGGACGGAGCCTTCCCCCTCCGCGGAAAAGTTGATGACTCACCGCGATCACCCTCCCCGGATGTCTGTCGAAGACGATAGCGGTCCCAAGAGCTCGAAGGTGTGGACGGAGCAGACGAAAAACTCGTTAGAGGCCCAGGACAAAGAGATCGAATTCTTCAGCTATGTCGTGCAACGAGGCGATACACTGATGGAAATCGCTCAGCGCTTCGGCGTCTCCCCCCTGGAAATCATCATCGACAACCGCATCCGAAATCCTTCCTTGCTCTACCGAGGGCAGCCAATACAGATCCGCGACACCGAAGCTTCTCCCCGCCGCAAGCTCCTTACCTACCGGGTGCGCCGCGGTGATTCCCTTGGAGAGATCGCCGCTCGTCTTCACACGGAAGCCACTCAGATCGCCCGAAAAAACGGAATCGAAAACCCGGATCTCATCCGCATCGGCCAGATCCTCGTCGTCGATGCTGGCTAATCCGGGTCATCCTCGAGCGGCGCTAAAATGCCCAACCGAGCCCCGTGGAAACGCCCCACGCTACATCCAGCGTCGAGGCCAGCACCTCAACTCCAGGTTGGACCGCAAAGCGTCGCTTGGTGAGCGGAACGGCCACCGACGGAGACAACCAAAAAGACCATTTGCGCGAGAGCCGGGCGCGCAACCAGGCTTCCATACCGAGGGTCATCATCAAACGCGTGACCCGATCGTCCTCTTGAAAGCCTCGGCCCTGAGCAACAACTGCGCCCAATTGTGAGAAAGGACAGAGCAACAACGATTGTTCACCCCCCACTCGCAGCGGACAATAGCGCCAACGAGACAGAACGAAGTAGGTGAAGATACTCGGCTGACTTTCCGCCTCCTCCTGGGTGAGGACGTGCACAGAAACCTGCGCCTCCAGAGGGAATAGGGTTCTTTCACTCCGACCGCTCAGCGCAAGTGAAACGCCTCCCCCAAGGTGCATCGCCTGATCCATCAGCTTCTGTATCGTCAGTGAGATCCCAACGCCGAACTGTAGCCGAGACTTCGAGTCCAAGCCGCTCCCCTCCTCGACGGAGGACTCGGTCAGCTCCTCTCTCTCCTCCTCGGAGCCGTCGGCACCTTCCTCGGAAGGGCCCAACGTCAACGTCGCATGAGGATCGAGACTCAACGCCGCCGTCAGTGCCAGCGCTTCCACGACCTCCTCGCAGTTTGCACCGGTCATGGCGCGCCGTTCCTTTGCGTGCCCCGCCCGCTGGACAACCAAAACCCCCCGATAGCCGGAATCTTCAGCCATGACGATCATATTCAGCTGTTGGCTCGATTGCCCCCCGTGGGCACGAACGACACGGCGACTGCGACGCTTGAGAAGAGAAAAGGCCCGCTTTTCAGTGATGCACTCCGCCGGAGCATGATACTCGAAGTCGACCACGATGGGCCGGCTTTCCGGAGGCGCAGCTCCTTGCGCCGCACCAAGCCGCACGACGACAGCGACGATCCCTACCAGCACAGCCAAGAACCTGTTCGTCCCAACAACGGCGGGAGGGCACAGTTGAGTTCGCATACCGCATCCGAACCGCCTGAAAGGGACGGTCGACGCCGTCATCATAGACCCAACGTGCTCGGATGTCAGAAGCCAGGCCGGGTTCAATCGACTCAGCACGAGGAGATGCCCGACCGAGCTCTTCCAGCACTGCCAGCACACTCTTATCGGACAATTCTTTCTCCGTTGTAGCGGAGATGCGGGGGGAAGCGCAGAAATGCCCTGTCGTTGGCCTTCCCGCGAACTTTATCTCTTGTCGGTGAAGTTTCAGGGATCTCGGAGGCAATCACGGACGAAGCGGCCCCCACGCCGGGAGGCACCTCGAACTCATCGAAAGACAACTATGCCAACACGAGATCCCCTTTACGGAAGCCAATATTTCGGTCCGTCGACCTCGATCCACTCCAAGCACGATTTTTCCTGGACTCACCTCATCCTGTTCGCAGGAGCCAGCTTGATGATGGGTTGCTCGACCTCTCACGAGCTGCAGAATGCAGACCAATACGACGAGGCCGGCGACGGCAATGGCGGCGTCTCTTCTTCAACCGACGCGTCCTCGGAAAAGACGCAAACAGGTTCGGAGCCGGACGAGACCCAAGTAGTGGAAGACTCCGTTCCAGCGGGCGAGGACGACACCACCTCCGCGGACCAGCATTTGGGCTCCGCGGGAGCTACTGGATCCTCGGACTATTCTTGCGTCATCGAAGGAGAGACCTCCGGACGCACCCACAAAGTGGCCCTCGTTCTGGACCACTCACAGGGAATGGACGCCTTCGGAGCCTTTGGTCAAGCCGCAGAGGCAGAAATCGAGGCAGAGCAATATTTTCCCTGGCAGTGCACTGGAGACAAAGCGACGTCGCGCTGGGGCGTCCTGCACGATGTTCTGCTACGCCCCCAGGGCATCATCGAGGAATTCGAACAGAAGAACCTGGTGTTCGAATATGGAAAACTCGCCGGCCGCTATGATGGGGTCGTTGGGGACTCCTGTCCCTCTTTTAACGGGACTTGGGCGGTTGGAATCGATTGGGGAAAGGGCCATCCCCAGGATTATCCACCTCTCTCTTGCTCGACGCTCGGCCGAGGAAGCCCCTTGCGCCCGGCGCTCACGGAAACAGCCAACGCCATCGACTCGGTCTGGACGCGCCACATCGTCCTCGTCACAGCCTCCAACCCCGACACCTGCGACTGCCCGGAGTGGACCCCCCACCAGGAGGGAGCGGACTGTTCACAACAGGCCCAGCGTGAAGAATGGCGCGCCCTCCTCTCTGAAGCGGAGCGAATCGGCTACAATCAAGCAAACATTCATGTCATCGACATGAGCGCAAGTGAAACGGAGGAGCTCCCCAATCTACTGTCTCAAGTTGCTGAGGTTTCCTCGGGAACCTATCGTGCCGCCTCATCACCAACAGAACTCGAGAGCGCCCTTCAAGATATTTTCGGGGAGATCGTCGAGAGCACCCCCTGTACTTTGCAACTCTACACCGACACGGATCTCGCCGACGCCCAGGTACGGGTAGACGGAAAGTCCCTGTCCCTCGACGATCCTGATGGGTTCCGAGTGAGTGGCGATTACGAAATCGAACTACTCGGAGAGGCTTGCGACGCCCATCGAAACGGCACGTCCTATAGTGTCGAGTTTGCTTGTCAGTAGCCGACTCCGCTCGGCTCTTCCTTGGCGCTCGAAGACACGCACCTCACCATGCGTCGAGTCCCTTCCTTACCTTCACGCACTCGGACATCGAGTGGCTCACTCAACGGACTCCCGACGGCCTCAGAGAGATCGACAGACCTTGCGAAGCTGAGTCGAACCGGCCCTGGGCCTCGGCTGAACCCTCGGAACGCGACCCCAAAGAAGAGACGCGATAGACTCGCGGCTCATGGCAGACCAAATTCTTTCCATCACCGACGGTTTCTGGAACGTTCGCGGCTCGTTCAAAGTGGCCCCGTTGATCGACGTGGGCACTCAGATGTCCCTGGTGCGCCTGGCCCAAGGAGGCTTCGTTCTTCTCGACAGCTACCGACTCGAGGGTGAAGTCAAGCAGCAGATCCTCGAGCTCACCGATGGCGGTCACGCCGTGACGGCAATACTCAATCTTCACCCATTTCATACGGTTCACGTGCAAACCATCGCGGAAACGTTTCCCGACGCCCGACTCTTTGGCACCCGGCGCCACGCGGCCCAGGCACCACGGCTCCGTTGGGAGTCGGTTCATACGGAAGATCCGGAGCTCAACGAGCTCTTTAGTGAGGACTTCATCTTTACCGTTCCCCGCGGGGTGGACTTCATTCCCCAAAAGGAACACCTGCACTTCGCCTCGGTCCTCGCGTTTCATCGTCAGTCTCGGACGCTCCATGTCGACGATACACTTACGTGGATGCCCTTCCCTCTCGTCGGCGGACTGCACTTCCACCCCACTCTCGCCTCGGTCCTCGAACGCCGCCCCGGAGCAGTGAATGAATTTCGCTCCTGGGTTGAGGAAGATCTTCTCGAGCTGGCATCGAATGCCGAGCACCTGTGCACAGCACATATGAGGCCCCTTCCTCCCTCGTCTCCAGAAAATCATTCCATTGCAGCGCGCATCCAAGAAGCCTATCGGCGCACGAACAAAAAACTCGCCTCACATCAGCACCTTTTCGGCTAGAACGTCAGCGCATCACCGCTCGATGGGATACGTCGCTCGAGACCGAGAAGCTCCCGGAGGACGAGTTGCAGCAAAAACGGAAACTTTCACCAAGAAGGAGAGAAATCCCTCCTCTGGCAGGAGACCAGGATCCGAGGCAGGAAACGAACCAACGTCGCTTTTCGGGTCCCCATCCAGACCTCGGGGGTCCCGCATGAAGCCCCATCGATTTGGATTACCCCGTGCGATTCGTTCCCTCACTCCTCTACGCTCCCTCTGATCGGACCGCTTCTCAAACTCTTTCAGCGGCACTGCTCTTGCTCCTGGCCCTGCCCGGATGCAGCGACAGTGGGCCTCCGGGCTCGAACACCGGCGGTGTCGCCAACACCGGCGGCAGCAGCAGTGGAGGGGGAAACGGCGGTCTTCCCTCGACCGGCGGAACCAGTTCAGGTGGATCCAATCCAGGAGGGAGCGACACAGGCGGCTCGAACACCGCCGGGACCGGGAATGGCGGCTCCGCTGCGGGCGGAACCAACGCTGGTGGCTCGGCCGCAGGAGGCCAAAGTACCGACACCGGCGGGAGCGGCAACGGAGGGAGTGGGACTGGCGGGAGCGGGACTGGCGGGAGCGGGACTGGCGGGAGCGGGACTGGCGGGAGCGGCAGCGGGGGAGCACCTTCGGACTGCACTCCCACCGGCAAGGCACGCAACCCACTTGTCACTCATATCTTCACGGCTGATCCCAATGCGGTCGTCTATGGCGACCGCGTCTACGTCTACGTCTCCCATGACGTCGATGGCCAGGAGGACTTCGACATGGTCGACTACCGGGGGTTCTCTTCCAGCGACATGGTCAACTGGCAAGATCACGGAATGCTGATCCACGCTGACGATCTGCCATGGGCGACCAATCTCTACGCTCCCGGCGCCTGCGAGAAAGATGGAAAGTACTATCTCTACATGCCCAACGGCGGCTCCTCCATCGGCGTCGCCGTGGCCGACGAGCCCGGAGGTCCTTTTGTCGATCCCCTCGGCACCGCTCTGGTCACCAAAAGCACTCCAGGTGTAGAAGACGTCGACTGGCTATTCGACCCAGCCTGCTTCGTCGACGACGATGGGCAGGCTTACCTCTATTTCGGCGGAGGTCCCGAAGACACCGGGGACAATGCCCGCGTGATGCGTCTCAACGACGACATGATCAGTCTCCAGGATGCCACGGCAACAACCATTCCCATTCCCGCCTTCTTCGAAGCCGCCTACGTGCACAAGCGTGAGGGGACCTACTACCTCCAGTATTCTTCGGACTTTTCCGAGGGTCATGGAGCTTCACTCGAGTACATGACCAGTAGCGATCCGATGTCCGGCTTCGAGTATCAGGGCGTCATCTTGCCGAACCACAGCATCAACAGGAACAACAACAACCATGGGTCCATGATAGATTTCATGGGCAAGAGCTACCTCTTTTACCACTCGCGCAAGCTCGAACAAGAACTGGGTGTCGACAAGATCAACAACCGCAGTATCGCCGTACAGGAAATTACCTACGGCTCGAATCAAACCATCGACCAGACCACAATGAGCACCGAGGACTTCACGGTCGACCAAGTCCGGTGCCTGAACGGTTTCGCTGAGGTCCAAGCCGAAACGCTGGCAGCAGAAAGTGGTATCGAGGTCGAAGGACAGGCCGGAGAGACCGTCCGCATCGCCCAGATCGATGACGGCGATTGGATCGGTTACTCCCAGGTTGACTTCAGGGCGGGTGCTTCCACCTTGGTGGTTCGGGTCGCCTCGGAGTCCGGCGGCGGAACCATC
Source organism: uncultured Polyangiaceae bacterium (assembly GCA_964440025.1). Taxonomy (GTDB): domain Bacteria; phylum Myxococcota_A; class Polyangia; order Polyangiales; family Polyangiaceae; genus NIC37A-2. The sequence continues at coordinate 3,458 of CAYTRQ010000112.1, read as the reverse complement.
GACGTGCGGATCGACGGCTGCGCCGACTTCACCAGCGAAGCTGGAACGTCCGTCGGAACATGTGAGGTGATGAGCACAGGCGGCGCCGAGACCTACGCTGACTTGTCCTGCTCGATCACCGAAACATCAGGTCCCCACGACCTGTGCCTAAGCTTCTCGGACAACCCGTCCTTCCAGATCGACTCCTGGCACCTCGAGTGAGAAATCTCCTCTTCTTCGAACGCCCCGTCCCCCGGGCATCGCCGCCTACGAATGAGCGACAGTGCTCGGGGACGGTCTCTCGACGCCGGAATCAAAATTCGTGGATCTTCGGGGGCGGACCGCCATACAAGGTCGGGCGCTTCATGATGTAGCTTACGGTATGCGTCTGGGGGAACGCATACTCTTGCACGAGATCGCCTTCGGGATTCACCTCTTGGATCAAGCTGATCGAGGAATAGCTGATGAGGGTGTTGCCATTGTCCAGGCGCTGAACGTCACCCCCGAATCCTGCTCGCACACCAGCGTCGTAACGCCAAAGCTCGGTCACGGCTTCCGAGCTCTGATCGAGTTGATACTCCAACACGAGCGAGCTTCCACCCATGGCTCCGTTGTTGAAGATCACAAAGTGATCGGGGGAGAGCACGTGGATGCCGTGTTGGCCCCCTTGCCAGTCGGCGCCAGTCAGCGTGCTCCCCTCACCGTTCAGGACCCACTGGAGCTCCCCACTGCGGCTGATCTTGATATAGTCGTCCGCCTGGAAATCGGAGATGTAGTAGGACTCGTCAATGTCCGAATAGGCCAGATAGTTCACATGACAATTTGTGCTATCATGAGCCTCCTCCACGTTGAAAATCGTTGTGGTGGACTCCGTCTCCGGGTCGAACTCCACGATCTCGTCACACCCGTCGGTATGAGAGATGAGCCCGATCTTTCCGTCCGGCAATACCGCCATATCATGGGTCGTTCTCGGGAGCTCCCAAAGTTCCTCGGTGCCGCCGTCCATCGACAGGCGCATGACCGCGCCGGTACCGTCCGTTTGGGCCGTATTGCGGAGCCACATCCATTTTCCGTCGTAGCTCATTCTCGCCCGCATGATGTCGATCGGAGCGAAGAACCACCAGACCAGGTCATTGTCGGCGTCCAAGATGAAAGCTGGCCCACCATTGTCGTTGCCCCAGCGGGACGTGATCAAAAACCCGTCCGATCGCTCCTCCGGCAAAGGAGTCGTGATTTCCGGGGCAACCACGTCCTCCGGGCGAGGGTCCGTGGTCAAAGTGAAGTCGGCGCTCCTGCACTCCTCGGCGCCGGATTTTGCAGTGATGCGAAAGTGATATTCGCTGTCGGTCTTCATGCCGAGCAACAGTGTCCGATAATTGGGCTCCGCAAGATCGACAGGCGCCGTCATGCCGTAGTCGGTGTCCAAACCGAACTCGATGTTCGCCTCCTCGATATCGGACAAATTCACCGAAAATTCGACGATACCAACGGTCCCAATATTCTCACTGAGCGAATGGCTGACCTCGAAGTCACAGGTACCACTGGCTCCCATGCCCCCGGCGGCGGGAGAGCCTCCCACGCCCTCACCGCCAGCACCATTCGCGCTACCGCTGCCAGCAAGAGCTCCGCCGGTGCCGCCCGCGACTGCATTGCTCCCGCTCCCCCCGGATGCCGCACCGTCGCTGCTCCCCCCGGATGCTACCCCATCGCTACTCCCACCGGACGCGACTCCATCGCTGCTGCTCGAAGCACCTTGTCCTCCAGATGTCGAAGAGCCGTCCTGTGCAGGAGCCGGATCGGAACAGGCAACCCCACTGAGGAGCACGACGAGAGAGCCAGCGCCCCCCAAACAAACACGCCCGTTTGGCGTGGTGGCACGAGTCGGTGAACCATTCAGACGAGTCATGGGCGCCATCCTGCCAGATTCCGCCGTTCGAGGATCGCTCTCTGCCACTTTCTCGATTTCAAGGCGCAACTCTTCTGCATAGGTCATAAATTTCCAACCGTGGCGTGGCGAGCGCCGGCAGATGTGGCACTTTGCCGCGCAAAGGGAAGGAGAGCGCCGTAGATCAAGGCCTCGCCCTTGGCTCCGACGGGGAGACGCCCTCGTTGCGCGGGAGGCGCCTTCCAGTTCGTACCCAATCTCCTCGTTCTTCCCCTCGAGACGGGATCGGCTCGAAGGAAAGGCCTCGCCCATAATGACAAATGAATCATTGTAACGGCAGGAAATTATACAATGAGTCCTTTGTGGCCACCCAGACTCCTCATCCCCCCGGACAATAGAAACGTTCATTTTTTCGAGCCGGGAATCAAACGGTTAAGGAAGTGGCAACCCGGCAAATGGGCGACGAAGTGCGACGTTTCCCCACCCAAATCTTCGAGCTCTCTTAGGGGGTCGCTTTTGCGGACAAAGCCTGTCTCCCGCGACGCTGCCTGCACTTCCGTCTCTTCGACGAAGGCGCCTTGGTTTCCCCTGGCGCGCGTGATATCGACCCGCGACGGGCTCCTTGGTTGGAGCATCGGAAGGGACATTTTCCAATTTTTCTGTACTCCGGCTCACGGTCGGTATGGGAGGCAAATATGAAGTTTACGAAACTAACAGCAAGCGCGATGTTGATTCTTTCGTGCGGGCTTGGGTGTGGCGACGATGGCGAAGACGATGGCACCGGCGGCTCCGGTGGAGGTGAGACCGGGGGGACCGGAGGCACCGACGAGACGGGCGGCACGGGCGGCACCGACGAGACGGGCGGCACGGGCGGCACCGACGAGACGGGTGGCACGGGCGGCACCACGGAAACCGGTGGGGCCGGAGGCGCTTCCCCCATGTGCGATCCTCCCTCCAACGGCGGTCAGGGAGGTGCCGGCGGGGCCTCAGGACAGCTCGACATCGCCGGAACCTATACAGACGATGCCTTTGGCTCCACTTGGACGTTGAGCTCAGACCTTATAGAGATCGACGACAGCACTATCTACGTCACCGCCATCACCGATGGTGATAGGGTCATCGTCGGAAAGAACGACGAAGGGAATATGTTCGGACCCTGCATGTTCAGTCGTTTCGACTTCTACATGGACGGCGATACCCTTCGGGTCTGCGGCACAACCTTCGATGCGGAGACAGAAGCGGAGGCACTGGGCGTCGAGCCACCTGATTCGGACAACCTCGAGAGCGGCTGCAACGGCTATCCTTGGTCAACACTCACCCCGGAGTGATTCATGGGAGGCCCTCCCGACGCCTTCGGGAGGGCCTGCGGCGACTTCGAGCCGGGTGGACCCCAATCTCCTCCCCAAAAGCGACATGTGACTTCATCCCAAGATCGCATGTCGCTTTGTCGTTGAGGATAGATCGTTTGGGAAAGGACGCGTTGCCGCTCAACGCTTTGTTGCTGGTTGAGTTCACGGCCCTTCCGGACACGACCTAGGCTCGTTCCCGTCTCCAAACAGCGCTCCGTCGCCCGCCCCTGACGGGGCGAGGGCGG
>CAYTRQ010000111.1:3686-14336 GCA_964440025.1 uncultured Polyangiaceae bacterium | reverse complement strand
GCTCCATATACCGTTTGGCTGGGGCTCTCCTACGGCGTCGATGCCACTCCGATCCCTGAAGTTCGAGTCGTCGAAACGCAGCCCGAACCACCACCGAAAGAGCTCAGGCGCTACGCCGAGGGGCGCGTCGTGGACGCAAAAACCGGCGACCCCATCCCGGACGCGCGCTTGCACTACGCTGGCGGCTCGCGCACGGGACTCATTACAGGAGAAGCCGGCGCGTTCCGGACCCAAGATCTCCCCCCTGGCTCCTACGAGTTGAAGATCTTTGCTCACGAGTACAACGACGGCTCCTGCAAGATCGTCATTCCCGAGGTGCCTCCGCAGCAAGCGACGACGTCTCAAACATCAGGCACTGCTCCGGCAGCCCATGCGGCAGGAGCTCAAACAGCGGAAGGGACCCAGCCCGCTCAGACGGCAACAACAGGCGGAGCTCAGGCGCCCCCAGCGGCGGCACCGGGCGGCGCTCGGGGGCCCGAGGACCAGCAACCCTCTCTCGGCCTTGGTCCCGACCCCCAGGCAACCGCGCAGTCACCGGGACAGCAGCCCGCGGCGCAAGAACCCCAGCGTCCCTACGTCGACGACCAAGGGCATCTCATCGTTCCCGTCACTTGCGAGCTCAAGCCCTTGCCGCGCGTAGCGACGATCACAGGCGTGCTTGTCGATGCAAAGACGGGCTCACCCGTCGCAGATGCCTCGGTCCGCATCACAGACAAGCTTGGCCGCTCGCTCGAGCTTTCCGTCGACAGTCAGGGAGCTTTCCAATTCCGCAATGTGCCTTTTGGCACGGCTCAGTTGCACATCGAGGCCCCCGGCTATCTCGATACAGTGAGGGAATTCTCCATCGCTTCGCGCGAAGAAATCACAGAAAACCTCGTCCTGAATCCGATCCCCGAAGACCCAAACGTCAAAATCACAGACAAGGAGCTTGCGTTCAGCCAAAGCATCTCATTCATCGAGGGCACGGCTCAAGTGGCCGAGGAGTCCATGGCAGTGATCGAAGAGCTGGCCCTCGTGCTCTCCAAGAACCCACAAATCAAGAAAGTAGAAGTTCAAGTGCATACCGACGACTCAGGCTCCCCCACCCGGTTGCGTCGGATCTCGCAGGACCGAGCTCAACGGATCAGTGAGCTTCTTCAGAAGTTGGGCGTCAGAAAAGAACGGTTGGCCGCCAAGGGCTACGGCCCCGACCAACCGCTGGCTCCTAACGTCTCAGACGCCAACCGCGCCCGGAATGCACGAGTCGAAGTCGTGATCCTGGAACAGGAATAGGGGCATTGCCGAGGTTCGCCTCACCCCCCGGGTGAGGCGGCAGCGGAGCCTTTCGAAGTTGTCAGCGGTCCTCGAGTCACTCGGGAGGCTCATCGCGAGGAGCCCCCTCAGGGGACTCGGCGGAGGGCGGATTGCTTGCCGTCGGGTGAGCCCGCTGCGCGTCCTCCTGGTGGATCTCTTCGAGCACCTCCTCGATACGAGCTCGACGATCCGCTCCCTCGTCGTAATGAAATCGCAGCTCGGGAAGGCGTCTCACGCGCAACACCGGACCCAGGGAGGCCCGCAGCCCGGGCGCAATTCGCCTGAGCGCCGCCATCGCCTCTCGACGAGCAACCGGATCGTCTCCTCCCACCATCAACCGCACCGATACGTTGGCCACCCCCAGATCGCCGGTCACCTCGACGTCTTCGATACAGAGAGCAGACAGGCGAGGATCTTTGACCTCACGAGAGAGCTCGCCCGCCAGGTGCTTGCGGATCGTGCCCGCGAGACGATCTTTACGGTGCCCTAGTGCCATTGGTGATCATGCGCCATTGATGAGCATGCGCCCGCGAGACAATCCTCTCCGGAAAGCGAAGCCTGGACAGCCAAAAGGCGCCGCGCCCCAACCTGGCCGTGGCCTGAACTTGGGGCGCCGCTGCTCACAACTTTTGCTTGACCTCTTCCGTATCGAACACCTCGATCACGTCACCGACGTGAGGCTCCGCGGAGTTCTCGAGCGAAATCCCGCACTCGAAGCCTTCCTTCACCTCGCGAACATCGTCCTTGAAGCGCTTGAGGCCAACGATTTTGCCTTCCCAGATGGATGTTCCATCTCGCTTGAGACGCGCGTTCACGCCGCGGCGCACTGCGCCACTGGTGACCATGCAACCGCAAACGGTGCCGGCCTTGCTGATGCGGAACGTTTGCCTGACTTCGGCCTGACCCAGTTCCTTTTCGACCAGCTTGGGAGCCAGGAGCCCCTCCATGGCGCGTTTGACGTCATCGAGCAGATTGTAGATCACCGAGTACTGACGGATCTGAATGCCCTCTCGTTGCGCCACGGCGGCGGCCTTACCTGCGGGTTTGGAATTGAAGCCCACGATAATGGCTCCCGCTGCGACGGCGAGGTTGACGTCATTTTCGGTGATCGCGCCAGCTCCTTGGAGCACCACGCTCACTCGGACCTTCTCGGTGGACAGCTGCTGCAGAGATTCGGAAACAGCCTCAGCGGAGCCTGCCACGTCGGCTTTGACGATGACTTTGAGCTCAAGCTGTTCCGATTCAGCCATCAACTTGGCGATCTCTTCGAGCGACCGTGGCTTGTTTCCGGCGGAAGGAGCCAGACTCTTGCGTTCTCGCACCTTGCGTGTCTCCGCAATGCTCTGGGCAGTTTTGAGGTCCTTGACGGCGTAGACCTGATCGCCAGCCCGAGGCACCTCGCTGAGGCCAATAATCGCCACTGGATCAGACGGTCCCGCGGTCTTCACCGTGCGGCCTCCCCAGTCGTGCATGGCCCGCACTTTCCCGAAACCTGCACCGGCCAGCACCACATCGCCGGACCGCAACGTTCCCTCTTGAACCAAAACGGTTGCAAGTGGACCTCGGCCGCGATCGAGCTGTGCCTCGATGACGAGGCCAGACCCCGGCTTGTCCGGGTTGGCTCGAAGCTCGAGCATCTCCGACTGCAAAAGCAGCTTGTCGAGCAACTCGGGAAGCCCATCCTTCGTGTGGGCGGAGACCTCACAAAAGAGCGTCTCACCACCCCATTCTTCCGGCACCAAGCCGGACTCGCTCAGCTCCCGTCGCACGCGCTCCGGCTGTGAGTCCGGCTTGTCGCACTTATTGACCGCCACCACGAGAGGCACCTTGGCCTGTTTGGCATGGGTGATGGCCTCCTTGGTCTGGGGCATCACTCCGTCGTCAGCAGCGACGACGAGAACGACGATATCGGTAGCCTGAGCGCCACGAGCGCGCATTTGTGTGAATGCCGCGTGGCCCGGCGTGTCCAAAAAGGTAATTTTACCTCGCTCGGTCTCCACCGAATAGGCGCCAATGTGCTGAGTGATACCGCCCGCCTCGCCGGTCGCCACGCTCGTCTCACGAAGCGCATCGAGCAAGCTCGTCTTCCCGTGGTCTACGTGACCCATCACTGTCACGACGGCAGGCCGCGGTTTGAGGTCTTCCTCGGCGTCTTGCTGCACGTCGACGCCCTGCGCCTTTTGCAGCTGCTCCTCTTCACTGACCGCCACGTCCTCGACGTCCCAGCCGAACTCCGCAGCGACGATCTTGGCCGTGTCAGCGTCGAGGGTGCTATTGATATTGATGCCGGTCAGGCCGAGATGCATCAGCTTGCGCAACAGATCGGTGGCTTTGACCCCCATGTTGCCCGCGAGGGTCTGCAAGTTGACCGTCTCCTCGATGCGGACAACCTTCTTGTGGGCTCCCCGTTCCTTGGTGACCGGCGCCCCGCCGCGTCCCTTCGAGAAAGACCCGATACCGCGCTGCCGTCCACCGCCCCGCATCATCCTGCCACCAGGGCCGCGTCGCGCGCCGCCGGGCGGTGGGGCTTTGGCATCATACTGCACTCGCCGCGGGCCAGGCCGGTGATGCGTCATGGGCACTCCAGGGCGTCCTTCCCAAACTTCTACGCCTCGCTTCGGAGGAGACGAAGAACGCGCCGGAACCGACGGAGCCTGAGACTGCTTCGCGCCTCCGGTGGGCGGCTGGCCACTGGCTCGAGCGCCGGCAGGTTGAGAGCTCTCGGGTTTCGAGCCCGCCGGCCGAGAACTAGCTCCCGGAGCGCCAGCTGGCTGGGAGCCAGCTGGCTGAGAGCTCGTTGCCTCGGAACGACCCGGTTGAGAACCCGCCTTTGGGGAGGCTGTCGGCTGAGAACCAGTCGCCTCAGGGCGTGAACCCGTCGAATCGCTTGGAGTGGAGGGACCGGTGGACCTTTCCTGACTCTGGCTAGCGACGGCCTGTTCTGGAGCCGACGGAGCGGCTGCCGTGCCCGATGCAGACTCGGAGGCAGAAGAAGATGGCGCGGACTCAGGAGAAGGATGCGGCGCTTCGCCTTCCTTCTTCTCCGGTTCCTTCGCCTCCGCACCCGAATCCTTCTCTTTGCTCTCAGCGGGCTGGGCACCGCTCGTCTCGGCTGAGGGTTTCTCCTCCGGTGCGGTGGTCGCTTCGGCTGGCGTCTCCTTGGCCTGCTCCTGTGACACCCGCTGAGGTTGCTCCTCCGTCCGCGCAGCTACGGACTGTGCTGGCGCGGGAGTCGCTCCCTTCTCGTCCTCCTTGGGCTTGGCAGAAACCTCCTCGGAGGCGCTCTGAGCAGCCTCGGGTGGTGGTCGCTTAGCAACCGCTGACTCCTCCTTCACACCTTCTTCAGTGCGGCGGCGTCGAACAACGCGACGCTTGACCACACGTGGGCGATTGGAAGTGGAAGCACCCTCTCCAGATGCTCCGCCTCCCTTGCCGAGGTGCTTCTTCACGCGATCTTCGTCCCCCGTGCTCAGAACGCTCATGTGGTTCTTCACGTCGGGCACTCCGAGAGTTTCCAGAACTCCCAGCAGGGACTTGTTGTCCATTCCAAGATCGCGCGCCACCTCGTAGACGCGCCGCTTTGCGCTCATTCAACCTCCGTCAAAACGTCGTTGTGCCCCATACCAGCCGAGGCGGTCCCAGAGGACCCCAAGGCCCGGGGGGCCATGGCGATAGCGCCAAAAAGCCTTTCAGCCAAGCGCAGATCGAGAACTGCAACCACACCGGTTTCGGCGCGACCGCAGAGCCGCCCGAGCTCGGCCTTCGTACCCCAGGCGCACGCCCGGCCCGAGGCCACCATTTTAGCTACTTCAGAAAGCTTTGCAGCCGCCCGAGCATCCCGAGCGACGACGACCAGATGGGCTCGTTCAGCCCCCACGGCCTCCTGCACGACGCCGGCGCCGCAGGCAAGCGCACTTTGCCTGCGTGCCGTGCCGAGCAGCTGCAGCACCCTGTGATCGGCCGCCGCCCCCAAAAGCGAAACCAAATCCTGCACATTCGCCGTGATATTCGTTCGAAAACTCCGAGAAAGCGCCCGCGGCAGTTTTCGAATGCAATCTGGGGAAGGGTGGGCCCATGCTCCTCGCCCAAATGACCGCCCCGCCAAGTCGGGCACGACCTGCCCCTCGGGACCGCTGACCCAACGGACCATTTCGTTCGGCGAGCCATGGCGACGGCAAGAGACGCACGTGCGCACAGGCTTTTTCGCCTGACGCCGCGACTGGTGTCTTTCTACCATTCTGGTCTCCATCCGGTGCTTTTTCTCCTCCAAGGGTGGTGGGCGGGCGCTCCCCATTCCGCGGTCTCTCAAGAAGCATCACCAGCAGGCCGCTTCTCTGCATTCTCCGTTGGGAGGGGCTCCGCGGTCGCGTCTGGTACGAGCGACGCCGCGCGCGGTGCCGGTTGAGACTGAACGCCAACCGAGGCGTCCTCCCCTTTGCGTGCTGCGGCCCGAGCCCGAGCCTCGGAAATCCGAGGCAATTCGGTATCAAGGAAATGACGCGCTCCTTCCTGAACCTGCCGCGCTTTCTTGATGCCGAGACCAGATCGAACCGCCAGGCGCTCGGGATCCTCCTCGGCCACGTCCCTGACGTTTTTGTAGCCCGCCTCCTCGAGGAGCTGAAGAGTGCGCAAGCCCACACCAGAGACGAACCGGAGTTTCTCTCGCTCGGTGAGCGCCTCCGAACCGCCAGATGCGGCCTCGATGCGAGTGATCCGCAATCGCTCCATTGCCTCCTCCGCCGCGCCGCGGATAACCGCCGCTTGTTCCTCGGTATCGACTCCGTCGACCACGAGAAGCTCCTCCTCGGTCGCTTCGGCCACTTCCTCGAGGGCACGGAACCCAAGCCGGTAGAACGCCCGCGAAAGCTCTTCGTCAACGCCTTCGATCTCTCGCAAAGCCCCGAGGGACTCCTCCTCGATCTGCTTGAATTTGCTTTCGCTAATGATGTCGAGTTTCCACCCGGTCAACTGTGCAGCAAGACGCACATTCTGCCCTTTCCGACCGATCGCAAGGCTCAACTTCTCGTCGGGCACCACCAACTCCATCCGATGGTCGGCTTCATCGACGATCACCTTGTTGACCTCAGCCGGTTGGATCGCATTGATGATGTAGCGGGCAGGGTCCTCGTCGAACGGAACGATATCAATCTTCTCACCACGAAGCTCCTGAACGACAGCCTGCACCCGAGAACCTTTAATACCCACGCACGCGCCCACAGCATCAACGTCCGCATTGCGGGAAGCAACGGCAATCTTGCTGCGCGAACCGGCCTCTCGAGCCACTCCCACGATGGAAACGATCCCCTCGTAGATTTCAGGCACTTCCGATTCAAAGAGCTTCTCGACGAGCTGAGGCGAGGAACGACTGAGAATGATCATCGGTCCTCGTGCCTCACGATCGATGTTCTTCAGGTAGGCCACGATTCGATCGCCAGGACGGTAGGTCTCTCGCGGCGTCTGCTCACGCCCGGGAAGCACTGCTTCCGTCTTTCCAAGATCGACGATGATATTGTGACCGCGCTCGAAGCGATGCACGATGCCGCGAATCAGCTGACCTTGTCGGTCCTTGAATTCCTCGAAGATGATGTCGCGTTCCGCATCGCGAACTCGCTGCAGCAAAACTTGCTTAGCGGTTTGGGCGGCAATCCGGCCAAAGCTGCCGCGCGCTTGAGCCATATCGAGCAGATCGCCATACTCCTTGTCCTGTTGCTTGGCCGCGTCCGCATCTTTGGGATGCCAGAAGACCTGGAACCCCAACTCCTCGCCCACTTCGGCTTCCAGGCCATACTTCTCGGCCTCGGCGACGGAGATCTCACGCTCCGGTTCCTCGACCTCTTCGACGACGGTCATGTACTGAAACAGGTCGATGGTGCCACTCTCCTCGTTCAACCGAGCCTCGAGCTCACGGTTGGCACCAAAAGCCGCCTGCGCCGCCTTGAGGATGGCTGCCTCCATCGTCTCGATGAGAATCTGCCGATCGAGCCCCTTTTCACGGGAAACCTGATCAATCATGTCCAGTAGACCTACGTCTGCCATTTTTTATTTGCTCCGTTTTGGGCGGGACTTCTTCCCGCTCGTCGGACGCGAGCCGCGTCCAGAATTTGGCTTCGACGAGTGCCATTCAAACACCAATCGTGCCTTTTGGATCTGATTGAGAGGAAGGGCCACATTGCCCCGCTCCGTCTCCACGATGACGTCCTCGGCCTCTCCAAGACCGAAGAGAATCCCTCGAACCACTTTTTGCCCCGAAAAGCCCTCTTGCTCGAGGGGGCTTTTCAGTTTGACCTTCACGAGCTGACCAGCAAATCGCCGGTAGTCGTCCGGCCCGTACAAAACCCGATCTAGGCCCGGCGAGCCGACCTCGAGATGGTAGCCTGAGGAGGGAATGACCTCGGCAACATCTAGCGCTGCGGAAAGATCTCGCGAGATCTCCGTACAGAGGTCAATTGTCACGCCGGCTCCCGGCGTCTGGCTGTCAGCCCGTTCCACAGTCAGCTCGAGCACTTGCCCCTTTCGATCAGAACGCCAAATGAGCTCCACCCCCACGACACCGTGGGCGCGCAGGATTGGCTCAACGAGCCCGAGCAATTTCTGTCGGTCGAGTCCAGGCAGTTTTGTATAGGCAACAGTCATAAAAAAACCGGACTCCCTTGCGGGGGCCCGGTGGGATCCACCCAAATTGTCTGCGGAACGCTAGCGGAAGGGGCATTTGTTCGCAAGGCAGCTAGCCCTAGTTCCCGTCTACAAATGGCGCTTCGTCGCCCACCCCTTGCGGGGCGAGGGCGGTCGACTTCGCTTTTTCGCCTGGATTGTGACGCTGAACGCTTCCTTGCTTGTTGGTTCGCGTCCATTTGTGGACGCGAACTAGCCCTAAAGTCAGCGCTGGCCCCGAGATAGGGCGCAGCCCCCGAAGACGGGGGGCGATTTCGGTGACCTGGAGACGTCAAACGCGCCCGTCAATTCGATGGAAACGCTGTATTACGGCTTGCCTCAGCGCTTTTTAGCCACCGAGATGCACTCTTGGACCAGGAACGTTAGATCCAACGTGTGAAGCCGGTGGACCTTGTTTCAATCGAGCTCGCATTGGGCGCCGCATTGCTCGTCGCCTTGGTGAGGCTCTTTTCGTTGTGGAAGGCAACGTGGGAAGTTCCCGCGGTCCACCAGGAAATCCTGGGCCTCCTCGATCAACCCGAGCCGAGGATGGAAGAGCACCTGAAAACCCTCTCCTATAAGAATCCCTACGCCGAAGCCGCCGCAGAAATGCGAGCCGCGGGAAAGGAGGGTGCCGAACGACTGGCGGATGCCGCGGTCGGAGCTCGAAGTTGGGCGACACGCCGCGCCCGCCGCGGTCAAACCCTGGATTTGCTGAGCCTCTGCCTCCTCACCGGGGTTTTGGTCGTCGTCGCCCAGACGGGGCCCGTGGGTCCTGTCTCCCTTGTGTTGGCGGCCTGTACGATTTTGCTGCTCCTCATCACGCTGGCCACTCGCTCGATACTCGCCTCGCGGGTCCACGCGGCTCTCCGTTCCCTCGAGGAAGCTCTTCAAATGCGTCCTAGCACCGCGCCCGGTGCGGGCTTATGTCCTTTTTGCGGTAGTCCCCTCCGACCGTGTAAGGTTCTGCTTCTCAGCGGTGGTGATGATTCCGACGACGACGAATCCTATGAAGAGGAACCGCCTCTCACGGCAACCATCTGCGACGGTTGTGGAAAGGTTTTGGCCAACGCCCGGGAGGCAACGAGGGACTGATCTCGTCTTTTTCGCCGCGAACGAGACTCGTTTGCGCCTGCATAGCCGGGGCCGACTTGATCCCCCATCCCTCACATGAACAGGAAACACCAATGGCCGAGTCGCAACCGCCTCTGACCGAGGAAACTAATAGCCGCGCCTACTATGATGAATTCGCTGCCCGCTATGAGGAGCGGCGAGGCGAACGCGTCGCGGGCGGTTATCACGAGCTGTTGGATTCTCTGGAAAGCAACTTCGTCAAGCAATTCGGTGCCGGAAAAGATGTGCTTGAAGTGGGGTGTGGCACCGGGCTCGTACTGGCGCGCATCGCGCAATTTGCCCGCAGCGCCCGCGGCATCGATCTCTCCCCCGGCATGCTCGAGCACGCCCGGCGGCGCGGATTGGACGTTGTGCAAGGATCGGCCACGAAGCTTCCTTTCGATGACGAAACGTTCGACGTCACCTGCTCTTTCAAGGTTTTGGCTCACATTCCCGACATCGAGCTAGCCTTGTCGGAAATGGCTCGAGTCACCCGCCCGGGAGGAATGGTGTTGGCCGAGTTTTATAATCCGAATAGTTTTCGTGGCCTGCTTCGCCTCCTGGGCCCAGCGCGACGCATCGGACACAGCAAGAAGGAGAGTGACGTCTTTACTCGGTTCGACAGCCCGGCCCGCGCCCGAGAGCTCACACCCACCGGCTGTCGTTTTTCTACGGCTCGCGGGGTGAGGATCGTGACCCCAGCGGCAACCTTCGTGGACGCTCCGCTCCTCGGTCGTGTGTTCTTCCGATTGGAGGAAGCACTCGCCGATAGCCCGGTCCGGCGCTTCGCAGGCTTCTACATCGCTGCCTACGAGAAAGAGTCATAGGATGGTTTTACCAAACAATTGTCAGCAACCTATCGCGTCTCGCTCTTCCGAGACGTCAAAGAAATCTGCCACCGCGCGTCCCACCTCTTGGTGGCTCAAAACTTTGCGCCGACGCGCTACGCGGATGCATGAGGAATACGTCGACCTGGAAGCGCCCATCGAATTCGCCAACCCAGAGGAAAGACAGGCAGCGATCAAGTTCTTCAACGCCGCATTTCGTGCCGAAGAGTCCGGGCTTCGGCAAGCCCATGAACTCGCTGGAGAGGTCGCGGCCTGGGACCCTGAGCTCGCCGAGGTCCTGCGACTCTATGGCGAGGAAGAAGGTTGGCATCGAGAGCTCATCACCGAATACCTGACCTATCTGGGAGGTGAGGTGCAGCCCATGGGCCGAGTTACTCGGACATTCTATCGACTCTACGCTCGGGCTCGGCGGATGGAAACGATCGTCCTGTGCAATCTCATGTTCGAAACGATTGGTGCAACCACCTACCGGTTGGCCCTCAGAAAGGTGCAACACCCCTCTGCTCGACACATGCTCACCATTCTCACCCGAGATGAGTCTTTTCATGTTCCACTCAACGCTCACTTTCTCAAGAGAATCGATGAGCGCCACCCAGGATCTCTCAAGCGCATCCGGCCTATTTTTCACCTTCTATTCGTCAGCTTGCTGCTGCTCCCCTTGGCCAGCCGCCCCAAGGCTCGAGCATTCGATCATGTCGAGACCAAAGAACTGGCTCGAGGTTACGCCCGGGAGCTTGCTCGCCTA
>CAYTRQ010000111.1:0-3676 GCA_964440025.1 uncultured Polyangiaceae bacterium | reverse complement strand
GGGAATGCTATTCGCGTATCAGGTGTCCACTGACGGGAGCTTGCTCGCCTATTCCACGGAGAACCCGCACTGGGGCTTTCCCCTCCCCGATGGATCCTGCGACTGCTCGGAGTCTCTCAGGAAGAACTCAATCTTGACGAAGGGCCTAGCGTGACCTCACTTCAAGCGGCCGAGGCGGCCGCCGATCGTGAACAGGTCAAAGTCGCCGCCCTCTGAGCTTTCAAACGATTCCCAAAACTCAAAAACGTCCCACGATGGAGACTTGGGCCCCCGAGGCTCCAAAGGAGATCTGGGGAGCCATCCGGAGCGGGCGAGCCTCGGAGCCCTTTTTCCCTCGGTCCATTCGCCCCTGGACAGGGTCCACCTCCTCTGGAGACAGCTGCTTCACGCCCTTGTCCTCGGCGCGTTCTTCGCGAAGACGCAACTCCTTGGGCAGCTCTCGCTTCCGCACCTGGAGAACTCGTTCTCGCTTGTAGCTCACATGAGCCTCGAGAATCCCCAGCGCGGTGACCGAAAGCAACGCTACCGAAGAGATCAACGACACTTGATAGGAAATGTTCATCGGTGTGTTGAGCTGGCTCCCCGCGTCCGGGCCCAAGGCACGCAGCTCCGAGTAATAGACGGTGCCGGTCAAAGACGACGCAGCAAGAACCGCCTCTGTCACGAGGAGCGCTGCACCGAGGGAAGTGTTGCCGTTTTGAAATTGCCCTGCACCGAAAGGAAGGGAAGCGATAACGCGGGAGTTTCGAGCGACCACGGTCTCTCGCGCAGCCAGCTCCCTGAGCCGCCTCTCTCGCTCTCGTCGAGCTTCGGCACGCCGCTCGGCGGCTTCCGCCTTACGCTGCATCTCCTCGAGCTGCTCTTGCTCTCGCTCGGCGACGAGTTGCTGGACTTCATCCCGCACTTCCAAGAAGAGGCTGACAACTGGTGGGGGGAACGTCAGACTATCAGGAGCGGGCATCAACGGATTGGCTTCCAAAGCCGCCCGAAGGGCCCGACGAGCAGGCTCCCGTCTTCCCGCCAAAATCGAACACGAAGCGTAATAAAGACGCGCCCGCTCGATGACCCCAGCGTTCCGAAACGGTACGTCCGCTTGAGGATCGAGAAGCACTTCGAGCTCCTCGGTGCAGCGGTCGTACTGGCCAGCCATGTACAGCTCGACAATCTGGTCGAGCTCGGCACTGTCGCTCAGTCGAGGATCGGGCTCGGCTGCCTCGTGCTCTTCGACTCGGCGAGCAGCTCCTTTCTGCCCCTGGGTCTGCCCCTCTTGGGTTCGATTTTTCCGAGGCTCCCGCTGAGTCGTCGAGGGTGGCTCGGCCGGCTGGAAGGACTCATCACCAGCCTCGGACTCCGGGTCCTGGCTCTCCCCCGCCGTCGTTCCTGCGGGACTTTCGGTCGCCTCCTTTCTGGCGAAAGCCGGTGGGCTCAGCAGCGCGTGGGTCGTCAAGATGGCCAGCGCGCGTCCGGCCATCTGCTTGCTCAGAAGCGGTCTCAACATCGCTTCATTAACTCAAAGGCCTGTCAGCGTGAAGGTACGTCCTGGACGCAAAGCGACATCAACCTGCTTGGGTTCCGCGTCCGAGCCAGGAGCAGGAACCAAAGTACACGAAAGTTTCCTCTGGGGGCGGTTCATGGGGATTTCTCGGGCAGCTCCTGCAGGAATGATCTCGCCAATGCCACAGCTAGCGTGACTCCCTGGAGGCGCAGCAAGCTGCAATGTCGCCGGTCGAAAGCGAATGACGCCGCGAACGATCTGCGGCGAGTCACCAGGCACGACCTTGACCGTTCTGGGTGGGGCAGCCTCGCAACAATCGCTGTTGGGAGGCACGAATTCGAAAGTGTGTGGACCGTAACTGAGCTCGTGGGCCTGAAACCAAGGGACCAATTGACCGTCGATTCGCACCCGCGCGTTTTGCGGACCGACCACTGGAGTCCGCACGTCCCGTACCCCTTCCGGTGGCTCACGTTCGGGCTTGCTGAGAGTCGGCCTTCTCGGCCTGGCAGAGGCAGGAGTCTTCTTCTGGTGATCGGCGGGGGGCTCCTCGGGTTCCTCGGGGGGAGGCCGCTCAATGGCAGGAGGGATCACTTCCGGCGGCTCGACGGCCTTCTTGACTTCTGAAATCGGTGGATTCGCCGAACTGGAGGCCGCCACTTCCTGCTGGTTCCCTTCGGCAAACCAGCGAATGGTCCCAATGCTCCCGGCCAAGAGGACTGCGATAATCCCAGCCGCAACCCCTCCTTGGACCAGTTTCCTCCGCACACGTCCCCGACGAGCCAGCCCTGCCACCTCTGCGAGCAAGATGGTGTCATCTGGCCTGTAGGCCAACGCACGATTGAAACACGCAGCGGCCAAAACCACATTTCCTTCTTGTCGAGCCTCGGTAGCCCGCTCGGAAAGGCGCTCCACGACCCACTTCTGATGCTCCTTGGCGTAGGTTCCCGGTTCGCGCACGAAGCGGGAAACCTCGGCTCGAACGTCATCGATCCCGTATTTTCCGAGCTCGGTTTGCAATGCCTCGCCGAGCTCCCAAGCACTCGCGTGCCGCTCTTGGGCATCCCGACAGAGCGCCTTGGCAATGATTCTGCCATACCCTGAGCCCACTTGTGGCCTCAGGCGCTCGGGTGGAAGAAACGCTCCGTCGAGCACACGGCGCAGCACTTGAGCTGGGTTCTTCCCCTCGAAGGGCAGAACCCCAGTCATCATCTCATAGAGCAGGACCCCTACTCCGAACACGTCAGCACGAGCGTCTACATCTTTTCCTTCGATCTGTTCGGGGGACATGTGCGCCGGCGACCCCAGAACCTGGCCCGTGTGAGTGACTCCCTGGGCATCGAGGAGCTTGGCGATACCGAAATCGGTGAGCTTAACCCGAGCAATGCTCTCGTTACTCGAATCCTGTGCCCCGAGTTTCAGAAGGACATTTTCCGGCTTGATGTCCCGATGGATGACGCCGTTTTTGTGTGCCTGGCAGAGCGCTCGACACACCTCAACACCGATACAGGCAGCGATCTCCGGCGGCAGCGGGGAAAGTTCGGCAAGCTGCTGCCGGACGGTCACTCCACAGACCAGCTCAACCACCAGGTAGCGTTCGAGCTCTTCATCCGAGGAAACATCGTAGACTTCGACGATATTCGGATGAGTGAGCTTGGCGACCGCTTTGGCTTCACTCACAAAACGGCGGGCAACCTCCGGGTTTTCTCGGAGATGCCGGTGGATGACCTTGACCGCCACCTCACGTCCCAGTCGACGATCACGGGCTCGATACACGGTAGCCATGCCACCGTGGCCGATTTCCTCGAGCAGCTCGTACTTGTCGAGCTTTACCTCGCTGTCTACCGCTGGGATCAAGTGACTCCTATTCTTACACGAAACCCGAAAACTGTATCGGTCTTGTGCGCGAGAGAATAGCGAAAGCAACCGCCTACTGATAAGCCCCCGGCTATGACAGAGTCCGGTTTTGGCTTCGAGCGAGATCCCCATGGCAACGCCCTTTTCGGGGGCCGCCCTCTCAGGGAGCTGCTTTCTGAAGCCAAATCAGCAACCCCAGCATATTTTTACGATTTATCGGCAATCGAGCGACAGGTTCGTGGAATGGTGGAGGCTTTCGGCACATCACCCCACCTCGTTGCTTACGCTGTGAAGGCCAACAGCGCCGGAAGCATCCTGCGCACCATC
>CAYTRQ010000110.1:0-14337 GCA_964440025.1 uncultured Polyangiaceae bacterium | reverse complement strand
ATATCGACACGCCGCCAGGCGCGCTCGACAGAGGTGTGCCGTAAAACCGAGCTAGCTGCCGTCAGGGGTGCTGCTCGCGCTGTCGCCGCCCTACAGACCGCCAACCACACGGTGGACGCTCCTTTTGCCCTTTCGTACGATCCCAAAAATCCGCCTTTTAGCGCCGGGATCTAGCTAGGCGTTCTGGTGAGGATTGAAGGAAATTGAATCGACGGATGATTGCGCTCACAATCATTGCGTGAAGATCGTTCTTATGCAGCCTGAGCTTCGTCACGATCCTGGCATTTCGAATCTCCAAAACCTCCGCAGAATGCTGTCACCCGTGGGCACGACGTGTAGCACGACAGACATCGTCGTGTTGCCCGAGCATCACGACGGCCGACTCGAGCGCCAACCCTTCGAGCATGATATGGCGCAACTTGCCCGTGACCTGGGATGCCATCTTGTCGGCGGAACACAGCACGTGCGCGTCGATGAGGGCGGCATGAGAAACGCTGGCGCCTGCTTCGACTCGACCGGATGCGTCGTGGCTCGCTACGAAAAGCATCGTCCCTATGGCGTTGAACAGCAGCTCGTGACGCCGGGCACCCGTCCGTCGACTTTCGAGGTGGCGGGTCGAAAGATCTTGGTCATGGTTTGCGCAGACTTCTGGTTTTCGGACGTTTTCTTGCGTGCCGAGACGGCCCCCGACGTGGTGTTGGTCCCGGCCCTTTCTGTCACCCGCAGCTCGACGCCGGATTACTCGCGGGAGCTCTGGAAGAACCTCGCTATCACACGAGCCTACGAGTTCGGTGTGTTCGTGGGCATCAGTGATTGGGCGACCTCGTCGAAATTGCCCCAATTCGGTACGGCGGGGGTTGCTGGGTTCGCTGACCCGACCACACGCGATCCCCACCAGCTCTTTCGCTCCTTGGATGACGGTTGTGTCGCGTCATTCGAGCTCGATTTCGATGCGCTGGAAGCTTTTCACGAAGACAGAAGAAGGCGAGGTTTCTTCTGGCGCGAGTCAAATGGACATTGAGTGACAAAAGTCCTCCCCTTTCACGGTTGTGGTGCGACGATAGGTCCATGAGGCGAAGCGTGCTGATGGTGATCCACGTGGGGTTGGTGGCGCTGGCTGCTGCCGGTTGCTCCATCGAGGTGTCGGAGAATGATTCGCAGAGTGACGGAGATGGTTCTGCGACAATGGCTGGTGGCAGTGGAGGAGCCTCCTCGGACAGCGGAGGCGACGGTGCCACGAATGGTGGAGCGTCGACGCGCGGCGGGGCCAAGAGCGGCGGGGCCTCCAGTAGCGGAGGAGAGTCGGGAAGTTCCAGCGCTGGGAGCGTTGGCGCTGGTGGACACGAGGATGGTAGTGGAGGAACCGACACCTCCAGAGGTGGCAGCTCTGGGGGAAGTAGCTCTGGAGGCGAGGCCTGCGCGATGGCCGACGAAGGGCAGGCGGCCTCTCTGAGCTGTTCCGAGGGACAGCGTATCGAATCGGTGATCTTTGCGAGCTACGGGACGCCCATAGGGTCATGCGGCAGCTTTTCGCAGGGCGCCTGCCATGCGAAAAGTAGCGAGGGCGCTGTCGCCGATCTGTGTGTGGGGCGGGAGTCATGCACCATCCCTGCCACGAATTCGACATTTTCCGACCCGTGTAACTCGACAGTCAAGTCGTTAGCTGTCGAGGTGGAGTGTGCCGTGGGACAACCCACGGTTGAGCCGCTGCCGTACAAAGGCATCGCCAATTCGCCCGCTGCCGAAATCGAAGAGCTGGGGGCAACGTGGTGCTACAATTGGACGGTGCAACCGAGCGAAAGCGACTGCGGGGATCCGCTCTTTGTCCCCATGATCTGGGAAGGCGGCAACGTGGCGGAGGCTTTGGCGGGCATCGCCGATGCTGGCTACGATACGGTGCTGGGCTTTAACGAGCCCAACAAGGTCGATCAAGCCAACATGTCTGTAGCGGAGGCCGTCGCCCAGTGGCCGGAGATCACCAGCGATCCGAACATCCGTGTAGGCAGTCCCGCCGTCTCGGATGACGGCCGGGCTTGGCTCGAGGAGTTCATGGACCAGGTGGAAGCGAATGGGCTGCGCGTCGATTTCATTGCCATGCACTGGTACGGCTGGAACGAGGGGTCCTGCACGGCAAGCCAGTTGGAGGCCGCGGTCAACTGGGCATCGCAGTGGGAGCTTCCGGTGTGGATCACCGAATTTGGCTGCATGGGTTCGAGCAACACCGATGAGCAGACGGTGCTCACGTTCTTGGACGAAGCGGTGCAGATGCTCGAGAACCATCCCCAGGTCGAGCGCTACGCTTGGTACCCGTGGAACACCTACAATCATTTGTATCTGCCCGATGAGAACGATGTCAGGCAGCGCACGGCGCTAGGCGACGCGTTTCTCGCGGCGCCTGCATATCGTTGAACCGGGTTGCGAGGTCGCTTCCTTGTCCGCGGAATCTCGCTTCTTCGGAGTGCGCTTGACCAAGCGCCTTTCTGCAGGAAGACGTCTCTGCCTGCTCTATTGGGCACCTTGGATGGGGTGTCCCATAAGATGCGTCAGCGTTTCGTCGGCCACGACTTCCGGTTGTTCGTCGACGATGAAGTGGCCGCCTTCCGGTCTCACGACGCGATAGGGGCCGGTCATGAGTGCTTCTGTGTCTGACAGTGCACGTTCTCCCACGTCATCACTGCCGTGGATGAGTAGAGTGGGGACATTCACCTCCCAGATGTCGAATTCATCGATCACTCGTCGATGACCATCCGACGCGCGATACCAGTTCAGCGCTGCTGTCATTGCTCCTGGCTCCAACATATGCGCGATGGTTTGTTCGAGTTGGTCTGTTGGTTTTGCCGTCCACATGTTCCGCATCGCTTCTTCGGTCCAATAATCTTCTCCTTCCCCTGGCGTCATCCAAATCTCGAGCAGGTCGAGATACCAGCGCATCTCGTCATCTTCGTAGACGGATTTCGCCCAGACCGCGTAGTGTGGTATCGACATCGCGGTGAATGAAGCGATTCGCGATGGCGACTCTTCGAGCATCAACCATCCCACATTCGCGCCCCAATCGTGACCGATCAGATGAAAACGATCGCCAAGTTCATGAGCGAGCGCAAATGCATCCGCGACGAGCTCTTCGTACCTGTAGGCGTCGACTTCTGTAGGGCGGGCACCGGGGCTGTATCCGCGTTGGTCCGGTGCGAGGCAATGGTAGCCGCTTTCCGACAGCTCCAGCATCAGGTCCTTCCACATCAGTGATGTTTCGGGAAACCCATGAAGCAAAAGAACGGGCTCACCATCTGCTGTGGCTTCCAGCACGTCGAAAGGGAAGCCCCGGGCTTCGATCTCGCGCATTCCTATCTCTTTTCCGCTTGGCGCTCCGCCAGAGCTAGTTGACCCGCCGCTGACCGGGCCGCTTCCGGATCCGCCGCTAACCGGGCCGCTTCCGGATCCACCGCTAACCGGGCCGCTTCCGGATCCACCGCTGACTGCGGCTCCCCCCGCGCTGCTTGTGCCGCCCGAAGATGACTCGCGGCTTTCCCGTCCCTCATCCGACACGACTCCACTACCGGCGCTCGGTGTTCTGCCCGGCCCGCCGCTCGTTGGGGAGCCACCAGTGTTACCGGCGCCACCCGAGCTCGTGGCTCCATTTGCGGTGGAGCCCGTAGTTTCGCTTGCAGTGAGGCCCTCTGAATTGGATGCGCAGCCAACACCCACAATGATCATCGCTATGGGGGACAAGGAAAGAAGAGTCCATTTCATGGAGACCTCCGCGAGCGCGCCAGAAAGATGTCGAGGCCATTTCTTCGTCGCCTGATCTCACAGTGTCCGCTGAAGGTGCAGACGTCAACTTCTTTGGTGCTGTCTGATGTTGGCGTTTTGGTTGGATGTTGGTTGTATGGCGTTCTGGTCGCGTGGCGATTGAGTCGCGTGCGAATGGGATATCCTATGTTCTGCCGATTCGGTCTTGATGTTGGCGTTTTGATTGGATGTTGGTTGTATGGCGTTCTGGTCGCGTGGCGATTGAGTCGCGTGCGAATGGGACCTCCTATTTTCTGCCCACCTCCTCGGAGGCAATCTGGTCGTCGAGGATGTGCTTCTGCGGGGAGACCTGCGGACCCGTTCTGTCGAACGCCAGACTGGGTTCGAACGAGTTCGAGTTTTCTGGGAAAAAACGCCAGCCAGGACGGATTGTTCCCCGCGCCGAGGAACGACCGGGATCGAGAGCGTAACGATTTCTGTGAAGGTCCAAGCATGGCGCCGCTCTAACAAGCTTGTAGGTACTCCAAGGTGGTGAGCAAAAATTTTTACCCCGTCGGAAAATGAACATGAAGAAGAAATCGATCACACGTGGGGGTTCCCCATTCGTTTTGACAGGCGCTGTACTACTGTTCGCGGCCTGTTCGCCTGGCAACGAACCGGAGGCGCTTCGAGGGGCGTTCAACGAAGGATCCGTGGGCTCGGAAAGCCCAAACGAAAGATCTGAAAGATCTGTGGGCCCGGAAAGCCCGGCAAACTCAGGCTCGCCTGGGATGGTTGAAACGGATCTCGATCAAGAGAAATCGGCAAAACTCCCTCAGACCGAACTGGCAGCTCCTTCGTCTCTCCACGATGTGATCGTGACGTTGGCCGATATGCCTTCCCAACTGGGTGCCCTGCCGCTTGAGGACGATCGCTGGCGTGCATGGTTTCAGCAGCGCATGGGGACGTCCGTAGAACTCACCGGGGTGAGAAGTCTAGGCGCTACGAGCGACTTGGAAAAGATCTTTAAGCGGCCCATCCTTCTTTCATTCAAGCGCACCAAGCGAGAAAACATCAACCAAGCTGTGGAGCACGCGCGCTCCGAGGGCGTCTTGCGATCGGTCGACTTCGACTTTTTTCGGGGGGCTGACGACGCGAGCGATGGGGAGGGGCTCTGTCGTTGTGAGGAAGATCCGACCTCTGGTTCCGTGTGTCTCCCTGATGGAGTTCGACCTGGGGAATGTGCGTGTGATCAGGACGGCTCATGTAGCGTCGACTGCGGTTGCGATGCGGAATGCGGAACCATCCCTGGACCGGATCCTCTCCGGAGCGAGCAATGGTATCTCGACAGCCTCAATGTGGAAGAGGCGTGGCAGGTGACCAAAGGATCCCCTGACGTGGTGGTGGCTGTCATCGATTCGGGCGTTGACTTGTACCATCCGGACTGGAGAACGAGCGACGGTCGAGAGAGCATTTTCTGGACCAATCCCGACGAAATCCCCTGCGACGGGGAGGACAACGATGATCCTGGGGGCGAGTACCCAGATGATATCTTCGGCTGGGATTTCGTCGATCTCGACCGTGAGCACGTGGAGGACGGGGACGACGCTGGCCCGGAAGACAACGACCCGAACGACTATGGGGGCCACGGCACCAAGATGATTGGTTATATCGCAGCTCAACATGATAACGGTGTTGGCATCGCGGGTGTTGCTCCAGGAGTGACCATCATGCCTCTTCGTGCGCTCGCTGAGCGCACGGGCACGACTGATGAGGATGTGGGAGAGTCTATCGATCGCGCCCTGGTGCAGGCCGTTTTCTACGCGGTGGACCGTGGGGCTGACATCATCAGCATGAGCCTAGGAGATGGGACTCCATCCGAAGCCGTCCATGACGCTGTCCGCTATGCGTGGAATAGCGGTACGCTGGTCGTGGCTTCGGCTGGAAACGGCGGCGATTATACCCGGAACTATCCGGGTAGCTCTCCGACGGTTGTTAGTGTGACGGGTCTGAATCAAGCTGGTGAACATGACGCCGCGACCGACTTTCACGAGTCCGTGGACATTGCGGCTCCTGGAACGCCCACTGGCATGCTGACAACTCAGGCTGGAGGGACGTGGAGCGCCACCGGTCGAACCAGCGCTGCTACGGCGCTCACGGCAGGAGTTGCGGCGCTTATCAAGTCTGCCTTTCCAGGCCTTTCCGTCTCCGAGCTGCGGTCCAAGTTGCTGGGCAGCGTGACCCCCTGGGAGGACGCTGCCGATCCTCTGGCGCGGCAGTGGTATGGGATGGGACGACTGGATGCGGGCCGGGCCGTTCGCTCGGGAAATCGGCCGCGAGCCAGGATCGTCTTTTTGGACAAGAGGGAGTACGGAGACGGTGATCATCATATCGAGTCAGGGGAGAGAGTTCGCATCGACGCTGCCTGGCACGTCTCCGGTCTCGATCACGACGTGGTGCCAAGGATCATCCCACAAAACAACCATATCGTTTCGGTGGAAACCGATCTCATCGAGACGGACAACACGGACGATCCGATACTAACCGCGCGTTTCCTGGTTCAGTTCGATGACGTGATTTCCGGCGAGATCGCAGAAATGAACCTGGAGCTTGCGGACTCCGATGGCGCCATTTTGAGTACCGAGGTCCGCGTGCCGGTGGGCATGAGGATGCGTTCCTACGGGCAGCTTCCAGCGTCGAGCCGGAGACACTTCGTGGATATCGGCAATGGCAAGAGCATGTTCATTTTCGACAGGCACGATGCAGCAGAAAGCGATCGTGTTTTTGCCAGCGTTTTCGACGGGGAGTTTGGGCACCCGTTTGTGGTATCACAGGAAGGAAACAATACCTTCCGACCCGAAGTGGTGCGGCTCCCGGACGGAGATGTCGGTGTTGCCTATCTCAGGAAAAATACTTATAAATTTTGGGCCTATCGCCGCTACGATGTCTCTTCTGCACAATGGCTTCCCATCGAGACGCCGTTCGAGCGAATTATCAGCGCTGGTAATGATGATGGCCGTCTGGGGCTTGGCGTCGACTCTCAAGGGAGAGAAATTGTGGTGTGGTCGAGTGATGGTGCGATTCGCTCTGCCCGGCGTGAGCTTGATGGCCAATGGTCCTTCCAAGATTTGGTGGGAGGAGCAGAGGCGGTTGTGAGACCCGAAGCGACGATCCGTAGCTCCGATGGGGGGTTGCGTCTATTCATTCACTCAGCTCTCGACAAGACGACGACCTACGTGTCCGAATATGATGGGGAGGAGTGGGGGCCATTGGTTGCCGTTGACGAGTATCCCGAAGGGGGAGCCACGGTCCCCTACACCTGGCAGAGCTTCACCCAGCGCGTTTTCGCCCCGACGCCCGGAGCGCCGTTGGTTGAGGGTCGGTTCATTCCTCATAGCGGCGGGGGCGGTCACTGGATCACTGGAGGTTGGCTCGACGTGGATGGATTGATCTTGGGGAGTCAGATCGGAATGACCACGACCGCAGATGGGCGCTATGCTTTCTTTCTGCAACCCGCCGGGAACCAAGCTGGGAAATTGTTGGAGCTTGATGGTGGGGCCGCCGAGATATATACCCTTCAGCCAGATCCCGTCTTCCACCTCGAAGGGCCCAGCTTGCAGTACGAGGCTCCCCTCGATCTGGAGCGTCCTCGCATCGTTGTGGATCAGAACGACGACTACCATGCCTTTTCGCGGCAGGAGATCACCTCTGACCTCAAGGTGGACCGCTACTGGTCAGAGGTGGAGCTTGACTGGGGTGCTCAACCGAGCGTTCCGTCAGTCTGGATTGTCGACGGCGACGTCTTGGAAGATCCTAGGAGTGTGCGGGCTGGCTGGTATGCATACGATCCTGTGGAAGTAGAGTCGTACATGGTGGCGGTCGGCACGTACCCGGGCGGTGCCGATCTTCGGGAGTGGAGAGAAACCATTTACCGTACGAGCACCTTCAGTCTCAAAACCAGTGCGGTTCCACCTGGACGTCGCGTGTACGTCTCTGTCATTCCCAAGACCGAAGGTGTCTTGAGTGCCTCCATGGGCGTCAGCGCTGGCGCGATATGGCCCCGGTCTGATCAACAGTAGGTGATCTGTGAAAGAGCCCGGGGCCTGATCGGTGCACGATGGCATAGGGACCACCGGGAAAGCATCATTTCCGCGGCTGAGGTTCGTCCGTCGTAACCGGAGTCGAGTGGAAATCTCCGCTCGAGATCCGACATTTCGCCGGACAGGAGAGGAAGGGGCGTCCAAGCGGGCAGGGCGAGGACCGACGCCACTCCTGTAGCGTCCCGCCCCAACGATCGCTCGGGCGGGTTTTCGCCACGACGCCCGTGCGTCGTGCCGATGCGGTGCTGGTGTTGGGAGAGGATCTCACTCCCACGGCTCCCCTGCTCGATCTGTCGATCAAGCAGGCACTCCGCAATGAGCCTTGGCATATCGCCCGGGACCCGGGGCCTCCCCGACTGGCACGAGCTGGCGCGGCTGGGCTTTGTCGTCGCCCACCTGATTGATGGACAGGCCCCGGCGAGCGATGTCGATCCGCATCTGAAGGAAGCGGCGGAGCACATTGCTCGAGCGCTGTCCGAGGCAAAGCGTCATCTCGGGAACCACCCTAGTGCCTCGGCAACTCACGTTTCGAGCGGTTTCGAAGCCCTCCCAGAAGTGGGTGAGGTCGGCTTCGAAACCGCGCTCGGGTACGTCTTTGCCTCGGCTTTTTTGCTGGTTTTTGTGCTGCGACGACCGGAGGAAGATGAATGATTTCGAGAGAAAAGTGGTCTCCCTACCGACCACTTTTATGTGGTCGCAGCACTAGAAAGCGAGAGCGTCGTCCAGGCGGCGGGGTGGCGGGACAAACCCAAGAGCTGCCCGTTCGGGTATGGGACGGCTTGGTTTCGGGCGCGGTGGGGATCCCGCAGCTGTCGCTCGTCCGACTAAAAACGCAAGGCAGAGCGGAGGTGCGCCGGCCATGAACTCTTCCTGGTTGATCGTGAGTCTGGTGATCAGTGGCGCGCTGAGTTTGGCGGCAGGCATGATCTGGGTCGAGCGACGTCTCTTGGGGCTCTGGCACCTATGCGATTCAACTCATCCCGGAGTTGGAGATGGGGGAGTACGAGCGTGACAAGCTGATTTACGAAAAAGAGGACTTGCTGATCGACGGGCCTGGCAAATACCCGGGATACGACTTCTACCGCGTGGTAGGTTTGGAGATTGGCAAAAAGAAAAAGGGTGAAGCCGAGCGAGAAGCCGCCCCCGTGGATGTTTATAGTTTGCTGCCCTGAGGAAGACTGTGATTGTCGCATTCTACGTAGCATCGAGTATTGCTTTGTTGGCGACGGGTGTCGCCCTCACGCGCAGCAATGCGGTACATGGCCTGCTGTTCTTCATCGTCTCGTTGCTCGCGCTGGCCGTTGACTTTTCGCTGTTGGGGGCCCCGTTCGTCGCCGCCCTCGAGGTGCTCATCTATGCGGGAGCCATCATGGTGCTGTTTCTGTTCGTCATCATGCTGCTCGGCCTGGGACCGGTCACGGCGAGGCAAGAGCGCGAATGGATGACAGTGCGGCCCTGGATGCTGGCATGTAGCCTGGCTGCCGGACTCTTGGTCGAGCTATTCTTTGTTTTGGCTCGCTTCGAACCCGCTGCGCGTGCCCAGGCTCGAGTCTCTGTGCCGGGCGTTGCTGCAAACCTCTGTGGCCCCTACGTGCTGGTGGTGGAGCTGGCCTCGATGTTGTTGCTGGCTGGGCTAGGGGGCGCCTTTCACATCGGCAGCACCCAACGCAACGAAGCGCAAAGCTCCAGCTCCGAAGCGCGAGGCGCGGAGGACGAACCGCCTTCGAACCATAGCGAAACGAGCAACACCGTACCGACCGTGCTCCAGGAGGTCACCGGATGATGACGAGTCTACCCCTCTCCCATGTTCTTGGCTTCGCGACGGGGTTGTTCACCATGGGACTGATCGGCTTGATCGCCCGGCGCAATCTCGTGTGGCGATGGCGGTGGGACTCTTCGTCATCGCCTCGGAGCTGGGCACATTGCGCATTCCTTTGGTCCTCGAAGAAGCGCCGCGGATTTGGCCGGTGGGTTCCGCCATGGCGGTGATGACTGCGGCGTTGCTCCTCTCGGGAGCCGTGGGGAAAAGCGCTCAGTTGCCCCTCCATACATGGCTCCCTGATGCCATGGCTGGTCCCACTCCCGTCTCTGCTCTGATCCATGCGGCGACCATGGTGACGGCCGGCGTTTACCTTGTTGCGCGTCTGCACCCGCTGTTTCAATTGGCCCCCTCCGTTCAGTCATGGGTGGCTGGGATTGGCGCAGTGACTCTGATGATAGCGGCTTTGGCAGCGCTCGTTCAACACGATATCAAGCGCGTACTGGCGTACTCGACCATGAGCCAGCTGGGCTACATGTTCGTCGCCTTGGGAGTGGGCGCGTGGTCGGCGGCCATCTTTCACCTACTGCCCATGCCTTTTTCAAGGCCCTCCTGTTTCTCGCCGCTGGGGTCGTGATCCAGGCTCTGAATGGGGAGCACGAATTGAAGCGCATGGGCGGACTGCGTCGCCAGCTTCCGCTGACTACGGTCACTTTTGTCGTGGGGGGAGCGGCGCTGGCGGGCCTGCCCTTCGTCACGGCCGGCTTCTGGAGCAAGGAACAAATCCTGACCGCTGCTTGGCAGGCGAGCCCACTATTGTGGATCGTGGGGTTGGTCGGTGTCGTGCTGACGTCCTTGTACATCTTCCGTCTGATCTTCCTGGCATTCTTCGGTCCCTCTCGAGGCCAGCTTGAAGCCGCTCGAAACGGGGCCATCCCTGCCCAGGACGAAGTTGCGCGCCGTCCCGGCTGGGCGATGAAGCTCCCGCTCGTCGTCCTCGCTGTGCTTTCCATCATAGCTGGCTACTTGGAGCTGCCCAGCACTCTGGGGGACGTGCACCTGCTCGGCCACTTCTTGGAGCCGGTGCTGCCAACAATGGAGTGGTTCTGCAACTGGTCTGTCACGGCTTGAGCACCGGGGGCCTGTTCATTGTTGTGGGCGCGCTGGAGGAACGGACCGGCACGCGTGACTGGCGCGCATTGGGTGGCCTGTGGAAACAGCTGCCCCGCATGGGCGCGGCGGCGCTGGTGCTCGGCATGGCTTCCGTTGCATTGCCTGGCTTGGGCAACTTCGTGGCGGAATTTTTGGTGCTTGCAGGAACGTTCCGTGGTCACCCCGCCATCGCGACTATTGCAACGGGAGCCTTGGTGATCTCGACGCTCTATGCCTTGCGCTTGGTGCAGCGGGTATTCCACGGGCCGAGCCAATATAAGGGCTCTGAGTTCGGCGACCTGTCTCCGCGTGAATGGGGAACCCTGGCGGTGATGGTTGGCGCTCTCGTTTGGTTGGGTCTCGCCCCTCAGCCTTTCATCGAAACGGTGGAGAGCAGCAACGTCCAGTGGCTCGAGGCGGAGGATCAGCGTGCGGAGGAGGTGCCATGAGCGAGGCAGAACTGATGGCCCTTTTGCCCTTGATGACGCTCGGCGCTGCCGTCGTGGTCGCCGTTTTTGCAGCGGGATTCCTGCGACGCAAGGCGGTTACCGCGGGCGTTGCCCTGGCGGGACCGGTGTTTACGGCACTCAGCGTCGGAGTCACGGGCGGCCTGGGAACTCAGCCCGTGACCGACTTGTTGATCGTGGACGACTTCGCTCGTGTGTATCTGGTGATGATACTGGGTGCGGCGGCTTTGGTCGTGCTGCTTGCTCACGGTTTTCTCGACCACAAGCGCCAACCTCCCGACGAGTTCTTCGTTCTGGTCTTGCTGGGTACACTCGGGGCAGCCGTTCTTTCGGTCAGCAACCATTTTGCTTCGTTCTTCCTGGGATTGGAGACACTAACCGTCTCGCTCTATGCTCTGATCGGCTACGAGAGAACGTCGCCACGGTCCATCGAAGCGGCGATCAAGTACTTGCTGCTCGCGGGAGCCACCTCGGCCACGCTGCTCTTCGGGTTGGCGCTGGTCTACGCTGCCGCTGAGAGCATGACCTTTTCCGATTTTCGGGCTGTGCTCGTCGCGGGGACGCCGGCAGCTCGTCTCGTGCTGCTGCCGGGACTCGCGCTCATGTTGGTGGGCATCGGGTTCAAACTGGCGCTCGCGCCGTTTCACATGTGGACTCCCGACGTTTATCAGGGAAGTCCGGTGCCCACGACGGCATTCGTGGCGACGGTTTCGAAGGGCGCGGTGGTGGCGGCGCTCGTGCGCCTGTTTTCTGGAACCGCGTCGGCGCAGGGGCAGTCAGGACTCTCCGCGATCTTCGGACTGCTCGCCGTGGCCTCGATGGTGATCGGCAAGATCCTGGCGCTGCGCCAGGATCACCTCAAACGTATATTGGCGTACTCCTCGATTGCCCATCTCGGCTACGCGCTGGTGGCGTTCGTCGCAGGAGGGGATTTCGGGGCCGAGGCGGTCACCTGCTACCTGATGGCTTACTTCGTCGGTATCCTGACGGCTTTTGGCGCGGTGTCTGCTCTTTCCTTTCCGCGGGGCGAAGCCGATCATCTCAGCGCGTTTCGCGGCTTGGTTTGGCGCCGTCCGGCGGTGGCGCTGGCTCTGTCCGGCAGCCTGCTTTCTCTTGCGGGCATTCCGCTCACGGCCGGGGTTGTGGGCAAAGTCTACGTGGCCGCGGCAGGTGTGCGTGCGGCGCACTGGATCCTGGTGCTATTGCTTGCTCTGAGCAGCGCCGTCGGGCTTTTTTATTACCTGCGCGTGATCGCGACCCTGTTCGACACCGAGCAGGTGCCCAGCGGGACATGGCGGCGAGGCATTCCGGTTTTCTCGAGCTTGTCGTTGTGCCTTCTTGGGATCTTGCTTCTGTGGCTCGGGATCGATCCGGCTCCCTTTCAGGGCTGGGCCGTGCTCGCCGCGGCAGCGCTGTAGAAGGGAGGCGCATCCCTCTCAGGACTCGTTTCCGCAGGGAATCTCTATGTGACACAATGATGAGCGGACGGTGCTCGCCGTCATTTCGCTTCCGTGCGCTGTGGCATCTGCCGCTTCTTACCCGGGTGAGCAGCAGGGCCTTTCGAAATGACGAGATGCGTCCTAAGGTTTTTCCGCCATGGGTGGTGCATTTGCGTTGGGTTTTGATCCGGGACGGAGACGCTGGACAAGATGAGAGGGAGGCTTCTCGCTCTGGGGTTCCTGACTTCCGGCGCACTGCACGCGCAGTCCGTTCGTCTGGAGTCCAATCCATCCCGTCAGGATAGCGGAGACCGGCCGGCTGCTCACGCGAGCCAGCAGGCGGAACCAACGGCCCGTCCCGAACCGGACGGAGAAGAAGGACAACTCACGTCGGCCTCTCCTCCTATCACCCCGCCCCAAGTCACTGAGGCGCAAGTGAGCTATCCGCAGGATGCCCGTGGCAACGCGCAGGTCGAGCTGGAGCTGTTGATTTCCTCCGAGGGCGAAGTCCTCGAGGCGGAAGTGATTGTCGGAAAGCCTCCCTTTGCGGAAGCGGCTCGCGCAGCGGCGCGGCACTTCCGATTCCTGCCAGCAACGCGGGGCGGAAAGCCGGTGAGTGCCAGAGTCCGGTTCTTGGTCACTTTCGAGGAACCATCCAGGCTCGAGGAGGACCCAGCTGGCTCGTCCTCCCAGCAACCGTCCGAGACTACCACCCCTCGTGCCGAGCCCAGGCAGGGGCATCAAGAGCCACCCGAACCCGCGCTCGAGGTCCTCGTGCTGGGAGAGCGAAAAGGGCTCTCCCGACAGCTTGGCCGCGCAGACGTTCAGCAGCTCCCTGGAGCGTTCGGAGATCCTTTTCGAGCTATCGAAGTCCTACCTGGCGTAACTCCATTGGTCAGTGGACTCCCGTACTTCTACGTTCGTGGGGCCCCTCCTGGAAATATTGGCTATTTATTCGATGGCATCGTGGTCCCGACCCTCTATCATTTTGGTGGAGGCCCTGGGGTCCTCCATCCGTCACTCATCGATCAAGTCGATTTGTACGCTGGAGCCTATCCAGCAAAGTACGGGCGCTACGCCGGAGGGCTCGTGGTGGGAACGCTTCAGTCTCCCGGAACTCGGGCCCGGGGAGAGGTGAGCGTTCGCGCTCTCGACAGCGGAGCGATGGTGGAAACCCCCTTCGCCAACGGCCGGGGGCACTTCCTCGCCGCCGGCCGCTATTCCTATACGGCATTGCTTTTGTCTCTCGTCCTTCCCGAGACGACAATCCAATACTGGGACTATCAAACACGGACTCGCTACGAGATTGACGACGACGACAGTGTCGAGCTGCTTTGGTTCGGCTCCAGCGACTACGTCACCAGTGAGACACAAACCGGGGAGTCCATGAACCTCGTCGACCTTACCTTTCACCGGGCGGACCTCCGATGGAAACATCAACTACCCAAAGGACATATTCAGCAGGCTATCATGCTCGGCCTCGACAAGACGGGCGGAGGAAGCAACGGTGAAGTGATTTTCGATGGCCTGCTCGCCGGATCCCGTACGAATCTTTTCCATCGCTTCTCGAAACGCTCGTTGCTGACAGCGGGGCTCAACGTGCTCGTGGAGAGGCATCAGCAGAATTTGGTCGATTCGACCTTGGATCCCGCCTCGGATGTCTCAGGCTCCAACAACACCTTCGGCCTGGGCTT
>CAYTRQ010000109.1:0-14412 GCA_964440025.1 uncultured Polyangiaceae bacterium | reverse complement strand
CTGCGCAGTCCTCGTTTGCGCTTGCGCCCGTTTCGGCAGAGCGATCGACCAGCGTTTGCTCGGATGAATGCCGATCCTCAGGTCATGGAGCATTTTCCGGCGCCCCTGTCGCCCGAAGAGAGCGATGCCTTGGCGGCACGTATCGAGCAGGTCTTCGAGAGTTATGGGTACGGCTTGTGGGCTCTGGAGATCCCCGGTCAGGCGCCGTTCATAGGATTTACCGGACTTCTCCCGGTGACTTTCGAGAGCCATTTTACGCCGGCCGTGGAAGTCGGATGGCGTCTGGCCGCTGAGTATTGGGGCTACGGCTACGCAACCGAGGCAGCCCGCGCCGCGCTCGAGTTCGCTTTTACGACATTGGGACTCATTGAGGTGGTGTCTTTTACGGTGCAGGGAAACCTGCGCTCTCAGGCCGTGATGCGGCGCTTGAAGATGACACACGACCCTAGCGATGATTTCGATCATCCCAAGTTTTCCGAAGGACATCCTCTGCGGCGTCATGTTTTGTATCGATTGTCTCGCGAGCGTTGGGAACTGGCCCTCCGGAACAAACCATGATGTTTCCTGCTCGACTATCTCGCCGACGCTTGGAAGAGACCGCGCGGAGTCAATGACGATGTGGCGCAGTCTTCTCGAAGGGAGTGAATGGAGCGAGCTCTTGGATGTCGTGGCGCCGTCGTTTTTCGACGTCTTGCCCCCCCGCCTGGCGGCCGGTCAGGTCAGTTCCCTTCTTGGGAGCCTGGCTGGGGGGAGTCGGCATGCGGCTCTCAAGGAGTCCATTGGGGGACGCCTCGGAGAGAGTGATTGGCCTGTGCTCTTGGACGAATCGGCGTCGAAAGCGCAGTGGGACAGCCAGGCGAGCTCTCGGCTGGGAACGAGTCAAAGATGGGTACGAGAAGATGAGGGCCAGCTTCTCCTACGTCTGTATTTCCTCCAACTTCTCGATTGTCGGGAAGCTTTTCTCGACTTGCGTCAAAAGCGTTTCACCTGGGTTGAAGGGATGCTGACCTGGAATCCGGGGCGGCTCTTGGTCAGCTGGGACCTCGACTTCCTTGCCGCAGTGCGGAGCCTCTACCGGGGATTTTACATGGGGGACACGCCCACGCTGCGTGCCGCCCTGCGGGAGCTCTCCGTCGATGTGGCGGAAGATCTGTTCTTGCGCCATTTCGGAGACAAAGATCAGAGCCGGCTGACCTTTTCACTGGCCGCATTTCGTCGTGACTTTCACGATGTGTTTGTTCGCTGCCGAGATCATGGGCGAGTTCTTCATCCCAACGTCATTCCATTTGGTGTGCTTTTGGCCTTCCTCTACGAGCACTTGGAGCACATGGGAGTGCCTCAAGATGCTCGTCAGGCGTTTTTTGCTGCCCAGCAGCTTTCGTCCCTTGAGCGGCGGTAGAGTTTCTCTATTTCGTGTTTGTCAGCACGAGTCCATCGGGCGAGTGGGGTGGTTCTTGTGTCGTAAGAAGCTACATTTGTGAGCGACGAAGGGGGCCGCTTCGGGGTGACAGGGCATCTGCTTGCTCGAAGGCCGGGGCTTGGAGAGGATTCATGGGATGTCTTTCGGAGGTGGCTGGCTCATGCGGACCGATCGGGAGATGTCCTCCGACTCTTCCCCGTCGAGTCCGAACGCTCGCGCGAGCTTGAGCAAAAAGGCCTTTTCGCTCATCTGTCTTTGACCATCTGCGTCGGCCACCTCGAGGGCCAAACCGTAGGCGATGCGGCGAGAGGTTTCGTCGGTCAGATCGGTGGCCAGCTGATGTATACGGACATCGATATTCTCGGGCTGTCGAGCTGCCCAGCTGCTGACGAGTTGGCTGAGCTGTTCGGCTTGCAACTGTCCTTCCGAGAGAGATTCGGCGTGCTCCAGAAATTCCCGTCGTTCTTCGGGTGAAAAATGCCGATCGACGGTCGCCACGAGGAACATCACTTCCAGGATGGCAAGCAGCTCGTTCGTTGTTGCGTCCGCGAGTTCTGCGGGCCGGTGGGGAGCCATGGGGATCAGGCTATCATGGCTGCAGGCTGCCTCGGAGGCGTTTCGATAGCCGCTCGCGATGGCCTGAGATGAAGGTTCCGAAAATCAGTTCTGGGCTTTCGTCCAACAAGCAAAAGAGTGCAATGGCCAGGGGAGCCCCGGTCGCCGGCGGGGCTGCACGGCCGCTACCGTGGTTCACCGGCCTTGGATTGAACTTCGGGGCCGAGGTACTAGCGTCCCGGGCCATGAGTCAGACCACTTCTTTTCCCAAGAGCAAGATTAAGGTCCTCCTCCTGGAGAATATCCACGAAACCGCGCGCTCTCTGATCAGTGCCGACGGGCTCGATCTCGAGGTGGTTCCCGGCGCAATGGGTGAGGAGGAGCTCAAGGAAAAGATCCGCGATGTGCACATGGTTGGATTGCGCAGCAAGACGAACATCACCGGGGCTGTCATCGAGTCGGCGCAGCGGCTTTTAGCTATTGGGTGCTTTTGCATCGGCACGAACCAGGTGGATCTGGAGGCAGCGCACGACCGCGGGATCCCCGTCTTCAATGCGCCATTTTCCAACACGCGGAGTGTCGCCGAGCTCGTGATCAGTGACATTGTGGCACTGGCAAGACACATTCCCGACCATGTGAGGGACATGCATCAGGGAGCATGGAACAAGAGCGCCTCTGGCAGCTTTGAGGTCCGTGGCAAGACCCTTGGGATCATCGGTTACGGTCGTATTGGTCGTCAGGTGGGCGTACTTGCGGAGGCGATGGGGCTCAGCGTGCTGTTTTACGACATCGAGGCCCAGCTCCCCATGGGCAACAACCGTGCAGTTGGTGATCTCTCGGAGCTCTTGGCGCTGTCAGACCAAGAACATGATGAATGCGGAGCGCCTGCGGGAGATGCGGCAAGGTTCCTATCTCCTCAATCTCTCGCGTGGTTCGGTGGTCGATATCCCGGCTCTCGCCGAGGCACTGGGAAGCGGCCATTTGGCGGGGGCCGCAATCGACGTGTTCCCCAAAGAGCCACGGGAAAACGGTCCTCATTTCGTCTCTGAGCTCATCGGACACAAAAACGTGATTCTTACCCCACACATCGGGGGGTCCACCCAAGAAGCTCAAGCGAATATCGGTACGGAGGTCGGCGGGCGACTGCTCGATTTCCTCAATTCGGGGATCACTGCGGGTGCGGTGAACTTCCCTCAGGTGATCACTCCCGTGGCCCCTGGCAAGCACCGTATCTTGAATGTTCACAAGAATGTTCCGGGGGTCCTGACGGCCATCAACGGCATCATTTCTTCCACCAAGGCCAATGTGGCTGCCCAGGTCCTGGCAACGGACCAAAGCATCGGCTATCTGGTCATGGATCTGGATGGCGACGTGAGCGACGAAGTGAAGGCCAAGGTGAAGCAACTCGACACCAGCATTCGCACGCGCATACTCTACTGAGTGGTGTCCAAGCTCGAAGACGGCAAATCATCTGGCCTTGCTCCCGGCATCTTGATCGCGGCGCCGCCGCTTTCGGATCCCAACTTCGATCGCAAGGTCGTACTTTTGGCCTCCCACGATGAGGATGGGGCGTTCGGTTGGGTGATTAACGGCCAACGCATGATGAGCGTGGCAGAACTCCTGACGCGTGCGGACATTGCTCCTCCACCCACCGAGCAAGGTGCCGACGCGAGCGAGCGGCTTCTCGAGCTCCCTGGCGAGGTGAGAATGGGGGGGCCTGTTTCGGTCGAGCAGGTTTGGCTCCTCTATCCTACGGAGGAGAAGCTCGAAGGGATCGAGGGCCAATTCGAGGTTGCTCCAGGAGTGTTTTAGACAGCTTCGCGCTCGTTTCTCGAACGCTTGGCAGAGGGGCATGTGGTTCCGCATTTGCTTGCCTTTGCCGGCTATGCGGGGTGGAGAGCGGGCCAACTCGAAGCGGAGATCCAGAGGGGCGGTTGGCTGCCAGGCCCCTGTTTGGCGGAGCTCCTCTTCTTGACCCAGCCGGATCAGGTTTGGCGCAAGGCTTATGAGGAGATGGGGACCTCTCCGATCGCCTTCACGACACGCACCGTCGGATCCGCCTGATGTTCCTCGCAAGCGGCGCCTTGCGAGGTGATGAGAAGCGTTCTCGTTGGTCACGTTGGGGAGCGGCGATCTGCTTGGCCTCGAGCGTTTTTGGTTGGGCTGGGGAATCCGGAGAGAGTCTGGGACCGGGCTTGCCTCCTGCCCAAGCAGCGGCCTGCCCTGCTGAAATGGCTCGCGTGGGCTCGTTTTGCATCGATCGCTGGGAGGTGCATACCGTGGACAAGACCACTCGCAAGGTCCTCTCTCCGTACTATCCCCCCGAGCCCCGTTTGCTCCGTTTCGTGTATTCTTTCTGGAGCGCCGAGTTGTTTCAAGTGGGTTCTCTGCGGGCGCGCTCGCTTGCGTTGCCTCCCGTGCCGGCTCATCAGAAGGCGGATTTCTCGGCGATGGCAGTGAGTGCTCCGGGAGTTTTGCCGCAAGGATACATGACGTACTACGCCGCCAAACGGGCTTGTGAGAGCGCAGGCAAGCGTCTTTGTACGGAAGAGGAGTGGGTCCGCGCCTGCAGAGGCAGTCGAGGCACGAAGCACCCTTATGGGCCTAACTACAGGGATGGGGCGTGCAATATTTTTCGGAACATTCACCCTGCTTTCGAGCTTCATGGCAATTCATCGGTGGGTCACCTCGATCCGCGACTTCACCTGGTGTTCGAAGACGGCACCCGCCCCCTTTTGGCCCGCACAGGAGAAATGGACGAATGCGTTTCCAAGACCTCGAATGGGACTATCTACGATATGGTTGGCAATCTCGACGAATGGATTGCCGATCCAGATGGGACGTTCTTGGGGGGGTTCTATTCTCGTTCGACTCGAGCTGGTTGCGAGGCGAAGATCGAAGGGCATTCCGCTGCCTACACGGACTATTCGCTCGGCACCCGCTGCTGCAAATAGAATGATGTCTTCCGGATCTAGCCGCTACCGCGGCTCGCGGCCAGGCCCCGCAGGCGTTTGAATCCGGCGAGCAGATCCTCGTGCAAATCCAGGAGGAGAGGTCGGTGGATTGACTTGTCGAAGAGGGAGACCCAGGCAGCGGCTACCCGACGGCCGCTCGTCGCCGGCAAGCTCCGCAGGACGAGCACCGAGGAGCATAGCTGATCCACCGTGAGTGCGACGTCAAAATGAGAGACCAAGACTTTTCCGGTGATCTTTCCGTGGTCGAGGGCGAGCTCATAGCTGTGTCCCTCGCGCAGTCGTGTTGGGGTTGCGCCCAACCAGCTCGCGATTCCCCGTGGTTCCGTATAGTAGTAGCGGATGACCTCCTTTTCGAAGGGGACCGGCTCGAAGAGCCATTTCACGTGCCGTCTGCATCGAGGATGCCTTTCTGCCGCGTGAGCCAGGAGAGCTAACGAGACGCGCCACGAACAGCGGAGTCCCTCCAGGTCGTCCGGTTCTTCCAGTCCGTCTTGGACCAGATGAATGCCATCTTCTGTGAGCGAAAGGGAGAGCTTGGTTTGTCCTGTTTTGAACGTGATGGTTTCATGATGCCTGGCGTGCAAGACGGAAAGATCCATGCGGATCCCTAAACGGGGCCAGCGCAGAATAAACTCTCCCTCTTGAACGCTTCCTTGAACTTGGTCAGCCTGCCAGCAGGCTAGTCCTTTGGCATGCGAGATGTAGTACCAAAGCTCATCGCGCGGAGCCGAAACGGGCATGCTGAGCTCGATTCTGACCATGATGCGCCATCTGACACCGTTTTCAGGGCAGTTTGCAAGACCATGGTCGCGTGGGACCCCGTGGCTCCGTGCCGCAAGCATGGCCTGCCTGGAGCCGTGGTGGGGCTCGCGTCGGCCGTCCCAGAGGCTGCTTTTGACTCGAGGAGCGCGTATAACCAGCTGGCGCGTGTTTTGCGTGCTTGGAGGATTGCGCATGGTCTCGAGTGGAGAAGCACAAGGGGAAGAGACTGCAGCCCTCGAGGTGTTGCCCGAGACGCCCCCCCTCGTGGTGCTCGTGAAGCTCGAGCAACGGGGGCAGCTGCAGCAAACGGTCCGTCTCAGCTCCGGCGAGCTGATCGTAGGAGCTTCGCCGGAGTGCGATCTCATTGTCGAGGATGCGGCCGTTTCTCGTCGCCACCTTCGTCTTGGCTTAGCTCCTGAAGGCGTTTTCATCGAGGATCTCGGAAGTCGCAACGGCACCTTTTTCAGGGGGCAACGCCTCGGCTCGGCATCCTTGAATCTGGGAAGTCGCGTGCAACTCGGTGAATCCACTTTGCTCTTCGAAGCAGATTCCGAGGACTTCGAGGGAACCCAAGGTGAGGCGGCATCTCAGTATGGTGAGCTATTCGGAGCTTCACCGAGCATGCGCCGCCTGTTTACCTTGATGCGCCGGCTTGAGGGGTCGCTAGTGAGCGTCTTGATTGAAGGAGAATCGGGAACAGGTAAAGAGTTGGTCGCGCGCGCCTTGCATCAAAATAGCCGAATCGCATCGGGCCCCCTGTTCTGTATCAACTGTGGTGCCCTCGATCGGGGGCTTGTGCGCAGCGAACTGTTTGGGCACAAAAAGGGGGCGTTCACCGGTGCTGTGAGCGACACCCTTGGGGCTTTCGAAGCCGCCCACGGAGGCACGCTGTTCCTCGACGAGATAGGAGAGTTGCCCCTTGATGTGCAACCAGTGCTGCTGCGAGCTCTGGAGACTGGAGAGATCAGCCGTATTGGCGAGACGCGCGTTCGCAAAGTTCGAGTCCGACTGATCGCAGCGACTCATCGAGATCTGAAACAGGATGTGGAAGATGGACTGTTCCGTCAGGATCTCTACTACCGTCTTCGAGTGGTGTCGCTGCAGCTACCACCTCTGAGAAGCAGGACAGAAGATATTCCGCTACTAGCGCGCCATTTCGCTGATCGGGTGGGAGCGGGACCATTGCCAGATGAAGTCGTGGAGCAATTGGGGCGTCGGAGCCTTCCTGGAAACGTTCGCGAGCTCAAACATTTGATTGAGGCCTACGGTGCACTTGGTGAGCTCCCGAGTGCGGAGCCTGTGCAGGTGGGCGAGCTTGATGAGGTGTTGGAGCGAGCTCTCGACACCGAGCGCCCTTACGCGGAGCAAAAGGAGTGGATTGTTGATCGAATGACACGCATCTACCTCAAAAGGCTGATTGAAAAAACGGGTGGCAATCGATCGGAAGCCGCGCGCATCGCCGAGCTGCAGCGAGGATACCTGCGCCGTCTTCTGGAAAAGTATGACCTCACATAACAGATCCATTTCTGCACAAGAGTCCCAAGCCGCCATCGGCGCTCATCTGACTCTAAAACATGCCGCGGACTTGCACAGTCCGTGGAGAAACGTGAAGCCACCACTTGGCTTGGGTGGAGCGTTTCGGGAGGAGGAGGGAGCCTGTCACGCCGCCTGCAATTCCCACAGTAAGCCCCACGGTTGCTAAATTGGCATAGCGCATCGCGCTTTGCCATCGCGGGAGATCGGAAGGAAGGCAATTGCCGTCCACGCAGTTGCTCTTCAGCTCCTGCGATTGTGCATAGGCGACAGCTCCCATCACGGTTGCGAAGAGGAGCCCCAGGGTCCCACAGGTGTATGCGGCTACTGCTCCTTGTTGGCGCCGAGACAACCCGGAACGACCTGGTCGCCCGGACCGTCCAGAATCGCGTTGCTGTTTTGCCTTTTCGTTGGGAGCTGGTCTGGATGCCTGGTGTTCACGGGTCTTGGTTGGCTTTTCTTTTCGGGGCGAGAGCTGGGGCCCAGTTGAGCGCCTGGACTCCGCATTCGGTTCGCCTGGCTGCGAGTTCCCTTGTGATTCTGCTTCGCGATTGTCGTCCTTGGGTTGTTTTTCGTGTCCACCGGGGCTGTTGGCCGGACTCAGAGCTTCTTTTTCGGCTTTCGGCCCTTTGGTTTTCTCCTCGTGTTTCGCGGCGTCCGCGCCTGCGACGTCGAGCCCTTCCAGTAGTTTTTGGGCTGTTTTGCTGGCCCTGAGCCAGGGTTCGGGAGCGGTGCGCTGGGGAGTTTCTCGAATCACTTTGATGAGCAGAGTTCTCGCCTCTTCGGGGCGCTCGAGCTCGAGGAGACAACGGGCCATATACACCTGAAATACGGGAGAGTGGGCGAGTGCTTCTGCCTGGGAAAAGAGCTTGAGGGAGAGAGCGAACTTCTCCCGGCCGAACGCCCTGAGTCCTTTGAGGCCAAGCTCGCGTGCTTTGGCGGTTCTGCTTCGCGGGGAGCTGCCGGAGCTTTGCTGGGGCCTTTCACCTTCCTGTGTATTGGCGGTCGCATAACCCGGAGGCAGCAGGATTGCGGGAAGAAAAGCGAGTGCAAGCAGGATCCGACTCACGGCGCGCTCTCTTTCTGTCTTGGTGATGGGTCCTCGTCTCCTGGTACTGGGGCTTCGGCGCCGTCGAGAGGTAAACCGAAGAGTGGATCCGTTCGAGTGGTCCGGTCGTCGCTCGAGTCGTCTTCATCATCCGTTGGGCTCCGCTTCGAAGCCTTGGACGGGGCGCTTGAGGCTTGGGGGAGCAATGGAGAACGTCTCGGATTCTTCGTCGTGGGATCGGTTCGAGTTTCCGGCGACTCGGTTTCGTCGGCCGGCTCAGCTGTGTCGGCCGGTTTGGTCTCGTCGGTCGGTCCAGCTGTGTCGGCCGGTTTGGTCTCGTCGATGGTGCGTGAAGAGGGCTGGGGATGGTCGCGTGGAGGTTCGGGAAGGGGACTGCCAACTGCTTGTGGTGGGGCCTCTGCCTCGTTCACCAAGGCCTCTGTTCCGTCTGCCGCTTGGGACTGTGGTGATGTGGGGGCAGGCGTTTCTTTGGGGACAGGGGCTTGCTCGGAATGGTTCGAGCGGCCGCTCTCTCGAGAGGGGGCGGGCCAAGTGGGCAGACCGAGTGCCCATCCAATCAGGAGGGCCGTGGCGGTACCGGCCAGAAATTTGCGCGGAGTGGAAAGGACCTTGGCCTGCGGTTTGAGTTCGTCTTGCTGGGGCCGCCTCTGGTTTTGCTGGGGCCGTCTCTGGTCGGCTGTCAGCGTGCCTGGTGTGACAGCGTTTGATGATTCGTCCTGAGGGGGGCTCTCATGACGTGATCCGTCGTGATGTAAGCCATCGTGAGAGGAAAATGGGCGAATCGGTACGGTCTCGGTGGTTCGGCCCGGCTGACTTCGGCGAACGGACGTTTCCCGGAAATCTGCGTTGGACCCCCGCTCGGCGGGCAAGTCCAGGGCTTGCGTGGCCCTTTCTGAAAGCTCCTGGACCGAACCAATCCGCGCCTCAGGATCCCGAGCGAGTGCTTGAAGGAAGAAGTCGTCGAGGGCTGGGGGTAGTGAAGGGTCCAGCTCTGAAGGCGGTGTGAAGGCTTCGGTGCAGAGTTTGATGATGATGTCGTGCTGACTGTCTCCAGAGAAAGGAGGGTGTCCGGTCAGCATGCGGAAAAAGACTCCGGCAAGAGCCCAGACATCGGTCCTTGGATCGACTTGACGACCGCGAGCCTGTTCGGGGCTCATATAGGTAGGGGTGCCCCAAAGCACGCTCCCGGTCGTGGAGGCGTCTTCCCCGCTCGTTTGCCGTGCGATGCCGAAATCGACTACTTTGATGAGCTCTTGGTTTTCTAGCCGCTCGAGGAACAGGTTGGCTGGTTTGACGTCCCGGTGCACGATTCCTGCGGCGTGGGCGACGGCAAGGCCCCGCGCCGCCTCACTCAAGAAGCGCAGCGAATCTTGGGGTGAGAGTTTGCCCTCACGTTGGAGCCGAAGGGAAAGATCTTCGCCGTCGAGCAATTCCATGGCGATGAAAGGAACGCCTGCATCGACACCAAAATCCTGGATGCGGACGATGTGAGGGCTTTTCAAGAGGGCTGCCGCTCGAGCTTCACGTCGAAACCGTCTGACGCCATTCTTGTCGTCCGAGAGATCGCTGCGCAGGAGCTTGAGGGCGACTTCGTTTCCTAGCTCGACGTGCTCGGCCGTCCAGACCGAGCCCATTCCTCCCTTGGCGAGGCAGCGCCGGAGTCGGTAACGTCCTGCGATGAGCTGTCCCGTCTGTTCGACCACGAGGACAGAGAGCCTACACGACTTGGCATGACAAAGCCCTGGGTTGTATTGCTGGGGGGACCTCAAGTGGCTGTCTTTTCGCAGCAGATCGCCGACGCATCACCGGAGGCTCGCGGAGCGGCCGAAGTGAGGACCCCTTACTTGACCACGGGGCCTTGACTTGTCTCAGGAGAATCGAGCGATTGCAGATCGACGGTTCCAGACTGGCTATCGTAGGTGAGCGCCCAAGGGGCATCAGAGATTGTGACGGGGACGATGTCCGATAGTCCGCTGCGCCATAAGATCTCATCTTCCACGGAGACGTCCCCTGTCGCGGAATCGGTGGAGTAAATTTCCAACGCGCCCATCATGCCCCAGTAGAGTAGCAGATTCATGCCACCGTCCGTTCGGTAGCTTGTTGCGATGGACCAGCCGCTGGAGAGGGAGAGCCACTCTTGGGGGGCACCCAGTGCGCCCTCCGCTAGTGGAAGAAATTCAGTGTCGCCCGTTGCTTGATTGAGACGCAAAATCCCAAGCTGGTCGCCCACCGCGAACGCGAGCGCGTCTGTCCAGGTGCCCTCCCAGGTTCCCCCTTCTATCTCGGGTGAGGCAAGGCTCAAGTCCGCTGGTCCTATGCGGTAGGTTTGCGATTCAGCGTCATAGGAAAACAGGCTTGGCCCATCCGCCGGACCGGTCAGCACTAGATGAGTTCGTCCGGGACTGCCTCCGATGCGCTGGCTCTCGAAAGGAGAATCCGCGACAGGTGCGGAGCCCCAATCGAGAAATCCGGTGCCGGCTTGATACCCGATGAGAATCCGCTGATCCCGTTGGCGGGGCGCGAGGA
Source organism: uncultured Polyangiaceae bacterium (assembly GCA_964440025.1). GTDB lineage: Bacteria > Myxococcota_A > Polyangia > Polyangiales > Polyangiaceae > NIC37A-2. Next base: position 3,572 of record CAYTRQ010000109.1, on the reverse strand, counting down.
GGTGGGTCCAGCCCTCGCTGACTCTCGACTCACCGAGCAGATCGTCCTGCTCGGCAGACATCCGGAGGACGAGGAGTTCGGCCCCTGAACCTCGCTTGACCCACACGAGGCTGTCGGGGGCGGTCGTCGGCGGCTGAAGTCCCTGGTAGCTTGTGGCGATCAGGGCTCCAGGTCCCCAGATCTTCGGGTATTCGTCGGGAGGGACCCGTTGGCCTTCCACTCCAGCGCCTGCTCCAGCGATACTGATGCGCTCCGAAGTCCCGCCTGAGCCATCTGATTCCGGCTGACCCCCGATTCCCGAAGCGTCGTCAACCTCCTCATGGAGCTCGGCGGGTTCCTCGCTCCGGTCAAAGGTCAAGCCTTCGAGTCCGAGTACCTCGGCGCATCCGCTGCAGCCGATGCCCAGGGAAACCAGGACCAAGTAGGTTCGGGAGGACCGGAGCATCGGGCGAGAGTAGCACGGTTCGAGGGCCGGGTTTCGAGTCATTGGGTCCTCTCTTGCGAGGAGCATGCCTAGCTCGTTCGCGTCCACAAATGGACGCGAACCAACAAGCAACACCTATTCGTCGGCTAAAAATGCCCGAAAAAAGCGGAGTCGCCCGCCCTCGCCCCGAAGGGGCGGGCGACGAAGTGGCCATTTCGCGCCGAGAACGAGCTAGTACGCGGCGCGAAATGGCCACTTCGTCTGTCGGGGCCGCTTCCCTGGGCAATCGGGCTCCTGCGCCACGCTTTCTCGGCTCTTGCCCTTCAATTTCTGAGTGGACGTGCACGGTGGGGTGACCGCGCTGAAGACCGCGGTGTCCGGTGGCAGGGATCGCTTGAGAGGTGCTCACGGAAATTTTCTTCCGTGTCGAGACGTTGACCGAGCAGGGGGCGTGGTTATCTTGCCCCTAGTTCGCCGAGCAAAGAGTAGGCGTAAGTAGCTGACATTAAACAGGATTTTCTGTTGTGTCGGAACACCGCTCGGCCTGATGCGAGCCAACGCATGGGTCCGATCTCGGCAGGTCATTCGACCATTCAAAACGCAGTTTCACGCGGGCGTGTCCCGCAAAGACCTCAAACCGGGCCACGGGCCCTTGGAGATTGAGATGGGAAAGATCATTGGAATTGACCTCGGTACGACCAATAGTGTTGTTGCGGTCAGGGAAGGCAAGGAATCCAAGGTCATCGTCAACGATGAGGGCTCGAGAACCACTCCCTCTGTGGTTGCCTGGGATGACAAGGGTGAAATCCTCGTGGGGACGGTGGCGAAGCGCCAGGCTGTCACCAATCCGGAAAATACCGTTTATTCTGCGAAGCGCTTCATCGGGCACCGTTTCGACGAGGTGAAGTCGGAGCAGGATCGAGTTCCCTACGCCTTGGTAAAAGGGGACAACGGTGACGCTTGGTTCGAGGTGCGCGGCAAGAAGGTGGCCCCGCCCGAAGTGAGCGCCAAGGTCCTGCAGAAACTCAAGAAGGCAGCCGAAGACTACTTGGGTGAGACAGTGACCGAGGCCGTCATTACGGTTCCTGCGTACTTCAACGATTCTCAGCGTCAGGCGACCAAGGACGCAGGAAAGATCGCTGGTCTCGAAGTGAAGCGCATCATCAACGAGCCGACTGCTGCGGCTCTCGCGTACGGCCTGGATAAAAAGGAAAACGAAGTCATTGCCGTTTATGATTTCGGTGGTGGGACCTTTGATATTTCGATCCTCGAGGTCGGTGATAACGTCGTGCAGGTGATCTCGACGAATGGCGACACCCACCTGGGTGGTGACGATATCGATCGAGAGGTCATGAAGTGGCTGGCCGATGAGTTCAAGAAGGACACCGGCATTGACGTCTCGAAAGACAAAATGGTCATCCAGCGGCTTCGTGATGCCGCCGAGCAGGCCAAGATCGAGCTTTCGACCAAGCAGGAATCGGTCATCAATCTGCCGTTTTTGACTGCTGACGCCAGTGGTCCCAAGCACCTCCAAAAGACCTTGAGTCGCTCCACTTTGGAGCAGATGATCCGTCCGCTCGTGGAAAGGACCGTGGAGCCGGTCAAGAAGGCTCTTGCCGACGCGAAGAAGAGCCCCTCCGACATCGATGAGGTTGTGTTGGTGGGTGGTTCGACACGCACACCATTGGTGCAGCAGACGGTTCAAGACTTCTTCAAGAAGGAGCCGCACCGTGGTGTGAACCCGGATGAAGTCGTGGCAATTGGTGCCGCGGTTCAGGGGGGCGTGTTGGCCGGCGACGTGCAGGACGTGGTGCTCTTGGATGTCACTCCGCTTTCTCTCGGTGTGGAGACGCTCGGCGGGGTGATGACGACGATGATCCCGCGCAATACCACCATCCCCACACAGAAGAAGGAGACGTATTCCACTGCGGCGGACAATCAGACTTCCGTGGAAATCCATGTGCTCCAAGGGGAACGCGCTCAGGCTTCCGCCAACCGGACACTGGGTAAGTTCCATCTCGAGGGGATTGCGCCGGCGCCTCGTGGGGTGCCCAAGATCGAGGTGACCTTCGACATCGATGCCAACGGCATTCTCTCGGTGACCGCGAAAGACGTGGCGACTGGCAAGGACCAGAAGATCACCATCACGGCTTCGAGCGGCCTGAGTGAAGATGATGTCGAGCGCATGGTGAAGGACGCCGAGGCGCATGAGGAAGAAGACAAGAAACGTCGTGAGGAAGTCGAGCGACGCAACAAGTTGGACAACCTCTGCTACCAGCTCGAAAAGCAGCTGGGCGAAAACAGAGAGAAGGCGGGCGAGGAGCTTGCCGGTGAGCTCGAGGCCCTCATCAAGGAGGGGCGCGAGGCCGTGGAAAAGCAGGACGATGCCAAGGTGACGGAAGTCTCAGAGAAGCTCGAAAAGAAGGCCCATGAGCTGGCCAGTAAGCTCTATGAAGGAGCGGAAGGTCAGCCCGGTGCTGCTGCGGCAGGAGCTGCGGGCGGTGCTGCTGATCAGGGTTCCGAATCGAAGAAGGACGACGTCATTGATGCCGAATTCGAGGAATCGAACTGAGTTCTCTTCGAGCGGGGCCCTTCCCCGAGCTGTCTGAAGATGCGAAGCGGGCGCCCCTCCGGCGCCCGCTTTCTCGTGTCAGGGCACTGTTCCAACTGAAGGAGCTGTGGCATTGTGCGAGCCGCAGGAACTGTCCTTCATGCGGAATCTATTGATGTTGGCCACCATCAACGGCTTCTTGGCCGTGTCGCTTGGAGCATTCGGGGCCCATGGCCTTGCCTCCAAGTGGCGCAATCTCAGCGACGCTGCACAGCGCATGTCGTGGTGGGAGACTGCGAGTCACTATCATATCGTGCATGCGTTTGCGATTGCCCTCGCTGCCCTCATGATTCCACGAATTGCGAGTGGTTTGCCCAGCGTTGCCGGTTATTTGTTTGTGGTTGGGATTCTGCTTTTTTCGGGAAGTCTCTATACAATGGCGCTTTCCGGGGTTCGAGTTTTGGGAGCCGTGACGCCCGTTGGAGGAATTTGCCTTCTGGCTGGCTGGGGGCTTCTCTTTCTTTCGACTCTCAAGATGGAGTCCCGCTAGTGCCTCGGCAACTCACGTTTCGAGCGGTTTCGAAGCCCTCCCAGAAG
>CAYTRQ010000108.1:5419-14511 GCA_964440025.1 uncultured Polyangiaceae bacterium | reverse complement strand
TAGGTCCTGAAACCCTGTTGAGTTTCTCTTATGAGGTTTTCGACGCCGAGGGAGAGCTCGTCGGCCCTCGAGAGGTTCTCGAGGTCATTTTTGGAATGGGGCAGCTTCTTTCCCTCGTCGAATCGTCCCTCGAAGGAAAGATGGAGGGCGATGAATTCCAAGTACGGCTCCGCCCACAGGACGCGTTCGGGAACCGTCGAGTCGATGGAATTCTCGAGGTCGACCGCTCGGATTTCCCCACCGATGTCGAAGCAGGAGATCGGTTCGAAGTCGAAAACACGGACGGCGGTATACTAGTCGTTCACGTGCTTTCCGTGAGTGAGGACTCCGTTGTTCTGGATACGAATCATCCGCTGGCGGGTCAGGAAATCACCGTCAAGGGTGAAATTCTCAGCGTACGCCCAGCCGGCTCCGAGGAATTGGCGGCCGCCGAACAGGCCCTCGAGGAAGATACCCAGTTCTTTCGACAGCCTGAGCCTGATATTGCAGTGCAGAGCTTGCTTCGTCCACGTTCCGCTCCGCGAGCTTCCTAGAACGCCGGCCCAAACCCCGAAGGGGGGCGAGATACGTTCCCATCAGAAACCCGGCACATCGAGCCAAACGCTGGAAATGGCCTCGCCGATGCTCGCCTCGCCCTTCCGCGGGTGAGCGTTGGCGAGGCGGATGAGCCCCTTCGGGGATGAGATCCGTTCTGGCCGCCGGTCGTAGCGCTCCAAGGACTTCCTCTCTCGAGGTCCCTTTTGCTGCTGGTCGACATCGCGCGGCCGAAGCACTAGAACTCGTCTTGTCGCTGCTGCCTGAAATCCACGGCGAAAAGAACCGATTCGTGTTCGGTGCTACGGAAGGCGGCTCTTCCAGATCCGTTCTGGTGCTCTGGAAGGCAGTGCTCTGAAAGGCAGTGAGGAGCCAAGGAAGCCACGATGAGTTGTTTTTGAGGAGACCCCATGAATATCGAAGAAGACTTTCGTTTCGACACCAGGATTCGCGACCGCATGCTCAAACGGGGGGAAGTCAAGAAAGAAGAACTCGAAACTCGTCTGCAAGGGTTGCCTGATCGTGAAGAAGAGGCGGTCGCGGTCGAGCTAGAACAGCCGGCGGTAGTGGCATCTAGGGAAGAGGGCACGAATCAGTGACTGAAGAGGGGCCGTCCGAGGATGAAGAGGCGGAGGCTGTCGGGAACGAGGAGGAGGAGCTTCCCGCCGTCGATTTCTCTACGTTTGTCTTGTCGCTGGCCCACTCAACCCTCGTTCATCTCGGGGAGGCTCCGGACCCGGCATCGGGTAGCCCCGCCGCGAAGAACCTTCCGATGGCCAGGCAGACAATCGATCTCATCGCTCTCCTTTCTGAGAAAACCAAGGGTAATTTGACTGGCGAGGAAGAGCGGCTGATTGAGCAGCTCCTCTATGATCTTCGTATTCGCTTTGTGGATGCGAAAAAGAGCTCTTGATGCTGCGGCCCGCTCGAGTCGAGCTCCGGTGAGATACATTCCAAAGAGAAACACGAGCGCGTCGAATCCACCGAAGAATAAGGCTCCGCCACCTCTCCCGTTTCTCTGTGAGTGACAGCGGGGACCCTTCGAGGTGATGAGATGTGTTGTAGAATCATGAGCTCAGGAAGTTCCAGCTGTGCCCGTCCAAGTGAGGGGTGGGTGAAGCGAGTCAGCGTTCGGCGTCGATCTGCTCGTCGGGGGATTGCCCGATTGCCGATCCTCGGGGCGCTTTCGTTAGCGCTGATCGCGTGCGATTTGCCGCTCTTCGAAGAAAAGCGTTCAAAAGAACGAGTTGCTCCAGCTCCTCTGCCGGCGGCCCCGGCAGCCCAGTCCAGCGACAATCCTGCCGCGCCTCCCCCTAGCTTTGCGGAACTCGCGAGGCAGAGCGATCCGGCCGTTGTCTTCGTGCGAACGATTTCCAGCCGGCGCCGCGGTTTCTATCGACAGCTCACGGGAGGGAGCGGCTCCGGCTTTATCTTTGATTCTGACGGGAAAATCCTTACCAACTATCATGTCGTGCAGGGTGCTCACGCCATTCAAGTGGAACTTTCTGACGATCGGGCTTTCATGGCCCAGGTCGTTGGGGCTGATCCTCATACCGACGTTGCCGTCCTTTCTGTCGAGGCAAAGGAGCTTCCTGCGCTTCCTTTGGGGGAATCCAAAAAAGTACAGGTCGGTGACTGGGTCGTCGCGATCGGCAACCCCTTTGGGCTAGCCCATACTGTCTCGGCGGGCATCATTTCCGCCAAGGGACGAACCAGCCGTGAGGTCAAGCTCGGCAACCCAGGCGCCTACTATAACTTTCTGCAAACGGATGCGAGTATCAATCCGGGCAATTCCGGAGGCCCGCTGCTGGATCTGTCGGGGCGTGTGGTGGGAATGAACACTGCAATCAATCCGGAGGCGAATAGCATAGGGTTTGCCATTCCGGTTGACATGCTCCGCGAGCTCTTACCTCGGTTACTGAGGGATGGTGTCGTTCAACGCGCGGCCATCGGAGTTCATGTCGATGTGGTGGATCGTCACGTGCAAAAGGAGCTCGATCTCCCTGATCGGCAAGGTGCCTTGATCTTGCGTGTACAGCCTGGGGGACCGGCGATGGCCGCCGGGCTCAAGCCAGGGGACGTGGTCATTGAATTTGCCGGCAAGCCCGTGGAGACCCCCGAAGATTTGCGTTGGAGGGCCAGCCTGTCGACCGTGGGAGAGCCTGTGCAGCTTGTCGTGCGCCGAGATGGACAGCGTCGGCAACTTTCCGTGCGCCCCGCACCGATGGCCCTCCCGGAAGGACATCACCGCTGAATCGTCCGTGGTCTCCTCGGATGGTTTTTGGGGGAGGAGTTCCTTCTGGAGAAGCTCCACGACTGCCGTTACTCTTCTTCCGGGATACTCGATGCTTCGATATCGACGATCTTTGCGCCGCCCACGTAGGGTTTCGTTTCATAGCGGGTGATCCGTCCTACCTTTTTCACGATGTTGGCCATCCGTTCGGTTTCTCCGACGATCACGGCGACGGCATGAGCAAGGTTCGGATCGGAACCGAGAGCTCGTTTGAGATATTCTGCGTACCCCATGACGGCGGTGAGCGGTTGATTGAGTTCGTGGGCGGCGGCGCCTGCCAGCTCTGCGATAGCAGCTTGTTTCTCGTGGTTTTGTAGTTCCCGCTGCGCTCGAGAGAGCCTCGCTTCCATGGCGAGCTTGTCTCGAACATCCGTAAAGATGCCAACCGTGCCGACTGGTCTTTGGCCATCCATGACGAGGCTTGCCGAAAGCGTGACCGGGATTCGCTCCCCTTTTCTCGTGCGCATGTCCACCCGATACTCGCTCAGGCGTCCGCGCCCCCCGTACTCCCGCCCGCGGATTCGGCGCATGATGTCGCGGGCAACGCCTTGAGGATAGAGTTGTTCGACATTCATTCTGCCGATGACCTCTTCCTTGCTGTAGCCGAAAATCTTTGCTGCTGCTTGGTTGTAGACGAGAATGTCGCCGTGCGTGTCCGCGGAGACAATGCCGTCGACGGAACTCTCGATGACACGTTGCAAGAAATCGCGCGTCTGAGAAAGCTCTCGGCCGAGCGCCCGGTCTTCGGTGACATCGCGCATGGCAGCTAGTACGGCGTTTGTTTCGCGAGTGACGCCGCTGAAGTTCACGCTCACGAGTCTTCCCGAGAGAGCGACTCCATCCTGTTCATGGCGCGCGAGCTGAAAGTCCACTCCGGCGGGATAGAGACCTCGGGAGAAGTCGTTGATCACCTCGCGGGCCAGGGCCCGGGCCGCCGGGTCGAGCAATTCGTGGAAGCTTTTGCCGACCAACGTGCCGGCGGGACGCCCTGTGAGTTGAGAGGCGACAGGGTTAGCGAAAAGAATGGTTCCTTCCAGGTTCATCACGAGCATTGCGTCGCGGGCACTTTCGAAGAATGCCAAATATCGCGAGAGCTCGGCGACTCGGGCCTTGTCTCCTTCCGCTGCTGCCACGGCATCCAATTGCGCTTGAGAGAGAAGAGGTTGTGGGATTGTATCGAGGGCCAGAGCGACGGCTTCGGCCGTGGCCTTCGTCCAAGGCTCATCGATCGGCTCTTGGTGTGGGTTTCGGGGATGACCGTCCGGAAGATGGGCGATACACAGGACTCCCTGGGGGCCACGGCGTGGGACGATCGGAAAAACGGAGACGAACGCATCTGGATCGTAGACCAGAGGGGGATCGAAGAATTCCGCAAGGTCTTGGTCATCTCCGTTCACGGTCAGGGGGCTCGGGTTGTGGAGAGCCCTGTCGAGGAGATGGCTCTTCTCTAAGACAAGCGTTCGCACCGCGGTTGGACGCTCGTGTGGTGCTCCCTCCGTCTGCGATGAGACCAAGAGCTGCGGGCGGGTTGGATCAGTATCCAAGGCCAGGACGGCAACGGCGACTGGAGACTGACGGAGCAAGTGTGCTGCTCCTGCCGCGCCGTGACGCACCACGTCAGCGGCGCTCGGGAGCCCCGCCAACTTTCGCGAAAAGGCCATCAGTTCTAGCGGATCACGAGCGCTCGGCGAATCTGGATGCGATATTCTGCCTTCCACCGCGCCAGAATCGCTCATTGTTCGACTTTATCACGGTTCCTCACCGGTAGCCCGATAGCCGGGTTCCCCAGCGTTGAGGATGCGAACCAACGAGCCAGGAAGCGTTTCTCGGCGCAAGTCAGGCTAAAGAAGTCCCCGAGGGCGCAACCGAAGTAGCATCCGGGAGCCGGAGCCAGCCTACGGCGGCGCCATTTCCGTGGTTGCGCGTCAGGCCCCGTGCATTAGCATCCGGCAGCCCATGGGACGAGCTCGCCTGCCCCCCCTTCCGGGCCTAGCCGAATTGGCAGGCCTGGCCCGCCATATCGAGCTGCGAGCCGTGTCGCGGTGGGTCGGCTTGGGTTTGGCTGTCGGTCTTCTGGCGGGGATCGCAGCCTGCCTTCTGTATGTCAGCTTCGAGGCCGTGCGTTACGTTTGCTTTGGGCTCGTTGCTCAAATGCAGCTGATGGAGCCGGCCGGCGAGCATGGGCTGTTTCACGCCCATGCCGATCCTGGTTCTCTGCGGAAATGGGCGCTCGTCATTGCTCCTGCCGTCGGTGCCTTTCTCTCTAGCCTTCTCGTATTGTATTTTTGCAAGGAGGCTGCCGGCGGCAATGAGGGATGGCTCTACGCGTTTCACCATGGCCGGGGGCGGGTACGTCGCCGCGTGATCCCGACGAAAATTTTCGCGGCGGCGCTGTCCCTCGGCTCGGGGGTTAGTGCCGGGCGCGAGGGACCTATCGCTCACGTTGGAGCTGCTTTGGGTGCTGTCGTGGGACGGCTTCTTAGTCTGAGCGATCGGGAGCGCCGATTGCTCTTGGTGGCTGGAGCTGCTGGTGGCATCGGAGCGATCTTTCGCACGCCTTTGGGCGGCGCGCTGTTCGTCGTGGAGGTTCTGTACTCCGACGATCTCGAGGTGGATGCGCTCGTGCCGTCGGTGCTTTCGTCCGTTGTCGCCTACTCGCTGTTTACAACCATTTTTGGCGAGGGGCAGTTGTTTGGCACCGCCAAGACATACAATCTTGATGCCCGCGAGCTGCCACTTTTTGCTCTCATGGCTATCTGCGCCGGCATCGTGGGTGTGATTTTCGTGGCATTGCATCACAAGTTGGCTCACGTAGCAAAAAGGCTTCCGTTCTGGCCGCCACTGATTGCTTTGGGCGGTGGTGCAATCGTTGGTGTGCTTGGTCTCGTCCATCCTGCGGTGTTTGGGGCCGGCTACGGATGGATGCAGGAGGCTTTGGTGCCTACGGACCAGATAGGAGTCGGTTGGGCGGGAGTTTTCACGATGCTTTTGATCGTGGCCCTCAAGGTTCTGGCCACGAGCGTTACGGCGGCATTGCCTATTTCGGCTGGTATATTCGGGCCGTCTGTAGTGATTGGAGGAATGGTGGGAGGAGCCTTTGGCCTTGCCTTTCATCAGGTGGCTCCGCATGTCGCAACAGAACCGAGTTCTTACATGATTGTTGGTATGGCCTGCTTTGTTGGGGGCGTTACTAGTGCCCCTCTCTCGACTTTGGTGATGGCGAGTGAAATGACAGGCAGCTACGAACTGTTGGTGCCAACGATGTTAGCCGAGGTCATTACCTTCACGCTCATCAGCAAGTGGCGACTCTACCAAGAGCAAGTTCCAACTCGTCGGGATTCGCCAGCCCATGGAGGAGAATACGTCCTGGACGTCCTTTCGGGGCTCAAGGTGCGGGACGTTTTCGAGGAGAGTGTGGTTCGTGTCGTCGATCGTTCGGTTCCGTTGTCCGTACTTCTTCGACAGGCTACAGAGGGGACCCAGGCGGTCTTTCCTGTTGCGGGACATGATGGCAAGCCGGAGGGAATCGTCACGCTTGATACGGTGCGTGCTTATCTTTACGACGAGGACATTGGCATGCTGGCTATTGCTGCCGATTGTGAGTCGCCCTTCGTATCCGTCGGAGCGAAAGAGACCTTAGCCGTAGCCTTGGAGAGGATGGCGACGTCTCACTATCAGCAACTCCCCGTTGTGGGAGAAGAAGGGGCGATTCTCGGACTGATCAGCTACGATGATTTGCTTCAGGCCTATAGCAAGGAGCTCAGCTACAGGCGTCGGGGAGGAGAAATCGTTGCCGGGGAAGGCCAAGGCTAGAAGGCTAGAGCACATCTCATAGCCCTGAAAGCGCCTGCCGACACTCGCCTCACTTGCCCCCGGGTGAGGCAGCGGCAGGACTGTGCCGCTCGGTGGCCTTGTCGACTGTCGGACTCCGTTCGTCCAAGACCCGACCGACCGCCGAGCAAGGCGTAACGCATGATGGTCTGCTATCGTTCACGTTGTGCCGAGATTGTTTTTTGCGCTGACGATTCCCGACTCCGTTTCTGATTCGTTGGACGCCATGTGTGAGGGTATCCCTCATGCCCGCTGGGCGCTGGACAATGAGTATCACATCACGCTCGAGTTTTTGGGAGAAGTAGAAAAGGAAGCGGTGCGTGATATCACCTTTGCTGCCAAGGGCGTACGCGTTCAACCGTTCAATCTACGACTGAGTAGCGCCGGGGTATTTCCCCGCAAGGGAAAACCGCGGGTGCTTTGGGTCGGGACCGAGGCAGAAGACCAGCTTTTTTCGTTGCAGAGGAAGTTGCAAAATGAGCTCCGTGCCATCGGAATTTCGCCAGAGAAGCGGAAATTCCACCCGCATGTTACCTTGGCTCGACTTGATCCGAACGGAGCCCGAGAGCCTTTGTCAGACTGGCTAGCGCGCTACATCGGTTATAAATCGGAGCCGTTTCCAGTGACACGATTTCATCTATTGTCGAGCACGCTTCTGCCTCACGGAAGCCTCCACCGAATCGAGCAGACATTTCCCCTCCGGCGCTGAACGAATCGTGCTTGTCACCGAGTCCGTGGGAGAGAAGAAAACCCAGCGTGAAGCTGACGTGAAGCGTAGTGCGACTTCCAAAACCGAACCCTTGGCGCTGCGCCTGACCAAATATCCGATCGTTTCCAAGCTGTCGCAGCGCTAGTGCTGCGACCACATAAAAGTGGTCGGTAGGGAGACCACTTTTGTCTCGAAATCATTCATCTTCCTCCGGTCGGTCGCAGCACAAGAACCAGCAAAAAAGCCGAGGCAAAGACGTAGTCGAGCGCGGTTTCGAAGCCGACCTCACCCACTTCTGGGAGTGCTTCGAAACCGCTCGAAACGTGAGTTGCCGAGGCACTAGGCGAGCTCCCCCCTTGGAGTCGAGCTGGCTTTTGGCAACTGACCTGGTTTGGAGCACCATAGGGGCCATGGCGGAAAAGGTGGAATTCGAGGGGCACGACGGGGCCCGGTTGGCTGGGCGCTTAGAGATGCCCGACGGGGAGCCGAAGGCCATGGCCTTGTTCGCCCACTGCTTTACCTGCTCCAAGGATATTGCGGTGGCATCGAGGATAAGTCGAGCGCTCAGTCGAAGTGGATTGGGAGTGTTGCGCTTCGATTTCACTGGGCTGGGCAATAGTGGTGGCGATTTTTCCAACACGAACTTTTCGTCGAACGTCGCTGATCTGAAGGCTGCGGCGCAGTTTCTCAAGGAGCAATATGGTTCGCCGCAGGTGTTGATCGGACATTCTCTTGGTGGGGCGGCTGTACTCCGCGCCGCACTGGACATCCCGTCGATTCGAGCTGTTTCTACGATTGGCGCACCTGCATCTCCAGAGCACCTCAAGAAGCTATTATCCAACTCGCTCCCGCAGATTCGCAAGGAGGGGCAGGGGAGGGTCGAGCTTGGTGGTCGAGTATTCCGAATCAAGAAGGAGTTCATCGAGGATATCGAGAACGAATCCTCTTTGTCTGCGCTCAACGAGCTTCGCGCGGCAGTTCTGATCTTTCACAGTCCGAGCGATGAAATTGTCGACGTCGGAGAAGCCGCTGTCATTTATCGCTACTTGAATCATCCCAAGAGCTTCATTTCTGTGGATGGGGCCGACCATCTGCTGTCTCGCTCTCGAGATTCCGAGTACGTGGCGAACGTGCTGGCCACGTGGGTCGGCCGTTACCTTCGAGAGGAGCAAGAAGAAAAACTCCCGGAGGTGGAAGAGGGGGAGGTCCTGGTTCGAGGACGTGCCGGTTCAATGCAAGCCCAGGTGCAGACGAAAACGCACGACTGGGTCGCCGATGAGCCGACAAGAGTGGGGGGAGACGATCGTGGTCCCAGTCCTTACGATCTTCTCCTTGCTGCACTTGGGGCGTGCACAAGTATGACGCTGCATCTTTATGCGCGACGCAAGCGGATCGCACTCGATGAGGTGAAAGTGCGCCTTCGGCATGACAGAGTGCACGCCGAGGATTGCGAAGAATGTAGCTCTAAGCATCTTTTGGATTTTCTGTACCGGGACATTGTCGTGCGCGGCGATTTCGACGAAGAGACGCGACAGCGCCTTGCCGAGATCGCTGATCGTTGTCCGGTGCACCGGACTCTCTCGAACCATCCACAAATCCGCTCGACGATGACGAAACGAGATGACTGAGGTTGACCGCTGGGACGAGAGAGAGCCTTCTCCGCTTGGGCTACGAAACGAGATGACTGAGGTTGACCGCTGGGACGAGAGAGAGCCTTCTCCGCTT
>CAYTRQ010000108.1:0-5319 GCA_964440025.1 uncultured Polyangiaceae bacterium | reverse complement strand
GGGCTAAGACACGAACGGCGATGGCCTCGCATTCTGACGAGTGCGTTGGTTTTCTTTTGTTTTCTGATGCTGGGCCTTTGGGTGAGCTTCGTCGTAGAACGAACGCAAAACCAAGATCTCATCTTGCGTGGGGTGGTGGTTTCCTGGAGGTCTGGACAACGACAGGAGAACGCCCATGATTCTGCGGGGAAAAATGGCGGTCCAGGTAGACGCTCGCTCCGTGCCCTCGATGCGATGGAGGCTGAGCGCGTCCTCTCCAATTTGGCAATTCGCTTTGCGAACAGGACCATCGAGCTCCGTCTCGGTGAGCAGAGAAAGCAGGTGCCGGTTCGTCGGCTCGGTTTGGAACTCGAGGTGCAGAGTGCGGGCAAGGAAGCTCTTGCTGCCGGTCGTAGGGGGAACGGGATCTCGCAGTTCGGGTTTTGGTTGATGCGTCTGTTCTCTGATTATGAGATCGAACCGGAAGTGCGATTGGACCGAGAGCAGCTGCAAGAATTCGTTCGTCCTTGGGCTGCGAAGAAACTGCCAGAGAAAGTGCTGCCTGCCGTTCTTTTCGAGGAAGTGCCTCGGGCCGAATATGGTCGAGCGGGGAGTTCTGTCGACTTCGAGGTGCTCGAGAAACGACTGCTGACAGCAGTCAACGAGGGTTCCTCTGCGCCGGTTTCGGTTCCCGTAGTCCGGAACGATCCGCTGATATCTCGTAGCGAGGTAGAGCGGGCCGTCGCGCAAGCCCGGCGCATACTCGATGCCCCGATCCGCTTGGAGAGCGAAGATGGCAAGCATCAACAGACGGTCCTGCCTGCTCAACTCCGGCCCGCGCTCCGGAGTGAGGTTGAACAGAAGTCAAGGCGGCTTCTGCTCGGGATTGCTGTCGAACGACTGCGTCCGGTTCTTCGGCCGCTCCTGTCTCGGCTGGAACAACCAGCGCGGGATGCGGCGTTCAAAATGGGCTCGAAGGGCAAGATCACCATTCGGCCGAGCCACGAGGGGATCCGGCTTGACTCTGAGGCCTTAGCCTCTGCGATCTTGAAGAGCGGGAGCTCTGGTTCCCGAACCGTCCCGGTTCCGCTCGAGCCCGAGCCGCCGGAGCTGACTACTTTGCAAGCCGAATCGCTCGGGATCACAGAGCTCGTCGCTTCTTTTTCGACACGCCATTCGTGCTGTAGGCCGCGTGTCGAGAACATTCAGACTGCGGCGAGGCGTCTTGATGGCTTGATTCTGCGTCCCGGTGAGCGATTCTCTCTGAATGAGTTTTTGGGGCGTCGGACCGAGGCGAAAGGATACAAGCAGGCACCCACGATCGTGCGTGGTGAAATGAAGAAGACTGTTGGCGGCGGAATCAGCCAGTTTGCCACAACACTGTTCAACGCCGTTTTGGATGCCGGCTATGAGGTCCTCCAGCGTCAGCCGCACAGCTACTACTTTCCACGCTATCCCGAGGGTCACGAAGCGACGATTTCGTTTCCGCAGCCGGATCTGATTTTCAAAAACGACACCGATGCCGGGCTTTTGATCAAGACCGTGTTTGGTCCGACGTTCATCAAAGTGCTTCTCTACGGCGATACGGAAGGGCGGCAGGTGAGCCGTCAGCGGTCGAAGCGCTATGACGTCGTCCACCCCCCTATAGAATACGAAGCCGACGAGGAACTGGAACCTGGGGAACGCAAGCGGGTTCGCGCCGGTCAGCTGGGTTGGACGGTGCTTGTCTCCCGCACCATTCGCTATTCCGAGGGGCGCAAGAAGACCGAGAAGCGCGAGGTTGTCTATCAACCGAGGCCGGAGGTGATTCGTCTCCATCCGTGTGAGATCCCCGAAGGAGAAGACGGATATACGGGCGAGATTTGTCCTGTCCCGGAAGAAGAACGCGAATTCGAGGACGAGGGATATCCACCGGAATACTATCTCGAAAGAGCCCGAAGGGATTCTAATCCCTGAGAAGGTTGAGGATCCCGACGACCGGAATTTCTACCCAGGTGGGCCGGTTGTTGAGCTCGTAGGAGAGCTCGTAGAGAGCTTTATCGAGAAGATATGCGTCGAGGAGAATTGACAACTGCACGGGATCCCTCGGCAGGAGATCGGTGCCGCTCATCTTTTCTAGGTACTTTTCCAAGAAAATCGCGGAAACCCAATTGAGCCAGACGGTTGAGAAACCGCGCAGTGCCTGAGCGTCGACTTCGCGCAGATGCATGTTCTCGGTGTCTAGAAGCGGAGCATGCGCCGCATAGTGGAATGAGCGCAGCATGCCCGCTACATCGGCAAGTGGGGAGCGTTTGGTTCGCCTGTGAGAGAGGGAACGCGCCGGCTCTCCCTCGAAGTCTAGGATGACGAAGTCTTTGCCGGTGTAAAGGACCTGGCCCAGATGATAATCCCCATGGATACGCATCCTGCGTGCGGAAAGCCGGACGTCGCGAACTTTGGCCAGGTGGGAACGTAGTTGTCGATCCTGTTTGAGGAGCAAACGGGCCTCATCCGCTACGGCTCCTTCCATGTTGCTTACGTGATCGCGAAGCTCGTCGAAAGCACGGGAATGAAGATTGCGCAAAGACTGATAGAATGATCGTTTTGCTAGTGCGCCGAACTCTTCAGGCTCGAAGCCAGGATCCGGTCCGCGTGCAGCCAGGGCATGATGGAGCTCGGCTGTCCGAGTTCCCAACAGGCCCGCCATCACTAGATAGTGTCCTATGAGGTCGGAAATCTCTTGAGGGGGTTGAGTTCCGACTAAAGTGAGAGGACCTCCCGGGGCGGTCGGTACTCCGCGTTGGAGATACTCGGAAGTAAGAATTTGTTCGTAGTACCCTTCGACGGCGTCGACCGTGAGGGACCAGGCTTCGCCTTGGTTAGGCACGAAGCGCTGGAAAATCCCAGCGGTAGCCATCTGACCATTGTCAAATTCCAGATCGAGATGTCCCAAGTATTCGGGAACGTTGGCTTTCACGTCGCAGTCGTGTAGATGACTCAGCACCTCCAGCTCGACGCTGCTCCCCATATCGATTTTGCGGAGTAGCTTTCCAACCATTTCATCCCCGTAGAGATAGCTGGTGTTGGTCTGTTCAGCGCCGAGCGCGCGAGCTTTGGGGAGCTCGGAAACTGGGCGGCGCTTTCGCATCTCCGGCGTAGGGACTCCCGTCAAAGTCATGTGTCGTCCCTTGAGCCGCTTTTTTTGGATCACGAGGCGGAGAAGGGCGAGCGCGACGTCCTCGTCATCGCTACAATCGACAAGGTAGCCCTCTTCATCGCCACGCTTACCGCGGAGCTTCAATCGAAGAATGGCGTGATCGGGGGCGCCAGGCTCTCCCACATAGCGAAGTGGTAGCAGATAGGACTCGGGGTCGCCTCGAGTATAGTGGACGTCAATGAGAGCCACAGCGGCACGGCGTGCTAGTGCGATGCTGTCCGTAACCTTCACGTTCTTGATTCGTCGAGCCTTTCCACGGAACCAACGGCGAGACGGTAAGTAGTCCGACAATGCGTGAGCCAACGTTGCCGAGCCTCGCCCTCGTAGCACGGCGTCCCAGTCGCCGCGAACAGTGGCGACGCTCGTTTTCGGTTGGCTCATTTTTTCCGCTTCTCCCCCAACTCCGCCCAGAGAGAGCCAGTAGAACCCGTGGGGGCCCAATGTCACGAGGTAGGGAAGATCGCCGATGGCCGGGAAGTCGGTGTTCCCAAATAGCTCACGAGGTCGGTGGCCGTTGAATTCACTGAGGTCGAGCTCCACATACTGCGCGAAGCGAGACAGGTTCGCCACAACAAGAACTACCTCCTCCTCGAAGCGGCGCAGAAAAGCCAACACACGGCGATTGCTCGGAAATAGAGGCTCGAAGCTACCGCGCCCGAACGCTGCAAAGTGCTTGCGCAGTGCGATGATACGCTTGGTCCACCAAAGGAGGGAGCTTGGGTTCCCTTGCTGGACTTCTACGTTGATGGCCGAGAAGTGATACTCCGGGTCTTGGACGGGAGGGAGGACGAGCTTTTGAGGATTGGCCCGAGAAAAGCCCGCGTTTCTGTCGCCATTCCACTGCATGGGAGTTCGGACTCCGTCCCGGTCACCCAGATAAATGTTGTCCCCCATCCCGATCTCGTCTCCGTAATAGAGGACAGGGGTCCCCGGCAGCGAGAACAGTAGGGCGTTCATTAGCTCGATGCGTCGCCGATTGTTGTCGAGAAGTGGAGCGAGTCGGCGGCGAATGCCTAGATTGATCCGGGCGTGGCGGTCGGCGGCGTAGGCATCGACCATGTAGTCGCGCTCTTCGTCCGTGACCATCTCCAGCGTTAGCTCGTCATGGTTTCTGAGGAAGATGGCCCACTGACATGTAGAAGGGATGTCCGGCGTTTGCTCGAGAATATCCAGGATTGGAAAGTTGTCCTCCATGCGCAGCGCCATGAACAATCGGGGCATGATGGGAAAATGAAATGCCATATGGCATTCATCTCCTTCGCCGAAATAGGCCACCGCGTCTTCCGGCCACTGGTTGGCCTCGGCGAGAAGCATCCGATCCTTGAACTTTTTGTCGATGTGCTTCCGCATCGACTGTAAAAATGCGTGAGTTTCAGGAAGATTCTCGCAATTGGTCCCATCTCGCTCGAAGAGGTAGGGAATGGCGTCGAGCCGCAGGCCATCGACCCCCATGTCAAGCCAGTAGTCGACGAGCGAGAGGACGGCCTTTTGCACGTCGGGGTTGTCGAAGTTCAGATCGGGTTGGTTCGAATAGAATCGATGCCAAAAATACGCCTGGGCGACAGGGTCCCAGGTCCAGTTGGAAGCTTCGAAGTCTTGAAAGATGATGCGAGCTTCCTTGTATCTCTTTGGGTCATCACTCCAGACATACCAATCGCGGTATCGGCTTCCTGGTGCGGCGCGCCGCGCTCTCTGAAACCAGGGGTGTTGATCGGACGTGTGGTTGATCACCAGCTCGGTGACCACGCGCAGTCCGCGCTGGTGAGCGGCCTTGAGAAACTGTTTGAAGTCCCGCAGTGTGCCGAGCGTCGGGTGTACTTTGCTGTAGTCAGCGATATCGTAGCCGTCGTCCTTGAGTGGCGACGGGTAAAAAGGGAGGACCCAAATCGTGTCGATCCCTAGGTCTGCCAAGTAGTCGAGTTTGGCTGTCAGTCCCCGAATGTCTCCGATTCCATCGTCATCAGAGTCGAAGAATGACCGAATCCTGACTTCGTAGATGATGGCGTCTTTGAACCAAAGTGCACCTGGCGACATGGGACTCGAATATCACGGCTGGAGAGTCTGCCCACCCGCTGCCGGCAAAAAGCCCGAAGAAAACTGCGCAGCCGCGTTACTTGGGATTGCCCGCCCCGAGTGCACAGGTG
>CAYTRQ010000107.1:10590-14550 GCA_964440025.1 uncultured Polyangiaceae bacterium | reverse complement strand
GCCGAGCCTCACGGAGAGCTCCGCGGCGAAGCCAGCCTCCGTCTCCTCGACGCCGGCGGGTTCGTCGAGGCGCCCTTTGCCAAAGGCCGCGGCTACGCCATGGTGGGCGGCCGCTATTCCTACACGGCACTTCTGTTCTCCCTTTTGAGTCCCGAGCAACGCCTGGACTATTGGGACTATCAGGCGCTTGCGGGTTACCGACTCGGACCGCGCGACGAGATCAGTCTATTGACCTTTGGCGCCTATGACTACTTCGGCAACGACACTGGAATACAAGCCGGCATGGAGTTTCACCGGGTCGATCTCCGGTACAATCACGACTTCTCCGATCGAGCCAAGGGACGTTTGGCGTTCACCGTGGGTCGCGATCGGACTCGGTCGGAGCTGGGATTTTTGCGGAACAACGTCTTCGCCGCCCGAGCCAACTTTCAACTCCAGCGAGAGGATGTCATCGTACGCGCCGGTGCGGACACCATCATCGACGACTACGAGATGGCCGTCGATCCGGGCGTTCTCGAGCCGGAAGTCTACGCAGAGCTCTTCCCTCCCCACACCGATGTCCAGGGTGGAGCCTACCTGGAGCTCGTCCTTTTCCCGAGCGGCCGCGTCAACATCGTCCCAGGGATCCGCACAGACATCTATTCGTCCCTGGGCGACATCGCGGTGGGGGTCGATCCGCGTCTTTCGGCGGAGTATCAGCTCTCGGAGCGCTTGACAGCCACTCACACCATCGGACTAGCTCATCAAGCACCGAGCTTCGTGCCCAACGTTCCGGGAGCTCAAATCGCCGGACTGCGCGACGGCCTTCAAGAAACCGCTCAAGCAGCCACCACCTATGAGCTCGCACTGCCTTGGGAGCTCAGCGTCAGCGCAGGCGCTTTCGCCAACGTGACGACAAACCTCAGCGATCCCGTCGGAGCTTCCCAGACGCTCGGCGTCGACGAGACCAGTGCCGATCAGCGCCTTCTCGGTCGCGCGGTCGGCCTGGAGCTCTATCTCAAGAGGCCCCTGACTCGTCGCCTCGGCGCCTTGCTTTCCTATACGTTCTCCCGCTCGATGAGGAGCACGGCGTTCATCTCTACTATCGCGGGCTACGACCGCCCTCACATCCTCAACCTAGCTCTCACCTACGATTTCGGTGCCCATTTTCAGGCATCCGGCAAATTTGTCTTCGCCTCGGGAGTTCCGGGACGTCGAACGACCCTCCGGGGCTTCGTCTTCGATGGCAGCCGCAGCATCCCCCTCACACGCCTCGACCTCAAATTGGCCAAGCGCTGGTATCCCAGCGAAAACTTCAATTGGGGCGCTCACATCGAAGTGCTCAACGCCACCTATTCTCCCACGGTCTCCCGCCGGACTTGCGGCATCCGGGGCTGCACCGACACCGGCACCGCTCCCATTTTTATCCCCAGCATTGGGGTGGATGCCGCCTGGAACTGAGGCTCCCCGTACGCACTCGAAGAGCGATACCCGGCAAATACGAACAATTTTCTTCCGTGTTTTTCGAGCAGCGCTGGAGCCTTCAAAAGTGATGAGATCTGTTCTACTCACTCGTGGCCGTCACGGTGACCATAGACTGCCCTGGCACTCGCACCACGGAATTCTCAGGAAGCGGTCCCAGTTCGGCCATCCTTTCGATACCAGGGAAGACCGTTCGGATCACGTTGGTGTGCTCCCGGGAAGAGACCAGCTGCGTGGGAAGGACGACCTCCACGTCCATGGCGTTGTCCTGCCCATTGATGAGAACCAGACTGGCCGCGTTTTCTTCGGGCGAGAGCCAGGCTGTGCTCAGGACACCCTCCGAGCCGCTTTCTGCTCGGACGCGTCTCCACCCGGGTTCGGTGAAGCGAGCGAAATGCGCCAGCGCATAGTACGCAGGTCGCTTCTCGAAGGACGTGTCGTCTGCCGCAATCAGGGTTCCAAATTCTTCGTCGTCGGTGGCGACGACGAACCCCAATTGGAGATAGCCCGAGCTATTCGCCCGAGCGAGCGCATGGTGCGCGAGGAGAGCGGTCTCCAGAGCGGTCGCCGACATCTCGCTTTGGATGACCGAGTCGCCTCGCTGTTCGGCCAGTTGTTGAATCGCCTCCAAGTCTTCCAGGGGCACGTCTTGTGGGTCCGTTTGGTAGAAATGGAACGCCAAGGAACCGACTCCACTCAGCACGTCGGCGTATGTCATGAACGTGGACACTTCCGACGTTTCGGGACCCGAAAAGACGTAATCGTCCGGCAGGGAATCGACCGAAGCCATGGTGGCGTTCAACGCTTCCAGATAGCCAGGAAAGGGCGCCTCGACCGGGCCATCCGGCGTGCTCACAGTGGTCACGCCCTCCTCGGGGAGAAAGCGACACGCTTCGACGGAAGCTTCATCAGGGGGAAGCCAATCCGGATTGTTTTGAATGCTCACGAAATCAGGAACAATCCCTACCCCCGCGTAGGCTTCCAACGAAGCTCTCCAATGTTCCGCGAAGCCAGCGTAGTCGAAATCACCTGCGTCATTGCGACTCAGCGTGCAGTCCGGGTCAGTGTTATTGCAAAAGGCGACGCCATTGGCCTTGAGCTCAGGTGGAGGACTCCCCGCAGTCATGAAAATTCTGGGTCGTCGCCCCAGGCGGTCTTCGGCAGCGTCGATGATTTCCTGCGCCGCCTCGAGATCAGCGGCGTTGTCGCCACGGAAACGGTTGCGGACTCGAACGAATTCAAACCCCGATTCGGAGAACATGGCGTCGTAGATCCGTTCCTTTTCGGGATGCCCTACGATGAAGTCTTCATCCAAGCTCAGAGACGCACCAAAGCCGAATAGGGTCTGATATTGATCGTCTAGGTTGACGACGACGGAAGTCGTTGCATTTCGCGAAGCAACGCACGCCCCCGCGACGCAGGAAGTCCCCTCGGGGCACGATTCGTCCACACAGCTCGGGAGGCACATTCCGATGGTTGCGCGACGACCGTCGCACGCAGCGGTCACCGCTGTATCGTCGGCCAGCATGCATGATTCCGCTCCCAACCCGCCGCAGTCACTGGTGTCGTCACAGCCGAGGGTACATGTCCCGCACACGCACACGAGCTCTCCACAAGCATCGGGCGAGTCGCAGGCCCGCAGCCAGTTCGTCTGACTTCCCACTTGCGGTGACTCGGACCGACAGCCAGGCAGGAAGGTGAGAACACCACCGAGCAGTGCAACCGCTATGAAAATAGCCTTCATTGCTTGGCTTCCTCTTCTTGGAGCTGCTCCTCTTCTCGAGGCTGCTCCTCGCTGACGAGATACTGTCCACAATAAAAGTGCACTTGATAGTCTGCCGCAACGGAACTGGACTTGTTGTATTGTTCTACTTCGTTCCAAACGGATAACACTCGCTGTCTCGTGTCCGATAGCAGATCGCACACGGTTTGCTCCTTCGGATGACCGGCCCACAGATCGAAGGTGAGGGTTGTTCCACCGACTCGGTCGTCAGATGAGGACTGGCGACAACCACTCGCAACCTTTGCGGCAATCGCGTTGGAGACCATTCGATGATGGTCGATAACGGCAGCTTCCCAACCTGCGGACTCTCCAATGGGGATAACGACTTCCTTGACGGCCAATACTTCGTCGCCTCCGACTTGGACTCTGCTCACTTTTCCGTCGGAAACCAGGACTGCAAGTGCGCTTTCGAGTTCGCGCATCGTGGCCGGTACCAGTCGCGCCAACTGGACCAGCGAAAGTGGCCCTTCTCGAAAAATAAGCACCCAAACCAGGGGCACGAGTGAATCCGATTCCGGGTATTTCGACTTCGCTCCCAAGGTGAGGAGTTCTTGATGGGTACGTATAGAGTAGGAGACGCGATCGTCTCGCCCCGATCGAACGACAAGGTCCCTTTGGACGAGATCCTCGAGGACCCAGACCACCGACGATTCATCATCGTCTTGGAAGTACGAGATGACTTCGACTTCCGTCGCGGATGGGCGGGCCGTCGGAGG
>CAYTRQ010000107.1:0-10580 GCA_964440025.1 uncultured Polyangiaceae bacterium | reverse complement strand
TCGGTTCCGGATCGCGGTCCAGAGCGAAGTACCACGCTGGGTTTTCGACTCGGAAAGCCCCTGGACCCTTCTTTGATAGGACCGCAGCGTCATTCCGAACAGTCCCGCGAGCGTCTTCTCATCGAATCCTTGATTTTCGAGCTCGGCGGTGAGTTCGGAGAAGACTTCGTGAGCTACGACGCCTCGCTGAGACGCTTCGCCGCCTAGGGTCGAGAGCTGCGCGATCAGCACCGTTGTCTGACGGACGATGGCGTCGATAAGGAGTCTGGAATTCATGGGGGAGCGGCGGGAAGAAAGGATCCCTTCGCGCCGAGTCTGTCACGACGATCGGGGTCTTGTCGGGAGGAGAAGATCCGCCCCCCTTGATAGAAAAATCCACAACGCAGCTGGGGCCGTCGGCGACCCTACGCCAACATGTCGTTGATGAGCCCCGTCCCGCCTTCACCAAAGTCTTCGGTGAAAACCCCGTTGGCCGACATCAGAGTGTTGAGCAGCAGCGCGTTGCTGACGTTGCCGGCATCGATGTACTGCCCCGTTTTGAGAAACCCACCGGCATTGCCCGCGACGATCACGGGGACATTGTTGAAGGAATGGGTGGGCCCCACCGCTATGTGCGAGGTCCAGTACAAAAAGCCGTTGTCGAGTAGATTGCCATTCGGCACTCGAACCTCCGACCAAAAGTCCAAAATCGACTTGAAGGTATTCATACGAATCCGATCGATGGCAGTATGCCACTCCACGGCCTTCGGAATGGCTTCCCCCGACGCGCCGTCGCTCCGGATGCGATGGCTGATCCAGTGGAAGCGCTCGACAGTTTCGCCATCGATAGTGTAACGCGTCGCATCCGTGCCATCCCCGACCTGCAATGTTGCGACGCGCGTCGCATCACAAGCAAAGGCCAAAGCGACGAGTTGGCTCTGCAATTTCGAGACCTCTTCAATCGTGCCATTTTGCCGGAACGCCTGCCCGCTGTTCATGGCCTCGAGTGCCGTCTTGTCGATGCGTGCGTCACTGCACGTGGCACCCATGTCTGCCATGGTCGTTTCGACATCGCGTATCGTGGTGAAGTGTTGGTCCAACCTATCCCGATCCGCTTGGCTCAAGCGCGAATTGCGCTTCAAATCGTTCAGTTCCTCGCGAATGAGGTCGTTGACGCTCATCCGGCGCTCGACGAGCAAGTCGGCCATGTTGCTCGAAGTGTCTCCGCCCGCATCGAGAAGCCCCGTCAACCGTTGATACACGTTGTACGGGTTTCCCTCCGCAGCTCGCACTTGCCCCGCAGAGCTGAAAGACAGCTTCTCGTCGATGTAGCCGCTTTTCATTCCTGCATAGAGTGTAAGCGGCGGCACACCTTGCGGATTGACCGCATTGGCAATGATCGTGTCCGCGGAGGGTCCCGTCGAGGTGGCTTGGTTGCCGTTTCCGGTGGTGCTGCGCGCGGTCAGGCATTGGGCCAATCCTTGCGCGTGTCCGCATCCCGACGGAGGAGCAGGGTATTCGATACCTCGGACGATGGTGAGTTGATCAGCATGGTCTGCAAGCAGACCGGTACAGCGTTCGGCGCTATCGGCCTCCATGGATTCTTTGGTGAGAGGGCCCAGTTCGGTAGGCCAGAAGTGCTCCGGCTCACTCCCCCACGCCTGCACGACACCGCATGCCGTGCAGAGAAATAGGCCAAACGTCGGGTTTTCCGACTGTGCAAAAGCCGAGCGCTCCGGCAAGCCCTCGAGAAAGGGAAGCGCAACGCCCGCCGTTCCGGCTGCGGTCAGAAATGCACGCCGATTGATGTGATGCTTGTTGAATTTCATGGTTTTACGGAGACGTGAGTGAATCGAGGACTGGTGACAGCAGCCAACAGGAGCTCTTTGATCGAAGCGTTATCGGATTTGCTGGTTGCGGACATCGATTCGAGCAAGTCGACATCCCCTTCGCCCAAGTCGCGAGAAAGCGCGTACTTGAGTATGTGAGACGCATAGCAGGCATGAACTCGTGAGTTTTCGGCCATCATTGTTGTAAGATCGACGATCCCATCGAATGGCTCCATGCCCAACAACTCGTGCATTCCGGAAGTGTCGATGGGTTTGCCATTGTCCATCGTACGCTCTTGACCCATCGCGTCGAATCCTTCCAGGGCGAACCCCGGGGGGTTGATGATCGTCTCATGGCAATTTCCACAGACGCCGGCAGAGGTGTGGGCGGACACGCGTTCGCGATTGGTTTGTCCGGGCTCGGGTGCCGGAAGGGGCGGGATTTCCCCAGCCGGAGGCGACAGATGCGCGCAGAGCAAGCGATTGTTGATATCGACCCCGCGGTGGATGGGGTCGGGATCGGACAGGTTGGCGTTGTAGGCCAAAAATCCTACCCGCGTGAGAAACCCGGGACGCGTTTCTTCGAGCTCCACCCGTTTGAGTTGTGAACCGGATACGGAGATTCCGTAATACGGGGCGAGTTCTTCGCTCACGTAGGCCATGGTGGACGTCAGGAT
The DNA here is from genome assembly GCA_964440025.1 of uncultured Polyangiaceae bacterium. Taxonomy (GTDB): domain Bacteria; phylum Myxococcota_A; class Polyangia; order Polyangiales; family Polyangiaceae; genus NIC37A-2. The sequence continues at coordinate 8,095 of CAYTRQ010000107.1, read as the reverse complement.
GGAACGAATGCCCCCATCGCGTTGGTAGATGTCGGAAAAAAACTCGACATCTGCAGCGTAGAGCACCTGATTGAGCTCTTCCGTGTAGGACGGAAAGGTCTCCGTGCTCTTGAGGATGGAGCGATACCGTGACAAGCCGAACAGCTCGTCATGAAACTGCTCCATGGCGAGGATCGCGTCCTCTTCTTCGAGCATCTCCCGTGCCACTGCGCGTAGTCCGGCGTCATCGTCCAATGTCCCCGACTGCGCGGCGTCGAGGATTTCGTCCGACGGTATCGTGTTTTTCAACACGAACGACAGCTTGGTGGCCAGTTCATTCCCCGAGAGTCGCCCTCCGTCGGGCGAGAGCTCCAAACGGTAGAGAAAATGAGGAGACTGGAGAAGAGCCTCGAGAAAAATGCGAGCTCCGTCGGCAACGTCGTCACCAGAAGAATAGTAGCGAGAACCCTCTTGCCAGAGCTCTGTGTAGCGGTCGACTTCGTCCTGTGTGAGCTTTCGGCGGAAAGCTCTGCGACCGAGGGTTTCAATGACCTCTGCTGCTGTGTTGCCCCACTTTTCGGTCAAAGATCCGTTTTCCACCATCTTCTCAGCGAGATCTTCGGCAGCCCGCTGATAGTCCAGGCGCAGACCGCTCGTGACATAGAGGGCCCGTTCGTTGTTGGAAAAGGTACCGTTGGGTGGGTCGGGAATGAAATTGTCTGCGTACCCGGGTGCCTCTTCCAGTTCAAGCAGGTCCCGGACCGCGTTTTCCCACTGATCGTGGGTTAAGCGTACGACTCGGTAGTACTCGGGAGCGCCATCGAGTTCCAAGCCGTCTTCGGTGGAGACGACCTGCGAGCCACCACCAGTGTTGTGGGGCGTCCCCATGCCCCCGCCGCTGCTGGTGCCCCCCTCGGTTCCGCCTGCGCTTGCATTCGCTTGGCCGCCGCGGCCGTCGGTGTCAGGCCCCAAAGATGCGCTGCAGCCCGCAAGAAGCGCAGCGCCGCTGAGGACGCAAGTCGCGGCCAAAGCGGGCAAGGGCAGTGAAAATCGGACTGGGGCATTCCTCGTCATCATGCTTTGCTCGCCAGGTGACCAGCGGTGCACCTCGCCTTTCAAAAGAGGAATGACACAGCCCCATTCACCCCGACAGACGTCAAATTTCTCCTCCCAAGTATTCAAACTTCGAATTGGAACGAAATCGAAGGTCGATCAGGAAAGCGCTCAGGGAGGAAGCAACCCAGACCCACGATGGGATCCCCAAAAACAGGGACGGCAACCGCGTCCCTCGGAGCCACCCGAGGGGGTAGCTGCGGCCTGGAACTGGGGGTAGGTTCAGCGCCCCATGAACGCCTCGGCCCCCTCCCACCGCATGGTTGTCCATCTCTCGGGCGAAACGCAAGACGCGATTTTGCCCCAACTTGCCTGCCTTCTCGATCGAGTGGGACTCCGTCTCGCCGATCTCTTTCAGTCCCGCCTCGACGATTCAATTCTCATTGGAGCGGTCGTCGAATCTTCCGAGCGGGAGAGCGAGCAAAGAGCTCGCCGTGCGCTCGACGAGTTTGCCTCCGCTCAAGGTCTTCACTGGACCCTCCAGCACTCGAAACAGCCGAGCGGGGGAGGCGAAACCCACTGTCGCGTGTGCATCACCTTGCTGGGCAACGTGCAATCGTGTCGCGCCATCGCCGAAGTGGGCAACCATCTCGTCGAGCGGGGCTTCATGGTGGAGGACGTTCGGTCCTTCGGGAATCCTAGCCTGCGAGGAGTCGAGCTCATAGGCGGCCGCTACGGAAGGGTCTCGCCGGTCGAATTTCGCGAGTTACGCGCCGATCTGCTGGCCCTCGGTCCACAACTCGGAATCGATTTGGCCATGCAGCGCGATGACTTCTATCGGAGAAGCAAACGGCTGCTGTGCATGGACGTCGACTCCACCTTCGTCAAAGGGGAATTCATCGACGAATTGGCGGAGCTCATGGGAGTCAAACAGGAGGTCGCCGAGATTACCGCGCGCGCCATGCGCGGAGAGCTCGATTTCGCCGGGGCCCTGCGACAACGAGTCAAGCTACTCCAAGGGTTGCCCTATCGCCGAGCCCGGGAGCTGTGCGATCGTTTCGAGTTGACTCCGGGAGCCGATGATTTGGTCCGCACGGTCAAACAGTTGGGTATGCGCGTGGGCTTGGTCAGCGGCGGCTTCGACTTCTTCGTGGAGATGCTCAAGGAACGCTACGGGCTCGACTTCGCCTTTGCCAACGAGCTGGAGGTCGAGGACGGGGTACTTACGGGCAACGTGGCTGGTACGATCGTCGATGGTCAGCGCAAGGCGCAAGTTCTCAAGGACATGGCCCACGTCTTCGGTATCCGCATGGAGCAAACGATTGCAGCTGGAGATGGCGCCAACGACATCCAAATGCTGCAAGCAGCCGGACTCGGGATCGCCTATCAGGCCAAACCCCGCCTCCAAGAGGTGGCCGACACACAGTTCAATCAACACGACCGTCTCGACACGCTCCTCTACCTCATGGGCTTCGATCCGGCCGAAGCCGTGGGCGCCTGTCGCTAATCCATCATGGCCAATCGGACTCAGTCGGCGTACAAGCTCTCGCTCGTCGCCCCGGGGGAGGAGCTCACCGGTGCAGGGCCTGCCGATTTCGAACGCCTAGGCCGAACCGCCAAGCCGAGATCGACCGACCACATTGGTCTCATCGCCATCTCCGTCACGTTGGCCCAACGGGCCGCCCGTGTCTGCGTCCCCCCTTCAGCACAAAGCGAACTCGGAACGGCTTTGTCGACGGCACAAGGTTGGGTGCGCTCACTGGCTCAACACAGAAACCCGGGCGTTGACGAACGCTCGGCGCGAGAAAATCGAGCTCGACTCTTCTCAGCCCTCCCCGCCATCGAGCAGGCAACCGCCCGAGCAATCCAGAAGGCCTGCGCAGAGCTCCATCATCCCTCAGAAGCCGGTCTTGACCAGCACGCCAAGCTCACCACTTTGCGTTTTTGCCGCCTTGCCGCCCACCACGCCACAGCCGCCGTGTGTCACTGCCTCGATGCATTGGAAAAGCCCGCCGAAGCTCTCCACATCCCCAGCGACAGCGCCGGAGCCCTCGCCTATCAGGCCGCAGCGCTCGGCAGCGCGCGTCACCGCACATTCCGCCAAGCGGCGGTCGAACAGGCCCGTTGGGAATCCGCCCACGCAGGAGACGTCGAACCTCACGGCTCGCAAGGTCTGGCTCTTTTCATTTTTCACGAGTACCTCGGAGCAAGATGGAAATCCCACGCCGACTTGCAACGACAGCTCGGTGACGAATTCATCGCTTGGGCCATGAGTGGGCGAGCGTCGCCTGGGGCGTGCCACTCCGATCCCGGCGGCGCCGCAAAACAAGAGGTACCGAAACAAGCAGCAAGAGCAGCGCGCCGTTTCGCCCGCTCGTCTTCAAAGGGCCAGCGGTGACCGTGCAACCACCTCCTGGCTGAGCCCCGCCGCCCGAGCCCGAACTGGCGCCCACGCCATTTCCCCCCGCGCCCTGGCCGTTGCCTGCCCCTTGCCCACTCGCTCCTTGTCCAGACGATGCTCCCTGGCCGCTCGCTCCTTGCCCAGATGATGCCCCCTGGCCGCTCGCTCCTTGTCCAGACGATGCCCCCTGCCCAGAACCGCCGGCGCCATTGCCCTGACCGCCGCTCCCTTCGCTGACACACCCCATGGAATCCTGAGTCGTTTTCGATGGATTGTCGGGGCACTCGTCCACGCAATCGGGGGCACCGTCTGCGTCGCTGTCCTCCTCCGAAACACCGCAACCGCACTCGCCAGGTTCGACCTTATCGGGATCTTCGGGGCAGCTGTCGCCACACTCGGTGATCCCCACGCCGTCCACTTCGAGCTCACCGCAGCCGCACTCGCCAGGTTCCTGCTTGTCGGGATCGGAGGGGCAAAGATCATCGCAGTCCAGCGTCCCATCTGAATCCTCGTCCGTATCGGCCATCCCGCAACCACACTGGCCGGGCTTGGTCTTTTCTTCATCGCGAGGACACTCATCAAGGTCGGAGCTGCTCACACATTCTCCATCCTGACATTGACCTTGATTGCAAGAGACGCCATCCGGCGCGCCTTCTCCGGCGAGAATCACACAACTGTTGGCGCCCGTTCCACAGATGGCGGTGTCACACCCCATTTGGCCAACGCAACTGGCATTCGGTTCACCGAAGTCCTCACCGTAACGAGCCGAGAGTTCCAAACACTGCATCGCTCGACTCCTGCATTCTCCGGCGAAGCAAGTCCCGGATGCTCCCGAAGCATCCGTGCACGACGTGCCTCCCTCGACGAATCGATCCCCGGGACACTCGAAGCTATGCCCCGTGCAAACTTCCGGAGTGTCGCATTCATCGCGTGCCGGCCGACACGTGACTTCGTCCTCTGCGGTTGCCATTTGGCATTCCACACAGCAGGACGTGGGATCGTTGAAAGACGAGCATTCGGCTCCGGCGGCCAACATGCAGGTCGCGCCATCACAACACGGATCGATTTCGGAGCAGTCCTCCTGCCCGCAATCGCATTCCTCTGCCCCGCTCACTGCGCCATCACCACAGATATCGGCAGAAACTTCCCCGGGCACGTCGTTCATGCACTTGGGACCGTGCTCCCCCCCGAGAAACTCCGTGAAGTAATCTTGACTACAAGTCGAAAAAGTCGGCTCAGCCAGCCCACCAGCATTCGCCACGGCAGCCATGAGATAGCCAGAAGAAGAGCAGCCATTGCCATCGCCGTCGTGACCCATTCCCAAGGTGTGACCTATTTCGTGAGTTGCCACCTCGTCGGAAATGGCGTTTTGATTCTGAGTCGTTTGAACCAATAGACTGGCAGTGGCGCCGCACATCGAGCCCAAAAAGGCCAGCCCCGCCGTGGCCCCGTTGAGATTCTGGCCGGTAAGAAGCATCCGAACGTCATGGTGGGGGACATCCATTCCCTCAATCCACTCATTGAATGAATTCAGAGTCGCCCCCGAGTCCACTTCTCCCCCGCCGACCGTCGACCAAGTCCATGGATCCGTGGTGAGCTCGAGCTGCCCCACCAGCACGACGCGGACGCGCGGCTCCAATCCCGAACCGGCAAAAACAGTGTTGATCCCGGTGACTGTCGCAACAGCATCCGCCAGCGTGTTGTCCCCCAGCCAATTGATCCGTTCCTCATCGCTCACGACATAGAGTTCGATGAGTTTCGTCTCGCGCTCGGTACCTTCCCAAATGCTCGAGACATCTTTCAGGCTCGCTCGCGCAGGGCTCAGAGTGACCACACGCCGTTCCGACTCTCCGTTCCCGAGCCGCGCGGCCACGGCGGGAACCATCTCATGATCCAAACCGTCACTGAGATTGGTGTCCGAGGCGACCGGTGTCACGGTCCAAAGAGTGTCGAGAGCTGACACGATACCGTGAACGCCGACGTCATCGGGATGTCCAGCGGTGTGGATACAAGTCGTGACCGAAGCATAGGACCCCTCACGAGAGCGGTTCGTCTCTGGATCGTAGACCTTACCTTCATAGAAGCAGTCCGGAACATTGGCGACGACCTCCGTCATGGTGCCATCCGGCTCGAGCCGATGCGCTTGATGTTGGGAGGAGATCGCCGGATCCGTTTTGGAAAGTCCCAATCGCAACTCCGTGCCCATGAGCTTGAAATCGAATATCAACTCGGCGGCAGCGGAGCTCTCGGCGGCACTCCGCCTTTGGCCCACCTCATCTGGCGCCACCCCACTTCCTGCGTCGACGCCTCTCCCTGCATCAACTGAGCACCCCGGCAAAATCCCGGCAACGACCAAGCTGGCGGAGACCCAACCAAGCCCAAAGACAAGACGGACAAGCGCACCTCTCATAGCAGAAGGATTGTCGATTCCCTAAGCGGAGTAAAGAAGGCTTCTTTCAAGTTGACCCTCAACTTGTTCGCGACACTCGCTCACGGCGGAAAATGACGGCTTGGTCGATACTCCCCTCCGCTGAGCCGGAGCCTCTCCGAGCGGCGGCGACACTCTCCCACCCAGTGGACAGCGGCTCAAAATCGCCTCTGCACCATTTCCCCCTATTAGACAGCGGCTCAGAAATCACCGGTGCGTCACTTCCCACCCAGCAGACGCGGCGGGCCAACTCTTCCCTCGGCATCAGGGGTCCCTCAGCCACGTGGGACCCTCGGCCATAGGGGGAACTGCTCCCAAACTCGTACATTTCACCCCCGCGAGATCCTCGTGCGCGATGGTGCGCCAGCGCTCAACTCGCGCCCAGCTGCTCTGGCAAGGAACCGCTGATCGAGACGTCGCGCCGGGGCACGGGAATAACAATGCCCCGTTCGGCAAAGGCCCGCACAATTGCGTGTCTCAGATCACTCGCAGTTCCCAAAGCCGCCTTTGGATCGTCAAGCCACACGCACAACTGAAAGTCGAGTGAGCTTTCCCCAAAGCTGACGAAAAATACGCTCGGCGACGGCTCCTTCAGCACCAGCTCATTGTCCTCGGCAACCTGGAGCAAGGTCTTTTCAACCAACAAGGAGTCCGTGCCATACGCTGCCCGCACGTTGATGCGAACTCGATAGGTGTGGGTGGGCTCGCTGCGGTTCTCCACAATCTCGCTCACCAATTTGTTGTTCGGAACAATCATCGCGATGCTATCAAACGTCATCACCCGTGTCGCCCGAATGGAAATTTCATCGACGACACCAAAGGTTCCATCGACAATCACCACATCTCCCTTGGCGATGGGCCTCTCGAACAACAAAATCAGCCCACTCACGAAATTCTGCGTGATATTTTGCAGGCCAAACCCCAACCCCACGGCAAAAACGGCGCCGAGTGCCGCCAGCGTACTCAGAGAGATCCCCATGGTCTCCAGAGCGAGCAAACAGCCAGTCGCAATGATGACGTACTGAGTGATACGTCCCACAGCGTAGGCCGAGCCTTCGCTTCCCGCCCGCGAGCGATTGAGCAAAAGCCGCAGGATCGCCTTTTTGACGGCGCTTCCCACGAGGAAAGCAATACCGATCGTAACGCAAAAAATACCGACCGAAACCGGCGTGATGTCCACTTCACCGATCGCGAAGAGCTTGTGGTCGAGAAAAGCTTCGAATTGATCGAGCTCGCGCCAGATGTCCTTCACGTTAATTCCCTATTGTTCGTTCTTCATACCGGCTGACCGCGCATCGTGCAGCAGAAGTGGATCACTCCCCCAGGAGCGCAAGATTTCGAGACACGACCCGGATCGCCTCGACCAGCCGATAGGAAAGAATGAGCCTTCGAGCACGTCAAGGGGACGGAAAAGGAGACCTCAGCGCAAGCAAAATCCCTGGCGGCGGTCAGCGTCGTCCTCAACTGCCGCTCTCTTCGCAGCGAAATTCTCCTCCAGAGCGAGCGGACAAGCGACGGACTCAGGGCTCTCTGCTACCGGACCCCGCTAGAAGCTCTCAGCTACTGGGCCCCGCTAGAGGACGCGGGTCGCCAGAGCGGGTCAATCAGCGTTACCTTTCGTCGACATGACCGAGACACAACCAACCGTACAAAATGATTGCGTCGTCGAGATGCATTATGTTCTCTCCGACAGCGAAGGCACGGTGATTGACAAGAGCCCCGAGGATAAGCCGCTTCCTTATCTTCACGGACACAAAAACATCGTCCCGGGACTCGAAGCTGCGCTCACCGGCGCATCCGTTGGGGAAACGAAGAAGGTGACAGTCAGTCCAGAGGAAGGATATGGCAAACGCGAGGAACAGCTCGTGCTTTCCGTCCCCCGTGATCAATTGCCTCAGGAAATTTCACCCGCCGTGGGGATGACCCTGGGGATGGAGACCTCCCAAGGACAGACCGTTCCAGTTCGCGTTGCGGAAGTCGCCGCGGACCACGTCAAGCTCGACGCGAACCACGAGCTTGCCGGCGTCACCCTGCACTTCGAGGTCAAAATCGATTCGGTTCGTCCGGCCTCCGAAGAAGAACTGTCTCACGGCCACGTGCACGCGCCAGGCGGACACGAGCACTAGAGCGGCGAGGGTCGGGGCGTTTCTCAGGAGCTCTTTGTGGCAAACTGATCGACGCTCTAGTGCCTCGGCAACTCACGTTTCGAGCGGTTTCGAAGCACTCCCAGAAGT
>CAYTRQ010000106.1:0-14571 GCA_964440025.1 uncultured Polyangiaceae bacterium | reverse complement strand
ATTGGTGAAAAGCCCGGGTAGACTGGCCTTTTTTTGCGAAAATGCGCATCAAACCACGGTGAGCTGTTTCGAGAGTAGGTTCTTTATCGAGGGCCAGCCGCAGCATTTCAGCAGCTTCAGAAAGCTCTCCCTGCTCTTCATACGCAACCGCCAGTGAGGTAAGCACATCAAGATAAAGCTGGCGATAATGCTCACGGGGAAAGGAAGCCCACGCTGCATAGCGGTCCATGGGCAGAAATTCTCTGGTATACGCTCCCAATCCCGACAGAAAGCTCCAAGCGATCGATAAGGTCGGGCCGACGAGGAAAACGAAGGCCGCGAGAGTGAGCGCCAGAACGATGTTGAAGCGGCTCAAGCGACTGATCCCCTGACTCAGGCCCAATACCACCGAGACCGTTGCAGCGGCGGTGATCAAGCCAATGATCAGAGTTTGCATCCACGGCGCTTGGGGCAAGGCCCAACTCTGCGCGAGTCCTGCGTTGATCTGCATCGCGCCGAGCCCCAACGAAGTCGCCACGCCCAGTAGGGTCCCCACCGTTCCGAGCACGTCCACCACGTGACCAAAAGCTCCAAAAATTCGGCGCCCGACCAACGGATAGAAGGCACTCCGGGGCGCCAAGGGAAGGCCATGACGGAAATGATAGTAGGCCACGGCGACGCCCAAAACCGCATAGATCGACCATGGATGCAACGACCAATGAAAGAATGAATAGCGAAGCGCCGTGATCTCGGAGGCGACCTGCCCCGGTGGTGGTTCCGCAAAATGCTGCACGGGCTCCGCCACTCCCCAAAACATGAGCCCAGTGCCCATTCCCGCGCTAAACAACATCGTCAGCCAGGTGAAGTTGGAGTAGCTAGGTACAGCGTCTGGCCCTCCCAATTTCAAGCTTCCCACACGCCCGAGAATCAACCAAACGCAGAAACTCAAGAGCACCGTCGAGGCAACAATGTACCACCATCCAAGCTCCTCGCTGATCGTTCGTTGCGTTTGCTGGAAAACAGCCTCGGCCTGTTCGGTGAAGACAGTTCCCCAAACAACGAATCCAACCACCAAACTCGCAGACCCTAGGAATACCGTGGGCTGCATATGGCTCAGGAGTCGACGCCAGCCCGACTGCTGCTCCTGAGCCTGTGTATCGTTGCCGCTTCTCATTCGATTGCTTCGCGATCCGCGAAAGAAGACCGCAGAAACCGGTGTGCAGCAAGCCGGAAGCCAGACTCATCTGAGCACTACAGGCGGATCCTTTTCGACGCTCTCCCTCCGGATAGCCGCTTGCGCAGCAACCAGCCGAGCGATAGGCACACGGTACGGGGAACAAGACACATAGCCAAGCCCTACTCTATCACAAAACTCAATGGATCCTGGATCACCACCATGTTCTCCACAAACACCAAGGTGCACTCCAGGTCGAGCCTGACGCCCTTTTTCCACGGCGATACGAATCAACTCTCCCACGCCGCTCTGGTCGAGCGAGGAGAAAGGATCCTGGGGAAGAATGTGCTGCTCCAGATAGATCGGTAAAAATGTCCCAGCGTCGTCCCGTGAGACGCCGAAACACGTCTGTGTCAAATCGTTCGTTCCAAACGAGAAGAACTCGGCATGTTCAGCAAGCTCATGGGCAAGAAGTGCCGCGCGGGGTAGCTCGATCATCGTCCCGAAGTGGTAGTCGACGACGACTCCCTCGTCGGCAAAAACCTCCTCGGCAACTTCATCGACGAGCTTTCGCATGAGCGAAAGCTCTCCACCGCTGAGAGCCAACGGAACCATGATTTCCGGCAGAACGCTCTTTCCCTCCTTGTGAACCGCGCAGGCGGCGCGAAGAATCGCTCGAACCTGCATGCGAGGGATCTCCGGATAGGTGATGGCCAATCGCACGCCGCGATGGCCCAGCATTGGGTTCAACTCATGCAGTTGGGTCACGCGCGCCTCGACTGCTACGGCTTCCACACCAAGCTCTCGAGCAACCTCGGCAATTGGGCCGGGATCCTGAGGTAAAAACTCATGGAGAGGAGGATCCAATAGGCGAATGTTGACAGGCAATCCCTCCATCACGCGGAACAACTCTTCGAAGTCTTTCTGTTGGAAAGGCAAAAGATAGGAGAGCGCCGCTTCCCTCTGAGCATCGCTCTCCGCCAAAATCATCTGACGCATGCGCAGAATCCGCTCGTCGGAGAAAAACATGTGCTCGGTGCGACAAAGACCAATTCCACTTGCACCGAACGACAGCGCCCTTTGGGCCTGTTCTGGAGTGTCAGCGTTGGTCCGAACATCCATATGCTGAACTTGCTCCGTCCAGGCCAACAGAGTCCCCAGCGATGCTCCAAGATCCGCCTCTTTGGTCGGAACGGAGCCGGAGTAGACATTCCCCGTGGCGCCATCAATGGTGATCACGTCTCCGGTCTGCCAAGCGCACGTCACAGAGCCGTCGGCCGCGTGCACGGTGACACGGCCCTCCTTGACGCTCACACTGAGATTCCCGCATCCAACGACGCAGGGACGTCCCATGCCGCGCGCCACGATGGCAGCATGACTTGTCGCTCCACCGCGAACCGTGAGGATCCCCCGAGCGGCCTTCATCCCATGCAAGTCTTCGGGAGAGGTCTCAACACGAACGAGGATGACGTTCTTGCCTTCTTCCGCCCACGCCACCGCTTCATCTGCGTCGAAAACGATCTGCCCGGAAATCGCCCCGGGAGATCCGGCGAGGCCCTTGGCTACGGGCGAGGAGGCGGCCTCCGCATCGATCCGCGGAAACAGCAACTCCTCGAGTCGATGGGGTTCAATCCTGAGGATGGCTTCGTCCGGATGAAGAAGGCCCTCTTGAACCATGTCCACCGCCACCCGAACGGCCGCTGTGGCGGAGCGTTTGGCGTTGCGGGTTTGAAGAATGAAAAGTTGCCCAGCTTCGACCGTGAACTCGATGTCCTGCATGTCACGGAAGTGGTTTTCTAGCCGTTCCTGAATTTCGAAAAGCTCCCCGTAGATCTTGGGCATCGCCGCCTCGAGACTGCCGGCATCCGACTGCGTCGTCTCAGCTCCCCCGTTGGACAAAGAATTGGCGGACAAAGGACCGGGAGTTCGAATCCCGGCCACGACATCTTCCCCTTGGGCGTTGGGAAGCCATTCTCCAAAGAAGATCTTCCGACCAGTGCTCGGGTCACGAGTGAACGCCACCCCCGTCGCGCTGGTCTCTCCCAAGTTGCCAAACACCATGGCCTGAACATTGACCGCCGTGCCCCAATCCTCGGGAATCGAATGCATCTTCCGATAAAACCGAGCCCGAGGAGTGTTCCAACTCTTGAACACCGCCTCCACCGCCAGAAGCAATTGAGCAAAAGGATCATCGAACGGCATCGGAGGACGCTCTCCAGGGGCCGTGGCCTGAGTCAGAAGCGTCTTGTACTCGTCGACCACCTGCTTCAATCGAGGCACATCGAGCACGCTGTCCGGCACGACACGCGCCAACTCCTCGGGATCGCGCGATGGCGCGATGTCCTTCTCCTTTGCCAGAGCCATCCGGGCACGAGTCAGAGGCCGCTCGAATTGCTCATGTTTGAGTCCCAACACAACGTTGCCGAACATTGCCAAAAAGCGACGATAGGCGTCGAAGGCAAAACGCTCCGATTGAGTCTTTTTCGCAAGGACGGCTACGCTGGTTTCCGTCAATCCAAGATCCAGGATGGTGTCCATCATTCCTGGCATCGAGGAGCGAGCCCCAGAACGAACACTGACCAGAAGAGGACTCTCCCCGCCGCCAAAGGTCTTACCGGTGCTCGTCTCAAGCCAAGCAACACTCTCCTTGATGTCCGACTCAAGCGCCTCGGAGATCGCTCCGGCGCGCATATAATCAACACACATTTGTGTCGTTATCGTAAAGCCGGGTGGAACGGGAACCCCCATGTTCGCCATCTCGGCTAGATTCGCGCCCTTGCCTCCCAAAAGCGCTCTCCACTCTCTCCGGCCTTCGGCTTCATTTTGCTTGAATCGATAAATCCGTTTGCGCGCCATCGCCTCTCTCCATCGAGCTCTCGAGCTCCTCCACGTTTTCTTCCGCCAGCTTGCCGCTCCGCCCTCCGAAGTCCAACGGTCTCGCAGAAAAATCGTCGAGCTCAGCAACACGACACCAAAGCGGAGACCGCTCCGAGTGCTGCCCTCCCTTCTCGAAGCAGCAAGTCATCACCCCGCCGGGGCTTCACTTGCCCCCCAAGGGCGTCCTCGCGAGGTCCTGCGGTCCGGATGAGCGCTCTGAACTGAAAAAAATGCCGGGAGCTGACGCAAAATGCGCCGGTTTTTTTTGTGCGTGGCCTCCACCGAGCCTGCAACGGGACCAGCCGGCAGAACCGCCGGGGCGGGTCGTTCGTGTGGCAGGTGAGTCATCGAGACCCAGGCATTCGTTCGGCCAGTCTGATCCGGTGGGGTCAACTTCACCCACTTCCATCCCACACAACCTCCGGAAGTTCCAGCCAAACTGCACCCACAAACAACAAGCACATGTCTCAATGAACCACATTCGAACACGCTTCCCCATAACTCACACACCTTTGATCCGCATTCAGGAGATGGACTCAAGCAAGCGCAGGCCCTATTCTATTTATCGAACGCCCCGGGAGCGCGGAAAGGAACACAGATCAATGACGATCCAAGCATGTAGCATCACCAGCAAGTCAACCGACTCACGCCAATGCGGAGAAGAGATCGCAAGACAGATCCTCGACGATCTCCCCTCTCCCGGAATCGTCACCACATACATCACAGTCAACCATGATCCAAAGAGATACCTCGCTGGAATGCGAGCGACACTCGGCCCCGATATTCCGGTTATCGGATGCTCCTCACAAGGCATCGTCGGTCAAGGTGTCGTGTACGAGGAAGGATTTGGAGCCGGCGCTCTCGGCTTGGGAGGCTCCTCACTCGCCATAGCCGAGGGCGGAGCCGAAGAGATTCAGAACAATACCTACGAGAAGGGGCTCAGCCTCGGACGGACGCTTTGCTCCAAGCTCGATCAGTCTCCGCACTGCATCGTCGTCCACTACGACCCACTGTGCGGCGCCGACCCCGAAGCACTTGTGGAGGGGATCTTTCAGGAGGCCCAATGTCCCATCCTGGGTGGAGCAGCAGGCCACTCATTTTCCTATCAGATGGTCCAGGACACATATCAATTCGTTGGAGATCGAATTCTTCAACGAGGCGTCGTCGCCTATGCTTTTGCTGGTGACTGCGCCATTGAAACGGAGATCTGCCACGGCTGCTCTCCCGTCGGTGTCGAGCTCAAGGTCACGAAGGCCGACAACAACGTCATCCTCGAGTTCGATGGCCGCCCCGCCAGGGACGTGTGGGCCGAGATCTGTGGTATCGACGCTAACGAAGCGGGGCAGACGGCAGCCTTGGCAATCGGGATCCACGGAAACGAGCCCGCGAGCAGCAACGACTACTTCGTCCGCGCGGCCTACACCATGAACGCCGAAACAGGGGGGATCGTGCTGGGCCCTGCCATTGCTACGGGCACGACGGTCATGCTGCACCATCGAACCGTTGAAGAGGTGCAATCGGGAGCCCACCGCGTGGGCAAAACGCTCAAACAACGGCTCGCCAACAAGAAAGCGCGCGCCGTATTGGGATTCGAATGTGGGGCGCGGACCAGTCCGTTTCTGGGTTATCAGGATACCCTCGAAGAAAACCTCCAGCTTCAGGAGGACATCGCGCAAGACGCAGCCTGGCTGGGCATGATGCCGTGGGGGGAGATCTACCCCAGCGGAGGAAAGCCCCGATTTCACAACTACTCCTATCCTCTCTTGGTGATCACCGACGCTTGAGATGAACTCCGATCCGACCAGACTGCTTCGCGATAAAGCTACGTTGCTGATTCGTCGCGAGCGCGAGATCTACGAGCTGAGGCACGAGCGTGGCCGCACGGAGGCATGGCTCGATGCGTTCTATCGACTGACGTCCTATCTGCAGTCGAAAGACGCCGCCACGATCCTCAGCGACTGGGCCTGTACGCTGACCGGGGATCTTGGCTTCCAAGTTGCCGCCGTGTACGCCTGCAACGAAGACATGTCGCGGCTTCATTTGCTGCACTACAAGGCACACTGCGCGCTCGAGACGGAACTCGACATGGACGAAGAAGCCGCGCAGTTCCTACGAATTACGCCGAGCGGTTGCTTCATGACCGAGGAACCTTCCGATCTCCGCGGCTTTTCCAAGGCGAGCGGCCTCCAGTCATTTTTCTGGTTGTCGCTTTTCGGGCGGGGCTCGAGGTTGCTCCTTCTCACAGGTTACTCTCGTGTCGCTGGTCGCTTCCATTCACTCTCAGAACACGATCTTGGTCACTTCGTGCTATTTGGCAATCACATTGCCGCTCTCCTCGACAATCTCACTCTCATTGACGCATTGGAGAACGAAAAGCGAGAGCTTCATCGTGCCAACGACGAACTCGACCAGCGACTCAAGGAGCTGAATGAGGCGCAAAATAAGCTCCTTTCCTCGAGCAAGAAGATGGCCGAAGTGTCACGAAGAGCCGGCATGGCTGACATTGCCACCGGCGTCCTGCACAATGTCGGCAATGCGCTCAATAGTGTCAACGTTTCCGGAGAGCTCGTCGTCGATCGCGTTCAGAAGATGAAGCTCGGCGGCATTGCCAAAACAGCCGAGCTCCTTGCAACATACGAGCAAGAGCCGGAAAATGACGCCCCTGCGCGCACACAGAAAGCGGCACAATACCTCAAGCTGCTCGCCCAACATCTCGAGGCCGACCGCAACTCCATCCTTGCCGAGGTCCAAACGCTGCAACAAAACGTCGATCACATCAAATCCATCGTCAGCAAACAACAGATCTACACCAAGAGCGTCGGGGTGATCGCTCCCTGTGATCCTGCCGAGCTGATGAACGACGCACTTCGACTCGTCGAGGTCTCCCTGGGCAACGAAAAGATCGAAGTGGTCCGCCTCTACGACGAGGTCCCCCCTATCCTTCTCGATCAACACAAGGTCGTGCAGATTTTGGTCAATCTCCTCAGCAACGCCAAGCACGCATTGATCGGCTCCCAGCAGACGCATCCCTGCATTACGCTGCGAGTCTGCCAAGGGTGCTCGAAAACGAGCCACCCACCGGCAACGAGTCAACATCCCTCCCGCTCTCCGGTTCCCCCCGTTCACATGATCATCGAAGACAACGGAATCGGAATCGCATCAGAAAACATGCCTAATATCTTCGCCTACGGCTTCACAACGCGAGAGGCCGGACACGGTTTCGGACTACACACCAGTGCCCTCACGGCCCAAGACCTGGGAGGAAGATTGAAGTGCCTGAGTGAAGGGTACGAACAGGGCGCTCGGTTCATTCTGGAACTGCCCGCTATTTCGTCCGAACACGCCATATCACCGAAAACCATTTCCCAAGAAACAACATCCGAGAACTCTCAATCCTTTCCCGTGCCTCAAGACGTAGCCCCCCCACCACCCGAAAGAGGAAACGGAGCAGCATGACCCAATCGCAACATGATCCTCCGTTCCGCGCGTTGGTCGTCGACGACAACCCTGCCATTCACAAGGATTTCCAGAAGATCCTCTGCCCCCCCGAGCAACCCGCAGACCAACAGCTTCTCCAAATGGAGAACGAGCTTTTTGGCAGCTCGAATCGCGAAATCGAGCGTCAACAGTTCGAGCTCCATAACGCCTATCAAGGAGAAGAGGCCGTCGAGTTGGTTCGTCGAGCTGACCAGGACAAAAAGCCCTTCTGTTTGGCCTTCGTCGATATGCGAATGCCACCAGGGATCAACGGCACCGAGACCATCAGGAAGATCTGGGAGATCGATCCTCATGTGCAGGTCATTATCTGTACCGCGTACACCGACCATACCTGGAACGAAATCGTGGGCACCTTGGGCAAACAAGACGGCCTTCTCGTCCTGCGTAAGCCCTTCGATTCCATCGAGGTCCTTCAGGCCGCCCATGCCCTTTCCTCCAAGTGGGTTCTCGCCGCAGAAGTTCGGGAGAAGCTCGAAAGGCTGGACTCCGCAGTTCGTATTCGCACTGCAGAACTAGAGGAAACCAATCAGCAGCTCCTCCGCGAAGTCGAATATCGCTCCGAGGCCGAGGACAATTTGCGGTACATGGCAAGCCATGATTCCCTCACTGGACTCCCCAATCGCACACTTCTCCAGGACAGAATCACGAGCGCTATCGCACGAGCTCATCGGTACGATAGCCATTTCGCGGTCATGCTGCTCGACCTCGACCATTTCAAGGACGTCAACGACACTTGTGGACATGAGGCCGGTGACGCGCTCCTCCAGGTCGTCGCCGAACGGCTGCGTCGCTGCGCCAGAGAAGTCGACACGGTCGCTCGGATGGGTGGAGACGAGTTCATCTTCGTTCTCGAGAACCTGAACGATCCCAAGGACGCGGCACTGGTTGCTCAAAGGGTGATCGCCAAATGCAGCGAGCCCATTGCGGTCTCGGGGCACGAAGTTCGCACCCCGCCCAGTATCGGCGTGGCCGTCTATCCGGCTGACGGCAAAGACCCGCAAAACTTGCTCAAGGCCGCGGATCTGGCGATGTACGAAGCGAAAAGCACGGGGCGTGCCACCTTCCGCTATTACTCCCGAGAAATGTTGAAGAGCTCCATGGAGATGCTTCAGGTCCGGGAGGAGCTCAATACTGCCATTGCGGAACAGCAGATGCTCCTTTGGTACCAACCGCTCGTGGACGTCCCCTCCGGAACGATCTGCGGGATGGAGGCGCTCGTGCGTTGGAATCATCCGGTCCTGGGATTGGTTCCGCCACTCAAATTCATCCCTGCAGCCGAGAAGTCCGGGCTCATCGTCCAGCTCGGCGAATGGATCCTCAAAACCGCTTGTCAACGGCTTGCCGAATGGCTCAAGCAAGGAATGAGCGGACTTTCCATGTCCGTCAATGTCTCGATTCGCCAGCTCCAGTCCGAAGGCTTTGTCTCATTCGTCGAAAATACTGTCGCACAGTACGGGCTCAACCCAGGCCAACTCGAGCTGGAAATCACCGAAAGCGCGGCAATGGACAACCTGCCGAGAACGCTCAAGGTTCTCAAGCAATTGAACGAGCTCGGCGTCTGTCTCGCTATCGACGATTTTGGTGCGGGATACTCCTCGCTCACTCGGATCAAAGAACTGCCCATTCAAACGCTGAAGATCGATCGGTTCTTCATCAAAGACGTGGTGAGCGATCAGCGGGGAGCGGCGATCGTGCGTGCCGTCGTGGCGATGGCCCATTCCTTGGGACTGACGGTCGTTGCCGAAGGCGTCGAAACCCCCGAGCAACTCGAGTTTCTACGCGATCTCAAGTGGACCGGCGACGAACTCCCTATCTGCGACCGCGTCCAAGGTTTCTTGCTGGGTCGCCCTCTTCCTAGTGAGGACGCCACAGCAGTACTGAAAAGATCTCCGAAGAAGCTCAAGGCCTTGGCATGAACTCACTCAATCATTGACCACGATTTCCGGTCGAGGATCGCCACCGCCCCGTAAATAGAAGTTTTCCCCATCGCAAAACTGTCGACCCGGTTTCGCAACCTAGACACGTTAATTCTGGGGGTGGGTCGCGATGGGACGTCGCTCTGCGCTCGCGGCTCCTGCCCGCCAACCAAAGAAACGACCTTGAAGGAAGAATTGCCGTGGCCAACGCGAAAATGATCGAGCAATGGGAAGAAATCACCTCTCCGGGCTGGGCGCTGAGGGAGGTGCCGGAAAGCGGGAGCCACCGCGTGGCCGAAGACACCTGTCCGCACCCCCCGGAGCTCGACGCACCCAGCTTTCTGCCTCGGGACGAGTTGTGCAGCATTATTGCCGAATACGTCAGCCGGGTTGGAGACTGGAAAGCAGCACTTCATGTGCACGAGACTCTCGATCGGTTGGGGGTCCAAGGATCGGGAGTACCACAGCCCTTGGCCGGGCACCTCGTGCTGAGCCTCTCCAACCAGATCACCTGTCCCGAGAAACGCTCTGCGTTTCTCGCCCACAGCTGGCACATTCTTGGCCGAACCGAGTAGGCTCTCCAAGCGCGGCTCGAGCGGGAGAACTGACCACCTGGACCATCGGGAGCTGCAAGGGCACGCTGAACTGCATGGCAGGTGCATCCCTTCCTATCACGAGCCCCATCGACGGCCAGGTGGCCTACACGGCCCGCTACCTGACTCCGACCGAGGCCTTCGCTCGACTGGAGCGGGCGGAAGAAACCCAAGCCAGCTTCAAGCAGACCCCGCCTCTGCAGCGGGCGCAGCTCTGCCGCCGCTTCGTCGAATGCTATGAAGAACATCTGGAGGAAAATGCCCACGCCATCTCCCAGATGATGGGCAAGCCCCTCGATCAGGCCCGTGCGGAGTTCGAGGGGCTCAAAGAACGAACCCTCGCCATGTGTGAGCTGGCACCTCGTACCCTCGCCGAGGAGACAGTGGCATCGCCGCCGGGGTTTCTCCGGAGCGTCCGTCACGAACCGCTCGGCGTCGTACTCGACATCGCGGCCTGGAACTACCCGCTGCTCGTGGCAACGAATATCGTGGTCCCTGCCGTGTTGGCGGGCAATTCGGTGCTCCTCAAGCATGCCCCTCAAACAGCGCTGGTGGGAAAGCAGATCGAGCGGGCCTTTCGGGCCGCCGGAGCTCCCGAAGACCTGGTCCAGGACTTCTTTGTCAGCCACGACCTTGCCGGATTGGTGATCGACTCGGGCCGACTCGGTTATCTTGCCTTTACGGGATCGGTGAGAGGCGGAAAGACGGTCTTCGCTCGTGCCGGCCTCAAAAATCTGCTGCGAACCGGGCTTGAGCTCGGTGGTAAGGACGCGGCGGTCGTGCTGCCAGACGCCGACATCGAACGAACCGCCGCTCAGCTTGTGGATGGCGCGTTCTACAACGCCGGCCAAAGTTGTTGTGCCGTCGAGCGCATCTACGTCCAACGATCGATCTATGAGGATTTTCTCTCGGCTTTCGTCGCGCAAACCCGCAAGCTCAAACTCGGAAATCCGCTGGAACCGGGCGTCACTCTCGGCCCCGTCGTGCATCGAACGGCAGCGGCGCAGCTTCGAGCGCAGATCGCGGAGGCAAGGGCCCAAGGCACTCGGCTCCTCCTGGGGCCGGAAGACTTCGAAGTGCCCGATTTTTCCGATTGCTACCTTGCCCCGCATGTCTTTGCCGACGCGACACAAGAGCTGAGCCTCATGCGGGAAGAGAGCTTCGGACCCATTGTCGGCATCCAATCCTACGAAGGACAAGAGGAAGCCATCGCTTTGGTCAACGACTCGAACTACGGACTGACCGCATCCATTTGGACGTCAGATCTCGAACGCGCTGCCGATATCGGCTCCCGTCTCGATGTCGGCACCGTGCTGGCCAATCGAGCGGACTATGTCGATCCGGAGCTTCCCTGGAGCGGCCGCAAGGACTCGGGCCTGGGCGTCAGCCTTTCCTCCCATGGCCTTCTCGCTCTGACTCGCCCCAAAAGCTTCCACTTCAAGAAGAACCTCTAAAGCTCCACTCCTATGAAATTCGAATCGGCCAAGCATCTCGAAAGCTATCTCGATCAAGAAGGCATTCGTTTCCATCGCCTGGCCATCACGGACGTTGATGGCGTTCTACGAGGAAAACATGTCGACCGGAACAAGTTCCTCAAAGCCGTGCGTTCGGGGCTGGGATTCTGCGATGTCGTTCTGGGTTGGGACAGCTCGGATCAACTCTATGAAGACGCCCGCCTTTCCGGCTGGCACACGGGATACAAAGATGCTCATGTATCCCTCGATTTGGACACGGTCCGCCGCATTCCTCATGAGGAAGCAACTCTATTGGTTCTCGGGCAATTCGAAGGCGAGCACGCTGGTCCTTGTCCGAGAAGCGTTCTTTCCCGCGTTATCGAAAAAGCGAAAAATTCCGGCTATTTTCCCCGGGCCGGCTTCGAATATGAATTTTTCGTCTTTGACGAAACTCCCTGGTCCGCTCGAGAAAAAGGATATCGAAACCTCAAAACGATCACACCCGACATGTTTGGCTATTCCGTGTTGCGCTCCAGCGCTCACGCCGAACTCTATCAAGAGTTATTATCAAACTGTGAAGACATGGAGATCCCTCTGGAGGGACTTCACACCGAGACGGGACCGGGTGTTTTGGAAGGGGCGCTCTGCCCCGCCCCACTCCTCGAAGCGGCAGATCGCGCCAACTTATTCAAAACGTTCGTGAAAGTATTTCTTCAACGCAGAGGTCTTTTGACAACTTTCATGGCCAAATGGAGCAACGACTACCCGGGCCAGAGCGGGCACTTGCACTTGTCCCTCGAAGACGCAGATGGACGCAATCTATTCTGCAACGAAAAGGAAGACGGCCTCAGCCAAGTCGCACGACATTTCGTTTCTGGACAAGCAAAACTGCTACCGATCGTACTTCCCATGGTCTGTAGTACCATCAACTCCTACCGGCGCCTGGTTCCGGGACTCTGGGCGCCAACCCACGCCACCTGGGGCATCGAAAACCGTACATGCGCCATTCGGGCCATTTCCGAGAAGAATAGTGCGCGCAGCGAATACCGAATCGGTCCCGCAGACGGGAATCCCTATCTTGTCGCAGCTGCGGCCCTGGCCACGGGACTCTACGGCATCGAGCACGAAATCTCTCAGCCAGACGTCGTGGGAAACGGCTACGAGAACCCAGGAAGCACCGCAGAGGCACTGCCCGGCACGTTGAGGGAGGCCACAACTGCTTTTTTCGACTCGCCGCTGACTCGTGAGCTGTTCGGTGAATCCTTCGTCGAACATTTCTCAATGACCCGTCTTTGGGAGGACGAGATCGCTCGCAAGCACGTGTCCAGTTTCGACCTTCAGCGTTACTTCGAGATCATCTGACCATGAACGCTCAACATGCGCCTCACGCCGACTTTACCTTTCCGGCCTCCTATCGCCTCGGCTGCGGACGGATCGCTGAACTGCCAAAAATCTGTGACGAGCTCGAAGTTTTCCGTCCCTTGATCGTGACCGATCCAGGAGTCGCCGTCCTTCCCTGGTTCGACTCGCTCCCCACGCACCTGAACACCGCTCGCCGAACCTCCTTCGTCTATTCTGGTGTTCATGAAAATCCCATTGAAGAGGACGTGATCGGCGGAGTCTCAATCTACCGCGCGGAGAACTGCGATGGCGTGATCTTGATAGGAGGAGGGTCAGCTCTCGACGTGGGAAAATGCGTCGCTCTCCTGGCAAGGAACCCCGGCTCGACATTCGACTATGAAGACATCGGCGACAACTACAAGCGCGCCGATCCCCAAAAAATTCCTCCCATGGTCGCCATCCCCACCACCTCCGGCACCGGCTCGGAGGTGGGACGAGCCAGCGTGATCATCAACGAGCGGCACGAGAAAAAAATCATCTTTCATCCCAACATGCAGCCGCCGGTCGTCCTTGCCGATCCAGAATTGACGTTCGGCCTGCCTCCTCATCTCACAGCCTTCACTGGCCTCGACGCCTTCGTGCATTGCTTCGAGGCCTATTGCGCACCGAGCTACCATCCGATGGCAGATGGTATTGCACTCGAAGGCATGCGGCTCATCTGTGAGGCGCTCCCCCGAGCCTTTCAACACGGCCGGGATGCTTTGGCCCGTACCCATATGATGATGGCTTCATCGATGGGTGCCACAGCCTTTCAGAAGGGTCTGGGGATCGTCCACGCAATCGCTCATGCTCTCGGGGGGCGACTGCGAATCCATCATGGAATGGCCAACGCCATTCTCCTTCCCTACTGCATGCTCTTCAACCGCAATGTCATCGAGGAACGTTGCTCCACCGTGGCTCGTCATCTTAGGCTCCGCCGAGACGACTTCACCGGCCTATTGGACTGGGTGCTCGAGATTCGACGAGCTCTCGATGTCCCCCACACTCTCGCAGAGCTGGAGACATTCAGCGACGATCTGACTGCGCTCCTCGCTCCCACCGCTTACGTCGATCCCGCACTCACCTCAAATCCGAAGTCAGCTTCAATCTCGGACCTCGAAGAACTCATCTCCCACGCTGCTCACGGAAAACTCTAAAGCACCAGCACGTAGCCTCGAAGGTCCGCGCCGACGACGCCTCGGCGAGACCTATTTCACCGCTTGGCTCGATGTGCCGGTTTCTGATGAGAACGCAAGTCATGACCCGGAAGGGCTCCCCCCACCGCTCCACCCATTGGTGGCTCATGTATGACGATGTCCGTTTTCGACGCCTCATCGAGCTGTCGAACCTTCACAGGAGCTCTTCGATTTTTCTTGGATAGCGATGGAAAGAACGTTGGCCAACGAGCATTTCGCTCTTCCATCCTTGACTAGAACCGATCAAGCCAGGCAGCGTAGAATAGCTACGCTGCCTGGCAGTGACCACATCAACCCCACGGTCATTGGTATGCTATCGGCTCGAGATTCATTGCAGAAGGAAGCTCAATCCTTCAAAAGAAAAAAGGGTATGGCCACGGCAAACGATCACCCCCCAGTCCCCGAAACGCCGGAGAGTTACGATTCTCACAACCTTTTGGGGCGGAGCAAGGACGGGACGCAAACGGGGCCCCGAGTGCGCATCAGGGAGGTGGAAGAACAACC
>CAYTRQ010000105.1:0-14595 GCA_964440025.1 uncultured Polyangiaceae bacterium | reverse complement strand
AGAGAAAAGTGGTCTCCCTATCGACCACTTTTATGTGGTCGCTGCACTAGAACTAGGCGTGGAAGGCGAGGCGCCCGGGGCGCGGAACGCGAGTGCATCCGCACGTTGTCCGTCATCACTCACAAGCCAGCTCGACCCGCCTCCCTTCCTCGGAAAGATCGGAGACGATGAGGGGCACCCCTGACTTGCCTCGCTCTTCGGCCAGGTACTTGAAATCTCCGTGAGTCTCCCCAGCGGCAGCGTCGATGCATGGAGCCCCATGCCCGACGATGAGCCGCAAACGAAGGCGATCGACGTCCAAGGAATGTCCCCGAGACTCCACGTAGGGCGCAATGGAAAGCTCCTGCACGACAATGAAACCAGTTGCCCCCGGCGCACACGTCTCCGGTCGATAGCCCTGATGAGGAGTCACGATGGGATCACCGAGCTGTCCCTCGGGAGACACCGGATAGACAAAGAGCCCCGAGTCTCCAGCAATAGCAATGCCCATCTCTCCGGCGGTGCTCTGGACAAGCTGCACCTCACGAGATCCCGAGTCCCCCAATGGGAATTCGGCAAAAACCGAGACGCCTTCGGAGGAAAGCCGAATGATCCGAAACTCGTGACCGGAGACATGACCCAAATGCCACGCTCCTTCTTTTCGAACCACCCCGGAAAGCGAGCGCACTCGCAGTTTCTCGAGATCGCGGAAACGCTCCACGGGTCCACCACGTGAAAAGGTCAGCAAATCGGTATTTTGGCGCGTTCGCAGCAAAACGGCACCAACCTTGCCCAAGGAACCGATTTGTGCGTGAACGATTTGTGTACTCCCGTCCAAAAGCCCCAATGCCTCCTGCGCCCGAACTGCATCGACGAAAAGTCCGGCGGAGGGTGCAGACCTTCCCAAGGGCTCGAGCGAGAATGCGGGGCGAAAGGCGACCTGAACCTGACCGCGGTGGCCCCAAGCGATCTCGCGAGGTCCCCAAGCATAGATACGGACCATCTTTTCGGAATCCGCAACGGAGAGACCCTGCTGACCAGCGGAAAGGGCCGGGGGACGGTACTCCCAGAACGGCGGCAACGAAGCCCCCGTCGACTTTTCAGAGGTCGCCCGAGGCGAACGACGCCCCGTTGCCCAACAATCGAACACGTAGCGACCGCCGCCTGGGGGCGGAATCCTCACCCGGTCCGGTGTCTCCACGACGGTTTCTTCGGGGACCGGTCCCCAACCAAGAGACAGCCACGTGCCCAGCGAGCAGCCAGCCGCGCCACAACCGACAACCAACTCCTGATTCGGGCTCGTCACCGTATTGGGATCCGGATCTCCGCTCCGGTAAGGGAAATCAACCTCACGCCAGGTGAGCCCCCCATCCGTCGTGATCCGAGCAAATCCGGCCGCTCCCCAGGAAAGGGCCCGTGGCCCAGCGAGGAGGGCACGGCGCAGAGGCTTTTGGATCGGCCCGATGCGCAAAGTTTCCTCTTCCTCTTCGAGCCTCACTCCAGCGTAGCGCTCCTCCAGCGCACTCCAGAAAACGACGGCACCTTGCCCGGCACTCGCTCCGGGAAGCCACTGCCCAGAACCAACCAAAGCACTCACCTCTTCCTCATCGGGAATTACATAGCGGCGGCGGCGAGCGGGACCAAACAGGGCATCACTGACAATCGTTCGCTCGCCGCGCAACTGAACCCGAAGGACCGAATCTGCCGTGAGGGCAAAGACTTCCTTCAAGGCTGGCGAACCGAGTTGGATCTCCCGTTTCCCACCCTTTCCAATCAGGCACCCGGCCCGGTCCGCGGACCGAGAAGCGCTGGAACACGGCCCGGCAATGAGAACCCCAAGTGCGCCCACGGCGAGAATTCTTCGAGGATGCTCGAAGCGAGCTAGCCTCTGTAAGGAAGAAGCCAGTCGCTCTTCGGGTCGCTCTGAAGACGCAGGCCCAGACGCCAACGCAAAAAGGGTGGTCTCTCGCCCCTGGCACACGAAAAGGCTATTTTCAGCGTGGCCCTCGGGCTTGAAGGCGGGGGCCGAACGAACACCTTGGCAGTTTGCCTCTTTGGGCAGCTCGGGGATCTCGCGCCGAGATATCACAAATCCATCCAAGGAAAGGTAAATGAGCTGTCCCCGCAGCAGAGCAACAATTCCCTCCTGCCCATGGGGCACACCGCGCACAACGATCTCGCGCGCCATCTGCGAGGTCGTTTCCTCCTCCTTGGCTCCAGGATCAAGCGCGCCCGCTTTCCTCAGCACCAGTTCTTGTTGAAGAGTCAAGCCAAGGAGTTCAAGGAGCGCCCCCGCTCCACTCGGCGATGGAGCGGATTCCACTCGTTCTTCTTCATCCAAAAAGCGAGAGGGTGGATGCCAGCTGAGCCCCGAGTCACGCGTCTGCTGAGCACCGACCAGGGGAGCAACCACCCTTGCCTGCCCTCCACGGAATTTCAGTTCTTGAAGTGTCACCACCGGTGGCAACGGGGCGAGCGTGAGAAAGCTCCCGTCCCGAGGATCCATCCCAATATGAAGCCCACTCCCGAGGAGGTAGAGTCGATCGAAACCGGCAAGCACCTCCGAAACGGCAAAAGGCACCGTTCCCAAGGGGCGAAGCCGACTCGTCCAGCGGTCCGCGCGAAACAGCGCCGTGGAGGGCGCCCCCGAAGAAGCAAGCGGTTGAAAAAAGACGAAGCCTCCCCCAAGCCGCGGCGGCAAAGCCACTCCTTGGGGCTCCCCTCCCGACTCGAACCGTTCTCGCGCGATGTACAGCTCTCCCCGCGGCGAAATCTCAATGCGGACCCCACTCTGCACAAACCGTCCAACCGCTTCAAAAGCAAAGGAGGGGAGGAACCGCATTGGGTCCCGCCCTTCCTGCGCGGTGCCCCCAACTGCAGAGACGTCCCTGTCCGCCGAAGCAGAAACTTCCTCGCTCGCCGAAGAAGCGTTCTCTAAAACGGACGAGCTCTGTTTCGACGACGTTTCCGGCTCGGCACGCGTCACGGAAGCTATTCCGAAAACAATTCCCACGAGACCAAAGAATCGGCTGAGCCGCATGGCTGAAGACCCTATCAGAAAGCGGGTGCCCGGCAGCTCTTGCGTGGGGCGCCGGACTCCGCGCCGCTCCCCTGGGGAACCAAGACCACGGAAGCGTGGACGACGTCTTCGACCGCTTCGAGGCGCTGACGTACACGTTCAGCAATCTGGTGTCCCGCTGCCACGGACAATCCGCCGGGCACTTCGAGCTGAACCACCACGGAAAGCATGCTTCCCAAATGCTGGGCCCGCAGTTCCCGTGCCCCGCTGACACCTTCCGTCTCGGTCACCATCTCGAGCAGCTCTTGCTGACGTTCATCCGAAGGGGCAGCTCCCATGAGCAAATCAATATTTTCTCGCGCTAGCCCCACACCCGACCAGCCAATGTAAACGGCGAGAGGTAGAGTCAACCAGGCATCGAGCTCCGGAGCCCCCAAACGACCACCAACGAAGCCAAGCACAGCCACCGTTCCAACCAGGACGTCATTCCTGGCGTCGACACATAAAGCCCTCAGCGCAGGGCCCTTCCCCCTCCTGGCTGCACCCCAAAGGCCTGCCTTGAAAACAACCTTGGCGAAGAAAAGAACGAGCAGAATGCCTTTGAGCTGCACCTGTACGCCCTCTGTGAGAGCTCGAAGAGCGCTCCGACCCACCTCGAAGGCAAGCAAACTAGCCAATGCAGCGATCCCCAGCGCGCCGAGCGCCTCGGCGCGGCTGTGTCCCATCGGGTGACCGGCGTCGCGCGGCTCTCTGGCTACGCTCACGGCCCATGCAAGTAGAAAGGCACCCGTCACATCGAGCAGGCTGTCAGCTGCCTGCGCCAAAGCCAGTTGGCTCTCCAAAACCAGTGCGGCGACACCGAGCGTGACCACGAGAGCCGCACTTCCGAGTGCAGCGATACGCGTCAGCAGTCGAGCCCGATCTTTCACTGCCCGGATTGTGACAGACCGCACCTTTTGGGCACAAAAAGCCGACCCGGTATGGTTTTGTCGAGGAAAACCGGTGACTTCCACGACAACGCCTGTTTTCTGGCTTCGCATGGAGGCTAGTTCGCGTCCACAAATGGACGCGAACCAACAAGACACAAAACTGTTGAGGCAAAAACCAGCGAGAGGAGCGGCTTCGGCAACCCCTCAACCCAAAGGGGGTGCCGAAAAAGCGGGATTTCACGCCGAGTACGAGGCTGAGAGGCCCCAGAGCTTGACGCTGCAAAGCGCAGGACGCAGATCAAACGGGTATCTATCCCCCCTGCAGCAAAGGCCCCCCATGAATGCGCCCCTCATCCCCCAGCGCGGTGAGCAGCTGGACATCGACTGCGAAATCGAGCGGCTCAAGAAAGAACGAAATGCCGTTATTTTAGCCCACTACTACCAGGAGGGCGAAATCCAGGATCAGGCAGATTTCATCGGGGACTCCTTGCAGCTCGCCCGCCAGGCAAAGGAAACCACCGCCGACGTGATTCTTTTCGCGGGGGTCCATTTCATGGCCGAGACCGCGAAGATCCTCAATCCCGAGCGGACGGTACTCGTGCCAGACATGGCTGCCGGTTGTTCTCTGGCCGACGGCTGCCCAGCAGAACGCTTTAAGGCATGGAAGACGCGCTACCCAGGCGCGTTCACAATCAGCTACATTAATTGCAGCGCAGCCGTGAAGGCCGAAAGCGATCTCATCTGCACCTCTTCCAATGCGGTCAAGATGGTCGACTCGGTTCCAGAAGGACAGCAAATCCTCTTTGCCCCGGATCGAAACCTCGGAAAGTATGTGATCAAAAAGACCGGTCGAGACATGACACTCTGGCCGGGAAGCTGCATCGTCCACGAAACGTTCAGCCTCAAAAGATTACTCGCCCTCAAGCGAAAGAATCCCCAGGCCAAAATCATCGCCCACCCCGAATGCGAGGAAACCGTACTCGATGAAGCAGAGTTCATCGGATCGACGGCTGCACTTTTGAAGTTCGTCCAAGATGACGATCGAGACGCCTACATCGTTGCCACGGAAAGCGGCATCCTCCATCAAATGCGGAAGGCCGTTCCCCATAAAAAGCTCATTGCCGCTCCTCCGCAAGAGGAAAGCTGCAACTGCAACGAGTGTCCCTTCATGCGGCTCAATACACCGGAGAAGGTGTATCTTGCATTGCGGGATCTTCAGCCCGAACTCCAGATGGATCCGGGGCTGCGTGAGCGAGCGCGCCAACCGATCGAACGGATGCTGGCGTTGAGTTCCTGACTCGAGGCACCCCGCTGCCTCCCCGAACCGCTGTGCGGAAAAAACCGCTGACCGGGCGTGCGGTGCTCATGTGCACAGCTTTGTCAAGCTACTCTTTTCCCCTTCAGCACATATTCAAGTGATTTTTGTAGTCATATTGCATTCATGTAGCAGGACTCTCCGTGGTAGGACAATGGTGCCGAATCGCCCCCATTTTTCCTTTCTTCCTCCCTACTTCGCGGTCACATTGGAGCCCATCACCTTAGGACCCCCCATGGCCACCTCTTTTCGATCACTCATTGCTCTCAGTTTCTGTGTCATTGTCACTTCCATTGCGTGCAGCGCGGGTGACCGGCTTCCCAGTGGAAACGGAAATGGCGCTGACGGTGGAACCAATTCCGACGGCGCTGGCGGCGGCGCCAGCGAAGGGAATGACGGAGGCCTGAACGTCGGAGCAGGCCCCGGCAACGACGTGGATGTCAATGACAACAAAGACGTGCCCGCCGCTCCAAACTGCGGCGACGGGGTGCTCGATGAAGACGAAGCCTGCGACGACGGCAATGAGATGTCCGGCGACGGCTGCGCCGACACTTGCCGCCAAGTCGAGGACGGTTTCGTCTGTCCGACGGAAGGGGAGCCCTGTCGTGCCTACGCCAAGTGCGGTGACGGCGCCGTCATTTTTCCCGAGCAGTGTGACGACGGCAACCTGGACGAAAACGATGGTTGCAACGAACTCTGCAAGGTCGAAATCGGCTACAAGTGCGAGGGAAGCCCCAGTGTCTGCACCGAAACCGTGTGTGGCGATGGGGTGAAGGAGGGCGCCGAGACTTGCGACGACGGCAATAGCATTCCTTTTGATGGCTGTAGCGAGATCTGCCAGGGCGAACCCAATTGCTCTGGGGAGGGCAGCGGTTGTTCCTCCGGGTGCGGCGACGGCCTCATGATCGGTGAGGAAGAATGCGACGACGGCAACGCCATCTCCGGCGACGGCTGCTCGGAAAATTGCAAAAAGGAAGAAGGCTACGTCTGCCGTCAGGAGCCGGCCTGTCCGGAAGATGATCCGGATTGCCCGCTCGAATTGCCCATCGTCTTTCGTGACTTCAACATGAGTCACAGCGACTTCCATCCGCCGGAGCCGCCCGACAATCCGATGTGCGATGGTTCCGCACTGGGGATGGTTGCAGAAACACTCGACGCGGAAGGCAAGCCCTCGTTTCTGTCGGCGCCAGCATCCGCATGTGTCTCCAATTTCGGAGACTGGTATGTCGATTCCGGCCAGTCGTCGACGATCGTGAGTGATATTACGCTCTATCCCACTGGCTCCGGCGAATACGTCAACCGCTACGGCGAGGACGGCGAACCCTACGTCACCACCGTCGACACAGGAAACGAGTTGCAAGGGTTCGGAGCCACTCTCGCTGCGTGTGAGAGCTCTTGCGCCCAACGCGCCCGCGATGGGCAGGAGCCCTTCGAGGGACAGGGTCACTTGCGCTGTGACGATCTCTGCCGCGACATCCAACAGCAGGCCAATCAGCTCCGCGACAATGAGCTCAACCAGGCAAACAACCAACTCACTCAAGCTGAGAACGCCGATGAGCCCGATGAGGAGCTCATCGCCGAACTCGAAGAGGAAATCGCCGCCATCGAGGATCAGATCGCGGCCCTCGAAGAGGAGGCGGACACCTGCGTCAGCGATTGCGAGGCCGAGCTAGCCGAACGCACCGCTACGTGCGCCGATCAGTGCGCGCCCTGTAGCAACAACGCCGACCAATACTGCATCGGGGGCGAAGAGCTCGAGTTGGATGGCAATCCTCTGTTTTTCCCGATCGACGGACACCCGAACGCGCTCACTCCTCAGGCGGACTACGGCGCTGCTCGAATTCCAGCTCAGATCTACATGGGAGCTGGCTGGCCGTGGGAGGGCGGAGAGTGCGACGGCGATTGGCAAACCTGCGACGGTCCCAAACACAACTTTCACTTCACCTCCGAGATCGCCTATTGGTTCGAATACAAGCAAGGCGAGACCGCCCTGGATCTCCGCTTCATCGGCGACGATGACGTGTGGGTGTTCGTCAACGGACAGCTCGTGATCGACCTGGGAGGCATCCATGTGCCCCTCGCCGGACAGTTCACCCTCTCGGCCAACGGTGATGTTGAATTGAGCACCTGGGAACCCCCCGATCCGGGTGAGGACGATGTCCTTGAAGACACCCCGATCAGCAATGGCACGACAAGTGCCAACGCCCTCGGCCTCATGGACGGCGGAGTCTACGACATCAAGGTCTTCCACGCGGAGCGCAAACCAGAGGGGTCGAGCTTCCAGCTGACCCTTTCCGGGTTCAATGCCCCCCGCAGCGAGTGCACCTCCATTTGCGGCGACGGCATTCTGGCCGCCGGAGAGCAATGCGACGAGGGTGAAGAAAACAATACAGGTGGGCACAACGGTTGCAATCCCGACTGCACACTTGGCGGCTTCTGCGGCGATGGCATCGTGCAGGAGGGTGTTGAAGAATGCGACGACAATGATCCGAACGCACCAGCGGACTGCGCCGGCTGCCGGCGAATCGTTGTTCGGTAGGAGCAGTTGGGTACGAGCAGTTGGGTGGCCCCTACCCTTTCAGGTAGACTATCGGGCATTTGCAAAATCCATCTGCTCACCGCGCGGAGACAAACATGAATTTTGACTTCCTTGATCTTCAACGCCTCGGGCGCTCGACCCCTTCGTTCGGTCCTTTCATTGCCCTCCTGCTGATGGGCGCCGCCTGCCCCCTCGCTTGTACCGCCGGGGATGCTCCCCCCACCGATCGTGGAGGAGGGATGCCCGGATCGGGTGGGGGCAACACCGATGTCGAGGTACCGCTGGGGGGGCAAGGACAGGAGACCGATCTGGACGTCATCAAGGAGCAACCTCCCACGGACGCCTGCGGGGACGGCATGCTCCAGGAAGACGAGGCCTGCGACGACGGTAATCTCGAGTCCGGAGATGGCTGTGGAAGCAACTGTCGCTACGTTGAGGAGGGGTTTGTCTGCGCCGAAGCCGGCTCCGCCTGTCAGCCCTTCGCCCAGTGTGGTGATGGGAAAGTCATCTTTCCCGAACAGTGCGACGATGGCAACGAAGAAGACGGCGACGGCTGCTCGGACATCTGCAAGTTTGAAGTGGGCTACACATGCAGTGGTGAGCCGAGTGAGTGCACCGCGACCGTCTGCGGGGACGGCAACCAGGAGGGCGCAGAAACGTGTGAGGCGGCCGACGGGATGCCCTTCGACGGCTGCAGCCTCACCTGTCAGGCAGAACCCACTTGCACCGGCAATGGCTGCACCTCGACCTGCGGCGACGGCCTCGTGATCGCTCCGGAGGAGTGCGACGATGGCAACGCAGTCGGAGGTGATGGCTGCTCCGCTGACTGCAAAGAGGAGCCCGGCTACAACTGCCGGCAGGAGCCCCCTTGCCAAGGAGAGAACTGCACCCTCGAACTTCCCATCATCTATCGGGACTTCAACGGGAGCCACAGCGACTTCTACCCCGCCGACGACCAGACCTGCGACGGGCTCAACGCGGGGCTCGCAGCAGAGACGCTGGACGAAAACGGCAAGCCAACTCTTGCTGGAAGCAGTCCTTGCGTGAGCTCGGCCTCCAGCTTTGCCCAGTGGTACGGGGCTGAGGAAGGCGAGTACGCCACCATTGTGGAAAGCATCACACTCTATCCCAATGGCGAGGGAGGCTACGTCAATCGCTACGGCGAAAATGGAGAGCCCTGGAGCAAAATCGCCACCGAAGAACAGACCGCGAGCAACCGGTGTGAAGAGGCCGGATGCTGCGACGGCGAGGACCCTTGGAACTGTTGCGAAGCCAACGAAACAACGTGCCTCCCCTGCACCTATGATGAAACCGCTGGGTGCGCCCAAACCTTCGAGGAACTCGATGGCAATCCGCTCTTCTTTCCTCTCGACGAGCACCCCGAGGCTCTCCCTGGAGAACGGCACGCCGCAAAAATTCCCTCCGAAGTCTACGGAGCCGTGGGCTGGCCTTGGGAGAATCCCGATTGCGAGGAAGGTGCGTCCGAATGCCCCGGCCCCCCCCACAACTTCCATTTCACCTCAGAGATCGCCTATTGGTTCAAGTACGAAGAGGGTACCACCGCGAACCTCACCTTCATTGGTGACGATGACGTCTGGGTCTTCCTCAATCGCAGGCTCGTTCTCGATCTGGGAGGAATTCACGTCCCGCTGGCCGGCAGCGTCACACTAGAAGAGAGCGGCGATGTCACCCTCAGCACCTGGCAACCTGGCGACGCCAACGCTCCCACCGCTGAAGTCCAAGAGCCCGAAAGCGAGCAACTGTCCCTGACCACCACCACAGCCGCGGAGCTCGGCATGGAGCCGGGAGGCGTCTACGAGATCAAGGTTTTCCACGCGGAGCGCAAACCCGAGGGATCCAGCTACCAATTGACTCTCTCCGGTTTCAACAGCGCCCGCAGTGAATGCACCGCCGTCTGCGGCGACGGCATCCTCGCAGCCGGCGAGCAGTGCGATAACGGCGACGAAAACAATACGGGAGGGCACAACAGCTGCAACTCCGAGTGCACCTTGGGCACCTTCTGTGGTGACGGCGTCGTCCAAAAAGACGCCGGCGAAGAATGCGACGATAACGATCCCGACGCCCCCAGCAACTGCGCCGGTTGCCGACTCATCGTCGTCAAATAAAGCAGCTCCCATTCACACCCCCGAAGCTGCCGGAATGGGAGCTTCGGGGGGCTCAGCCCAGCGGGCTTCTCGTTTCAGACGATGGAAGCCGTCAACCCCGCCGAAAAAGTGCCTCCTCCTTTTGACGGAGTCATCCGGAAAGGATTTCAGCTACACTCATGGCAATTCCCTCCGACCGGAGTGTGAAATCCGCCGTTGATCAGCGCAGAACCCGCCAGGCACCCCATGAAGACCCCCTACCGTTTCCTTTTTACAGGACTCCTGATTGCCTCCAGTATCCCGATCGCCTGCACGGCCGGCGATCTCCCCGGCTCCCCACAAGCAGACGGAGGCTCGACAACCGCCGGTGGCTCTTCCGGGAATATCAACCTCGGCAACTCGAGCGGCAACGGGGGATCGCTCGACGTCGTCATGTCCAAGCCTCCTACGGACGCTTGCAACGATGGAGTGCTTCAGGAGGACGAGGCCTGCGACGATGGGAATCGAGAGTCGGGCGATGGCTGCGGAAGCAACTGCCGCTATGTGGAGGAGGGCTTCGTTTGCCCGACGCCGGGCGAACCGTGTAAGCCGTATGCGAAGTGCGGAGACGGCGCGGTGATCTTTCCGGAGCAGTGTGACGACGGCGCGCTCGAGCCGGGTGACGGCTGCTCCCCCACATGCAAGGTGGAGATCGGCTTCAAGTGTGAAGGCTCACCGAGCACCTGCACGGAAACGGTGTGCGGTGATGGCATCAAAGAGGGGGCCGAAACCTGCGACGACGGCAACGCCGTTCCGTTCGATGGCTGCAGCGACATCTGCCAAGCAGAGCCCAATTGTTCGGGGGAGGGCTGCTCCTCGAGTTGCGGTGACGGCCTCCTGATCGGAGAGGAGGAGTGCGACGACGGCAATACGACGAGCGGAGACGGTTGCTCTTCCACCTGCCAGGAAGAGCCCGGTTACGACTGCAAAGAGGATCTCTCCTGCGAAGAAATGAACGGGGAATGCGTCCTGCGCGTCCCCGTCGTCTATCGCGACTTCGACGAACAACATGCCGACTTCGAAGTCACCTGTCGTGGCGCCGATGGTGGACTCGCCGCGGAAACCGGAATGGTGGAAACCATGCTCGCGGAAGGCAAACCAGTCGCCGCAGCAGGCGCGGCCGACGCGTGCATCACCCAACTCGACCAATGGTACTCCGACAGCGGTTCTCCGGCGATCGTTCGCGATATGGTATTGTTCGACAATGGAGACGGCGGATTCGTCAACCGCTACGGCGAAAACGGAGAGCAGTGGATCGTCTACGACGGCCGTTGGTGTGGAGAGGCCGGCGGCGACTGCCTAGCGGACCCGCCTCAGTTCCAGGGCTGCAACGATGAGCCATTCGATCCCGAAGCAGATGTCTGCTTCTCCACCTGTCACATCGATACCATCTGCGGCGACTGTGCTTGCGCCGGACGACCCATCGAGGCCTACGATGGAACCCCCGTGTTCTTCCCACTGGAAGATCATTCGGCTCCGCAAGAATACGAGGCCAAGATACCTCCACAATACGGGTACGAGTGGCCGCTGGAACGCAACGCCACCCCCCTCCCTGATGATATCGATCCCACCGATCAGAACGCGATTGACCAGCACTTCCTCCGCAATTTCCACTTCACCACGGAGGTGATCTATTGGTTCCAATACGATGCCTCAACGACGGCTCGGCTCGACTTCACAGGCGATGACGATGTCTGGGTTTTCGTCAACGGCCGCCTAGCGGTCGATCTCGGTGGGGTCCATCAGCCTCTCGATGGTTTCGTCGAAATTAGCTCGGAAACCGCTGATACGTACAAT
Organism: uncultured Polyangiaceae bacterium; assembly: GCA_964440025.1. Classification (GTDB taxonomy): domain Bacteria; phylum Myxococcota_A; class Polyangia; order Polyangiales; family Polyangiaceae; genus NIC37A-2. The sequence continues at coordinate 2,873 of CAYTRQ010000105.1, read as the reverse complement.
CTCATTGACGGAAATGTCTACGAGATCGCCGTATTTCATGCAGAGCGAAAAACCGAGAGCTCGAGCTTCCGACTCACCCTTTCAGGGTTCAGCACCTCTCGCAGCGAGTGCACCTCCATCTGTGGAGATGGCATCCTTGCCGCCGGCGAGCAATGTGACAACGGTGATGAGAACAACACCGGAGGCCACAATAGCTGCAATTCCGAGTGCACCTTGGGCACCTTCTGCGGCGATGGCATCGTGCAAGAAGACGCCGGTGAAGAATGCGACGACAATGATCCCGATGCTCCCAGCAATTGCGCTGGCTGTCGCCTCATCGTCGTCAAATGAAATCCTTGACCGGCGCGGGGAGTCCCCTTCTCAGGGTGATGGCCGGCGCTGCTAACCGATCAGCTGCCCGCGGAGCACCTGGAGGCGCTCTCCGTGTTCGATCACACTCGCTCCTCGAGGTTCGAGAGAGAACTCGATCTCGAGGGCGCCCCCACCGAGAACTTCGATGAACGGCCGCCCCCACTCGACAACCAAGAGACACCCTGCCGCGCGCTTCTCCTCCAAACCAAGATCGTCAACTTCCTCCTCGCTCGACAAACGATAGAGATCCGCATGAATGGCCGGAGGTGTAGTGGGGTACTCACAGACCAATGAATAGGTAGGACTTGTCACTCGTTCTTCCTCCGGCAGTCCGAGAGCGCGAAGGAGAGCGCCGGCAAAAAAGGTTTTTCCTGCTCCGAGATCCCCGGTCAAAACGAGCAAATCCGCAGGCCGGAGCAACGGAGCCATCTTCCGCGCCAGCTGCTCCGTCGCCGTCTCGGTGGGCAGAGAGATCTCCGGCCAGCTCATGGAGATGCTTCTCCCCCTGTTCGAGCTCCCTGATGCTGGAGCTTGAGATGGTGCAACTCGAGCTCTCGCTCGAGCCTGTGCTCGCCTTCGAATCCCTTCTGGTCCGTCGTCACAAGCTCCGCTTCCGCGCCAAGGAGCGCGTCCCTCGCCCGGTCGTGCAAGTCGCGAACCTGCTGCGGATCGGTGGTGACGGACTCAGGCATTTCCGCAAGAGCCACGGAGAGCAGAGCAGACAGATCGCGACCGAGCTGCTCGTACCATCCGATGACCCGATCCGTCTTTTGGGCCTCACCGGCCACATAGTGATCCGTCGGTGGGCCCACCTGGACCTGGGGGTACTCGCCAGCACTCAAGTAGAAGTAACTCGAGCCAGCGGGAAGTGATGCCAACGGTCCCGCAGCGGCTTCGAGACCCAAGACGAACGAGAGAGGTGGGCTCATCCCCAAGGACTGACGAACCACTCGCTTGGAGCAACGTGAATCTGCCAAAATGCCAACAAAGCGAACTCCTGATTCTCGCCACGACTCGAGTGGCAAGGAGCTCGAACCCGGAAGAACATGGCTTCCAGGACAGCGAACTTCCCCCTGACCAACGAAGACCACTGGCCCCGAGTGACGTGCCTCCATGGCCTCCTGAATAGCCCGCTTCTGCTCGTCCTGCCCCACCCCAAAACTGAAACCGTAGTCGAGCTCCACGTTCGCGGCGCCCATCGGAGGCGTCAAAACAACGACAGGGACGCGCCGCGTTTCGGCAAACGCAAGCGCCTCCATCGCAGAAAGCGGATCGACGGAGGCAACCAAAACCGCCGCCCCCTGACCACTGAGGGACGACAACGCCGTGCGGACCGAACCCCGGTCCTCTTCGGCAATCAACCCTACGCCAGATGAATTGGTTTCGCCCACCGCTAAGCGGAGGCCACGCATCAGGCCAACGCCCACTTGAACACTGCGGCGCCGTGAAGAAGCAGCTTCGCCCCCCATGACAATCCCTACCCGTCGCCCAGAAACTCGTGCTTCCTCCTGCGCTAGAGCAGCAAGAAGGCTGAGCTCGTCACCCACGTCACTCGCCCGCAGCCATGAGGGTGCATGAGCGAGCAGATCTCGCGCCAAGCGAGGGTCTCGCTCTGTCAAGGCACGCTTCGACAACTGCTCGACGATGACCCGTTGAATCCATTGTCGAGCCTGCTTGTGCTCGGGAACCCTTCGACGCTCATTCCACTCAGACAGAATTCTGGACAGAGCTGGTGCCGGAACCTGCACCAAAGCCTTCCGAGCCCAATCCTTGGCGTCCCTTTGGCGGTGCTGCGATTGAGCAATCCAACTCGTGAGCGTGTCAACGGCCAACCTCCAACGTCGCGCGGCAAGCGCCGCACGCGCGCGCTCGAGCGAATATTCGTAGCGGGACTCCTCGGTGAGGAGCTTCCCCTCGAGCGGCCTGAGTAGTTCCAAAGCCTCATTCGGCCTCTCCTGTCGGTTGCGGAGCGCAGCCAAAATGAGGATAGCCTCGTCACGGAGGCGGCCTTGTTTGTCCGATAGAATGGGCCTCAGCATCTCCTCGGCAGCGCCCAGCCTGCCTTCCATGAGGGCCACTCGCGCCAAGAGCAACCGGGCCCGGGCGGCACTGGGGTCATTGCCATACCTCTCAATGAACTCCTCGAGGCGAGGCCGCAGCGCCTGACGTCCGATCGAAGACGAGATCTGCCAGGCCTCCTCGATTTCCCTGAGCTCCTGCTGAGCGCGCACGTTCGCTGAAGCGACGATTTCTGGCTCTTCGTTCTGCGAGCCGGCACAGGCAGAAGCAAGAGCCACGATCAGGCTCAGAACATGCCACCTGCTGTCACGAAGCTTGGGGCGCATCACCACGAAGCCCTCGTTTACCACGATTGCTCCCGCGTGGCCCCGTTCGTCCCCCAACTGACGCGAATCAACCCACGAAGCGGTTTTGAAGGGGACTCCACCGCCGGCACACCAAAGGGCATTTCTAGTGCTGCGACCACATAAAAGTGGTCGGTAGGGAGACCACTTTTCTCTGGA
>CAYTRQ010000104.1:0-14714 GCA_964440025.1 uncultured Polyangiaceae bacterium | reverse complement strand
TCTTCATCGAGCCAGAGCCAGTAGACCTTTTCCGTCTGGTGCTCGGGGCTTAGCAGCGCGGTGGCCAGATCGCCCTCGGTCGTGAACAGGAGGAGCCCGGTTGTGTCGCGATCGAGACGCCCCACCGGGAACGTTCCACTGGGCATTCGAGCCAGATATTCGGAGAGATCTCGTTTTCTCCCTGGATCGCGGGTCGTGCAAGTGACGCCCTTGGGTTTGTTCAAGAGGGCGTAAAAATGGGAGCAGCGAGGGAAGATGGCGCAGCCGTCCAGATGGATTGCGTCGGTGCCGAGCACGATCCATGCGGGATCGGACGCGATGATGAGCCGTCCATGGGGAGGGCGAAAGGTGACACGGCCGTCCAGGATCGCCCTGCGCGCCGCGGGCGCTGAAAGCGTCGTCGCATCTCGAACGTATTTGTCGATTCTTCTGGGCAGCATCGCGCTGGGGGAGCCCTGGACCGTCGTTTTAGTGGGCACGCTTGAGCGCCGCATCGATGGCACGAGGACTGAAGCCCACGAGCAGGGTCCCGCCCACGTCCAAGATGGGGATGGAGGAACCGCCGATGCCGGCCTTGCGCAGCTTTTCACGCATTTCGCGTGCGGCGTTCGGGTTCTCCTCGATGTTCTTCTTGACCACGCGCACGCCCTTTTTCTTCAGGTAGTTCTCGGCCTGGTGGCAGGGCTGACACCAATCGGCACCGTAGATGACGGCAGAGACTTCGCCGAGAGCGGGATCGTCCTTTTCACCGCTTTCAGGGGGTTCGAGTGGGGCGATCTTTTCGTGACGATATTTGAGGCCGCGCGCTTCCCACGCATCACGACCGAGAGCCGAAAGCTGTACCGTCTGGCCGGGCTGGGCGCTGCTGAGATCGGCGACGAAGACATGCGTCGGCGTGCCGGGAGGCTCGCCATCGACGACAACTCTGACTTGTTTGCGCGAGCCTTCGGGGATCTCGGCGAGCTTTTCCGCGATGTGGAAACTCCCATCCTCCTTGACCCAGGTATAAAGGACGCCTTTTTCGTCCACCGAGAGAGAAAAGGGGACTTCCGGGGCCGGCTCCTCGGCTTCTTGCTGCTGAGCAGTTTGTTCGGCGCCTTGGCAGCCGGCACCGAGTCCCAACAGGAGGCAGAGCGCGATCCATTGCGGGCCCGCAAAGCGTTTTCCGAGGTGGGTTTTTCTTCGGCGGAAGAAGAATGTCATGCGCCGCCCGAATCGGTGACTTCCTTTTTGCGGCTGCCGAGCAATTTGCGCGCCCAATGACGCAAGGTTTCGATCACGCCGATGAGAACATAGAAAGACAAGAGCCATACGAGGACGAACTGGGGCTTGAAACGCTGCCAGACAAACGCGCTCGATGCCACAACGAAGAGCACCAGGGTGAGCGTTGCCATGTTGAAGCGGAGATCCTTGAAAGAGCGGAATCGGACGTTGGAGACCATGAGCAGCCCCAGCAACACGGTCATTGCAAGGATGACGAAGGTGTAGCGAGGATCACCGAGGGCGTCGTCCATGGCATGGTTGGCCACGACCAAGGAAATGAGGATCCCCGATGCTGGGGGAGAAGGAAGACCGATGATGTACTTGCTGGGCGAGACGGGAGCTCCCGTCGCGCTGGAGGAGAGCACATTGAACCGCGCAAGCCGGATGGCCGCGCAGGCGATGAAACAGAAAGAGGCGAGGAGTCCGGCGATGGGATGACGATGCAGCACCCATTGGTAGACCAAAAGCGCCGGAGCGACCCCGAAGCTCACGAGATCCGCGAGGGAATCCAGCTGCAGGCCGAAGGCGCTTTGCGTCTTGGTCAAGCGGGCCACACGCCCGTCCATCAAGTCGAAAAACATCGAAAAGATAAGAAGGATCGCGGCTCGGTAATACTCTCCAATCCCCGCGTCCGGTCTGGCCGCAATACGAATCGCATTGAAGCCGCAGAAAACCGCCGCCAGGGTCATGGCATTGGGCAACACGAAGAGCGTCTTGCTCAGATCGAGTCGACGGATCCGCCGACTCCGCGGCGAGCCTCTGCGGTGAAGGAGCTTCCCTCCCGTTGTTCTTGCGAAGGAGAAGCCGCTCGCATGCGGGGCGGAACGCTGTGCTTCCGCGCGCCTCGCCGAGTCACTATCGGCGGAATCCTTCGGCTGAATCTCCACGGATCGAAGTTAAACGCCGCGTCCGGTGGCGTCAATTTTGGCCCCAGTGCTTTCCTGGTCGTACGATTCCGCCAGCATGCGTTGTTTTTGGTCCTCATGGGGGCATCCGGCCGAGCAGGGCAAGGAATTCCACTCTCAGTGCTACTGGCGGGGTGTTCCGTCGCCGGGGGAAGTGCTTCGGGAGGCCACGACCCCGAGGCCCAACCCGCAAGGGAACGGGTTGTCGAGCGGCCCGGCCAGTTTGTGGCTGGTCGTCCTCGGCGCGGCAGCCTTGGGTTGTGCGGGGACTCAAGAGCGTTCTGAAGGTGTCCAGGACCCCCGGCAGGAAATCGTGCGGCTTCGCTCCGCGAATCAAGAGCTCGAAGAGACCGTGGTTCTCCTCGAGGAAGAGCGTGCGGATCTTCTGGCCGAGCTCTCGGCACGAACGGATGCGGAAGATCCGGAATGTACTCAGGCCGTTGCCGACACAGCGTCCCCCGAAGGGCCTTCGTCGTCCTCGGCGCAGGCGTCCGGGGCAGCAGATGCAGGTTCGAAGGCCCATCATTCCGGAAAGGCAGCGGCCCTCGAGACGACCGCCCTCGATTCGAAGAAGGAGCCCCAGGAGGCGAAGTCGGCTCCCATACTGCTGTCTGGCACGGCCGAGGCGAAGCGGTTCGATCAGGGGCGCAAAGCGCTGGCTCGCCGTGATTTCTACCGAGCCGAGAGGTTGTTTTCCCAGTTCCTCGAGGCTCATCCACGACATCCGTTTGCCGACGATGCCCTTTATTACCGAGGAAGGTGCCGAATGCTTTCTGGTCGGCTGAGTTTGGCAGTTCGGGATTTCAGGGAAGTCATCGAGCGGTTTCCCGAGGAGATCGAGACTCCCAATGCGCGGCTCGGCTTGGGAGAAACGCTTCTCGAACAAGGGGAGACGGAAGCGGCTCGCGCTGCGTTTCGTCAGCTTCTTCGTCATCATCCAGAGTCCGTCGCGGCATCGCGCGTTCCGCGGGAGCATTTGCCATGAAAAAGTGTGTCACCTTCCGCCTGTCCGTGGCTGGCCTTTTTGTCAGTTCGAGTGTTCTTTGCCAGCAAGCCGGCGTGCCCGTCGAACCCGCGGAGCCTTCCCAGCCCGAGCAGTCGACAGGAGGTGAGTCGTATTCCGATTACCCTGCCCCGGCGTCCGGTCGGGGGGGGTACGGGCAGCCGGGCTCGAAGGGGGACATCAACTCCCACCTTCCCTCCTCCTCCCAGCCCACTTTGGGTGGGGGCGATGATGGCTTCGATTTGAATCGACGGAGTCGAGGCGGTTCGATCATCCTTCGCGGGCAAGGCGCCGAGGAAACCTATGATGCCTATGGGGCAGGCCGAGCTGCTCCCGGGAGTGGACAGGTGCGTTCCGCTCGTCGCAAGCCTGTTCCTGAATTCCATATGGTGAAAAAGGGCGACACCTTGTGGGATATCTCTGATCGCTACTATCAAAATCCCCGTGAGTGGCCCAGGCTGTGGAGCATGAACCCCCAGGTGGAAAACCCTCACTGGATTTATCCAGGGGATCAGTTGCGGACGGCCCCAGGCGAGGACTCGAAGCACCGGTTCAGGGAAGACAATTCGGCTGGGGAAGGTGGCTTCGTGGGACGGGATCGCGCTGTCCCTCCGGGTACGGTATTTCTGCGTGCTCAGGGCTACCTCGGAGATCCGGACGAAAATGTCTGGGGACGACTCGTGGGTGCAAACAAAGAAGTCATGATGTTGGGCAAAGGTGATATCGTTTACCTGATGCTCGACGATGACGTTGAACCACGTATTGGTCAGCGGCTGACGGTGTTCAACGACGTGAGGACCCCCCGGCGCGTCCCTGGATCGAGGAAGCCTCCTGGAGAGCTCGTCAAGGTTTACGGGACCGTCCGGGTCGACGCCTGGGATCCTGAGACTCGTATGGCTCGAGGGATGTTGATCGAATCGCTCGACGTGGTCGAGCGCGGGGCGCGCGTGGGCCCCGTCGGGCGACGTTTCGATGTCGTTCCCCCTGAGCCGGCGGAGGTGGATCTCGAGGCTCGCATTCTCACCAGCGTCTACCCCAACGTGTACTTTGGGCAGCACCAAGTCGTTTTCATCGACAAGGGGAGTGAGGATGGGCTAGCGCCGGGCAATCGATTGCGCGCCGTTCGTCGGGGTGACAAGTGGCGCCGCGAGCTCGACGATGCCTCGGAGCATGCCCGGCTGCGCGTGCCTCTCGACGATCCCACCCCTGCTCCGGTGGAAATGACCCCTCTCTACGGTGACGACGAGAAATTTCCCGATCGGGTCGTGGGGGAGGTGCTCCTGCTTCGTACGGAAGACTATAGCGCAGTGGGGATCGTGACCGAGTCGACGCGAGCTTTGGAGCCTGGCGAAAAACTCATTGCTGTCGAGGGCTACTAGTGCTGCGACCCCATAAAAGTGGTCGGTAGGGAGACCACTTTTCTCTCGAAATCATTCATCTTCCTCCGGTCGTCGCAGCACAAAAACCAGCAAAAAAGCCGAGGCAAAGACGTACCCGAGCGCGGTTTCGAAGCCGACCTCACCCACTTCTGGGAGTGCTTCGAAACCGCTCGAAACGTGAGTTGCCGAGGCACTAGAACCCATCCATCTCGAACGGCTCTGCCGTGGCTCATCCGAGGGTGGGTGAGGCGAGCGTCGGCGGGCCCCTCAGGCCCGGGCGAGCCCGGGCGGTGTCGCGTGGGGCCGGTGAACCCGCAAGTTCGGTAGATCCCTAAAAAAAGCAGGCGAAGCCGGCTGGGCGAGGGCAGCGGACGATGTCTCGATCGAATGGTAGGGTCTTCCCCAGGTCAATGGAGACTCTCGCCACAGTCAGCTTTTCGCTCGGAGTGATCGCCTATTCGATCGCTAGCACGCTCTTTTTTTTGGGGCTTGCCCGCAGGCCAGGGGAAGAAGCCCCCGGGGTTGCGGCGAGGGTTCTCATTGCCGGGGTGATTTTTCATCTTTCGCACATTGTCGCGGCGTCTCTTTTTACTCAGGTGTGCCCCGTCGAGAGCGTCCATTTCGCGCTGAGTCTCACCGCGCTGGTTACGGTCGTCGTTTTTTTGCTCGTGCGTCGTTCCCGTCGCATGGATGCCCTCGGCGTTCTCGTCAGTCCGCTGGCTCTCGCGTTTCTCGTGGCGTCTCAGTTCGTCGGTCCCACACACGCCCATCCCGGTATTTCTCGCGCGCTCTTGTCGCTTCACATCACCGCGAGCCTGATCGGTTTTGGTGTGGTTCTTTTGGCCGGGGCCGCATCGGCTTTCTATTTGTTTGTCGAAAATCGTCTCAAGGCCAAGCGGTTCGCTCAGATGGGGCGCTTGCCAAGTCTCGATGCGCTCGATCTCGTTGGACATCGACTTCTTTTGCTCGGCTTTCCGCTCCTCACTTTTGCAGTGGTCACGGGGGGGATCTTCATTGCTCAGCTCCCTGATTCGGGGGGGGCTTCCTTTGCGCGAGCTCTCCTGGGCTACGCCACCTGGGCCCTCGTCGCGGGGGTGCTCCTTTTGAGGGCGCTCTTGGGGTGGCGTGGGCGTCGACCGGCTTACGGGACCTTGGCCGGCGTTGCGTGCTTGGCCGTGATTCTCATGGTCTACGTGTTGCGACCACTTTTGGGAGGCTCGGTATGATCGTCGTCGTCGGAGTTTCCCACAAGACGGCTCCTATCGATCTCCGTGAACGTCTTGCGCTGTCATCGGAGGCGGCGGCCGACCTCTGTGCCCAGCTGGTACGGGGCGGCGATGCGGCGGAGGCTTTTGCTGTCTCCACGTGCAATCGAGTTGAGGTGATCGCTGCTCCGGCGGAATCGGATGGGCTCGAGCGTTGTGCCGAAGCCTGTCTCGCTGCTCTCTGTCTTCACCACCCGGAGGTCAAGCGCTACGCCTACTGTCGCCTGGGCGTCGAAGGAATGAGGCATTTGGTGAAAGTGGCCTCGTCTCTTGACTCCCTAGTGGTGGGAGAACCTCAGATCCTTGGACAGTTGAAGCAAGGTTTCGAGACGGCACGCCAGAAAGGAACCGTAGGGGCGACGCTTCATCGGGCTTTTTCTTCCTCCGTTCGTGGCGCCAAAAGAGTTCGCAATGAGACGAATATTGGTGCTGGGCAGGTGAGCGTGCCGTCTATCGGAGTTCAGTTGGCCAGTCAGATCTTTGGCGACTTGCGCGGTCATACCGTCGCCCTCGTGGGTTCCGGGGAGATGGGGAAATCGGTCGCGCGCCTCCTCGCGGACCAAGGGGCCCGTTTGATCGTGGTGGGAAGGAGTCTCGAACGTCTCAAACCGGTGACAGATACCCTGGGGGGCGAGCCACGGCTGATGGCTGATCTGCCCGCTGTCCTTGCACAGGCTGATGTCATTGTGTGCAGCACGAGCGCTCCTGGGGCCGTGATTACGGCCCATGAATTGAGCAATGTGCGTCGTCTTCGTCGCGGGCGTAATCTTTTTTTGATCGACTTGGCGGTGCCTCGAGACGTCGAGTCGAGCGTCGAAGAACTGGATGGCGTCTTTCTCTACAATATCGACGATCTTTCTCAGGTTGCCAGCGCATCGGCGGAAACCCGCCGGCGGGAAGCCGAGCGGGCGTTGGAGCTCATCGAGCTCGTCGTCGAGCGTTGGCAACGTTGGAGCAGCGCCGAACAAGCGACTCCGACGATCAAGGCGCTGCGCGCCCGGATGCGCCTGGCCCTCGAGACCGAAATGCACAAGAGCTTGCGGGGGCGATTGCGCGACCTGGACGAAGAACAGAGGAAGGCACTCGGGAAAATGCTCGATGCGGGAATCAACCGGCTTTTGCACACCCCTACGGTTCGCCTCCGGGAAGAGGCAGGGCGCGAAGAAGGCGATTCCGTTTTCGATCTTTTGGCTGTGATCTCCGAGCTTTTCGAGCTCGACGAGCTCCCTGCTGAGTTGGAAAAGGCAAAAATGAGCGGATCGGTGATCCCCGCCCCGTTGAGTCAGCGATTCCCGGAAAGTGCCGACTCTCCCGCCGAAGAAGACGAGAGCGGAATTGGCCAAGCAGACGAGGCGGTGGAAAAGTCAGCGGCTTGTGCCGGGCCCGGATTTTCAGGAGCCTGACGGCCATGTCCAAGAAGGTCGTCGTTGCGACGCGTCGGAGCGAGCTTGCGCTCGCTCAGTGCCGCCACTTTTTGCAGCAGCTCGCTTTGCGTCATCCCGACTTGGCGATCGAGGAACTGCACGTCGTGACTACGGGAGACAAAGTCGTCGATCGACCTTTGGCCTCGATCGGAGGGAAGGGGCTATTTCTCAAAGAGATCGAGGAGGAACTCCTGGCCCATCGCGCGCAGATTGCGGTGCATTCGATGAAGGACGTTCCTCCAGAAATCCATCCGGACTTGAGGATCGGCTGCGTTCCCGTCCGAGAAGATCCTCGGGACTCCCTCATCACGACCAACAGGGAACCGCTGTCGGAAGTGAAGCGAGGAGCCGTTTTGGGAACCTCGTCGTTGCGACGTGGGGTACAGCTCAAGAGACTTCGGCCGGATCTGCAAGTCGTCCCGATCCGAGGAAATGTGGGAACGCGCATTAGAAAGTGCCGTGAGGGGCAGGTCGACGTGACGGTGCTGGCTCGTGCTGGTCTCAACCGGCTGGGGTTGGAAAAGGAGGCGACCGCCACCCTCGAGCCCGAGCAGTGCCTTCCAGCGGTGGGCCAAGGGGCTCTGGCTGTGGAGGTCCGTCAAGAGGACACCCAGCTGGCTGGCTGGCTGGCCGAGCTGCAGGATCCTCACACTGCGATCACTTCTGCCGCTGAGCGAGGTGTGATGGAAGCAGTGGAGGGTGATTGCAAGACGCCGGTCGCGAGTTATGCAGTCCGAGAAGGACAAGAGCTTTGGCTTCGCGGGCTGCTTGCCGAGCCGGATGGCTCTCGCTTGCGGGAGGACGAAATCCGGGCGACTTGGCCCTCCACGGAAGGCGAAGCTGCCGCCCTGGGGCGCGAGTTGGGAATTCGCTTGCGACGGGCGAAGTGAACCGGGGGGATCATTACTGTCGGGAGCCGCCCTTACCGAGAAATATCTATTCATTTCCAGCATTTACGTGGGCGCTTGGTCAAATGCGCTTGCGTGATATCGTCCGCGCCATGCTCATCCGGACCCCCCTTCGTGTTGCTTTTCTCGCCGCCCTAGCGCTTTCAGTGGGGACAGCTGCAGTTGGCTGCGGCGGCGGACAGAATGACGTCAAGACGGCCGACGACATCCAACCAGGCGCCATGCCTACCGGTGGTGAATGGGAAGGTGTTTATTACAATCAGGTCTACGGTTTTCTCCATCTCACCGAAAGCGGTGGGGCGGTGCAAGGTGCTTGGCGCACGACTGCGGGCGACAAATGGGGCGAGCTCTATGGCGAGACCGAAGGCGACCTGCTCCGCTATGAATGGAAGGAGCACAAAGTGGGAATCGTGGGCCCCAATGCCACGACGGAAGGCAAAGGTTACTTCCGCTACACGATTCCTAAACCTGACGAGCCCCATGTTTTGAAAGGGGAGTGGGGGCTTGGAGAAAACGAGGTGGGCCACTCTTGGGATGCTCTGAAACAGACCAATATGGAGCCCGATCCCAAGAGCGTGCGTCCCGACGAGTTGGAGAGCCAGATCGGCGCCGAGGGCTGGGATGGCCGAGAGGGCGATCCGGAAATCGAGACGACTCAGGAAGGGCAAGAAGCTGACGAGGAGACCGAAGAGGAATAAGCACTCTCCGTCAGCCCCCCATTTTCTCGAAGGAAGACAGATATGCCAGGAGTAGCCGCCTCCGGGCTGCAGTTCGAGGAGCCCCCGATTTTCGAACGGGGCGCTCCCGGGCGCAGTGCCGTGTCAATTGAACCGCTCGACGTGCCGGAAGTGGACGTTCAAGCATCTCTCGGAAACCTCGCTCGAGAGGAACCAGCCGGCTTGCCGGAGGTCAGCGAACCAGAGGTGTTTCGCCACTACGTGCGTCTGAGCCAATGGAATTTCTCTATTGATACTCAGTTCTTTCCGCTCGGGTCCTGCACCATGAAGCACAACCCGAAGGTGAACGAATGGGTTGCTCGATTGCCCCAGTACGCGGCGGTTCATCCCATGGCTCCTCCCCATCTGACGCAGGGATGCTTGGAGGTCATGGTGCGGCTTCAAGAAATCCTCGGCGAGATCGTTGGCTTGCCTGGGGTGAGCCTTCAGCCCGCGGCAGGAGCTCAGGGAGAGCTAACGGGGTTGATGATGATTCGTGCCTATCACCGGGCGAAAGGTCGCTCTCCTCGCAAGATCTTCATCCCCGAGAGCGCACATGGTACCAACCCCGCGTCGTGTGCGCTCAACGGTTTCCAGGCCGTTCCGTTCCCCGCGGGGCCCAAGGGGACCGTGGAGGCTGCTACCGTAGCCGCTGCTCTCGAGGATGCCGGGGACGATGTGGCGGGTCTCATGATCACCAACCCCAATACGTTGGGGCTTTTCGAGACCGAGCTTCCCGAAATCGCTCGAATGATCCACGAGCGTGGTGGTCTCGTCTATGGCGACGGAGCCAACCTCAATGCCATTTTGGGCAAGGTGCGCCCCGGCGACATCGGTGTGGACGTGATGCAGTTCAATCTGCACAAGACGTTCACGACGCCGCATGGTGGAGGAGGGCCAGGCTCGGGGCCGATTGCCTTCATCGATGAGCTTGCCCCGTTCCAGCCCGGTCCGGTGCCGGTCAGGGATGGCGATGCCTACGCTCTCGATCATGATCGTCCGGAGACCGTGGGGCGAGTCCGATCGTTTCACGGAAATTTTGGCATGATGGTTCGGGCCTACACGTACATTCGTGAGCTGGGCCCGTCAGGGTTGGCTCAGGTCAGCGAGCGGGCGGTTCTCAATTCCGCCTATTTGGCGGCACGTCTCAAAGAGGTTCTTCCGCTTGGTTTCGAGGAGCCGTCTCTTCATGAGGCCGTTTTTTCCGATCGATTGTTGGAAAAAGAGACCGGAATCAAGACGTTAGACGTTGCTAAGCGCCTCATCGATTATGGGTTTCATCCGCCGACCGTCTATTTTCCACTTGTCGTGCGTGGGGCGTTGATGATCGAACCCACCGAAACCGAGACGCGGCAGACCATCGACGCATTCGTTTCCGCGCTCAAAAACATCAAGGAGGAGGCGGAAACCGATCCGGATGTGGTTCGAGGTGCGCCTCACCTGACTCGCCTGCACCGGCTCGACGAAGCGCGCGCTGCACGAAAGCCTCGCCTCCGTTGGCGGCGAGCCAACGATTCCGAAAGCTAGAACGCCGGCATCACCGCCCCGAAGAGGGCGCTGGTGTCGGTGCCCGCCGCGCGATCTCGAACCAAAGGTCTCGTCCTGGGTCTGGTCGGGGGAGTCGTCCCGCCTGCTGCCAGTGTCAGCCCGCCACCGCTTGGAAAGCGCTGCCTATCGGCGTTTTTCCCTCGCCTTTCTTTGTCGCGCGGCAACTTGGGGACGACGCCGCAACTTCCTTTTCCAGTTTCCTTGCACATGGGCTCTGGGTGGCTCACTTTAATGGAAGGATGGAGGGTTTCCTTCCTGCCTTTGAGAAAGGACGGTGGACACTGAACTGGAGCTTTCAACTTGGTCGCTTGTTGCGGTCCCGGAGGGCCGGATGGTGTCGTGCCATGCTGGTTGGCGCGGGACTCCTGTTGAGTAGCGCTTGCGACGACAGTCGGGTTGCGACGAGAGAGATGCCAGCTGGCGTTGATGGGGTGCTCCAGACGCCCACTCGGATGTATCGAGAGTTGATGGCGGAACCAGAAGTTCGCCTTTCTCAAAAACCGCGTGTGGATACGGAAGCCTTGGAGTTCGCTCAATGGCAGGAAGAGGCGGAGAGTTGCAGAAAACGCATCGAAGCCGCGCGGCTGACACCGACGATGCCGGGAGCTCCGAAGCTGGAGGAGCAGCGCGAGCTGGTTTTGGCGCGAGGAAAAGCCGAACCGGTCCTCTTTTTGGAAACACCGCAATTCCGCAGTGAAGTGTCCAAAGGGATCCAGGCCCAGCGGCGTCGCATCGAGCAGACCCACTTCCCGAGGGACACGATGCTGGGGCTCCTGCGCCATTTCAGCGGAATCCTCCCGCAACTCCGGCAGCTCATCCTGCGCGACGGTTACTTTTACACGGACGATCCTGCTGCCGCGCGGGAGTTGACAGTTCGTGTGGGCTTCGAGGATCTCTTTCGTGAACCGAAGCTGACGCTCCTGCGTGGCTCTCGCCAGATGCAGCTCGCTCGGCGAGACGGGCTCTACTATTACGCGGACGGGCCCATGAAAGGAGAGCGCGCGCGTCTTCTTCTTTTCGATCGTGTGTGGGTGACCGGCCATAACCCAGGGCCTCATCTTCATGTGGATGTTCGTTCCCTCGCGACGGTTCTCGGATTCGATCAAATGCAGATCGATCACCTCGGTGAGCGAAACATTACGGCCCAGCTTCTTTTCGAGGATGAATGGGTTCCCGCCCTTCTACGACGTGATGGAACGGAGCTCAGTCTCGAATGCCTTTTCATCGAAGCGGAGGACAGGGCTCGAATTGGCCGCGCTCGCGATCAGGCATTCCGTCGCGCTATCGCCGTGGCGGCACTCCGTCGAGCCATTGTTTCTCAGATCCGTATGGGGTTGCCGTTCGACGAGCCACGACACGAGGTAGGACAACAGGACGGAAAGCTGCGACCACGTTGGGAACGCGCCTACTTTGCTGGTCGATCTCATTTTCGGTTCAACCGAGATCGGTATTCCGTTTTCGACGAGCTAGGTAATCCAATCGCGCCCCAGGTTTGCATCGACTTCATCACCGAGTCGCTCGAACGTGCCAGTGGCATGCGCTACGCCAAACGAGGTCAAAAGCCTCACCAAGTGAACGGTGAAATCGATTTTGACGAGCTTCTCGGCTCGCGGCGCCGGCAAGAGCTGGCATTTCGGCAATTGGCAAAAAGTAAGCCCGAGATCATGCAATTGCATGACTATCCCATGGGTGAATGGGTGAAGTACGAAAGGGTGCCGCGGTTCTTTTCCTTCCTCCGCCGGGAGAAAGACCATCTTCGCTCAGGCGATATCGTGATCATTCGAGGTCGTGCTCCGTGGGATCGGTATGAGAAGGTGCATACGCACACGTTCTTCGTCTACGAATCCGATCCGGTGACAGGAATGCCGGTATTGCTCGCGGGCAACTCGGGAAAGCCGCGGCTCGTTACCTGGGACAGTGAAATGCTCCGGGCGCCCAAGCGGAGTATTCGTCACCGGATTCGGCTGAATTCCGAATGGCTCTACGATAACTTCGTGACGCAATATCTCTCCGAGGAACAATCGCAGGCGGCTCCGCTCGTTGTTGCAGAGCGAACAGAGTGAGCGAGCTTTGGTCTGGAGCTGTCCTGGACGGAATGCTCTCAACTGACTGCTCCGAAGTTGTGTGGTTTTCGGCGGCTCACTCAGAGGCGGAGCTTGCTGTCGCACAGACCGAATAGGGGAAAGCCGCCAATAGTGCTGCGGCGAGCGTTTTGATGCGCCCTGAGTTCAGCCCGCGGGTTGCGAGAAGGGCTTCGTGCTTTCATGACCTCCCAGGTCATGGTCGTGCGTCAGCGGTTGGCCCATCCTGTCTGGTGGAAGACGAACCATGACAGAAAAAGCGACCCAACCTCTTTATCGCGCCCTTCTCGCCAATGCTCTCTTTTCGACCGTGAGTGCGTTTTTTCTGGCATTTCGCGCCGAAGATCTCGTTGCACCACTCGGAGGGGTGCCGACTGGAGCTCTGTACCTCGTGGCTGGACTCCTTTTGTGTTTCGTCGCGCTGTTGGGCGGGGCCGCTTCGCAGGTGTCGCGGCCCCGCCCGCGCTTTGAACTCTCTCTGGTGGCAGTGACGCTCGACGCGCTTTGGGTGTTGGGCTCGATCGTGGCTCTTATGCTTGTGGGGCGACAGATGTCTCTCGCTGGCGTGGGTCTCGTCGTGGGTGTCGCCTGCGTCGTCGCTCTGCTCACCCGGCTTCAGTGGCGAGGACTCTCCCGGAGCTTTGCGGAGACCGACCGACGAATGCGCGAGCGGAGAAGAACGGAACATCGGGTGGCGATCTCTCATGAGGTTGGCGTACCAGCCTCTCGCTTCTGGTCAGTTCTGGCTGATCTAGAAAGTGTGTCGCGCTATCTGCCTGGCTTGACCGAGTCGCGTGTGGAGGGCACTGCGGGTGTGGGGGCCCGCCGCACCTGCGTCAACGAGCGTGGCGAAAAGTGGAGCGAGGAGGTGCTCGACTGGAAGCCTGGGCGTTCGATGTCCTTGCGCTTCGTGTCGGAAGCTCCCGATTTCCCCTATCCTCTGGATCCGATGGTTGGCGGGTGGCAATTAGAAGAGATGGCGGATGATCGCTGTCGCGTGACGGTGTGGTGGTCGCTGACGGTGCGCCCGCGGTGGCTTGCCCCGCTCGTGGTGCCTCTTGTCGAGATCACCGTTCGCCGTGACATGAAGGCTGCGGTGGAGGCGATGGCCACTGCAGCGCGTTCCTCTTGCGAGTTGGGAAGCGCAGCTTGACGGGGGGCTTTGGAGAGGAACTGCGCCGCTGGCGTCGACGGCGACGCCTTTCCCAAAGCGCTCTCGCCGCTGAGGCCGAATGTTCGCCGCGCCATCTGAGCTGCATGGAAACGAACAAGGCGTCGCCGAGTCGCGTGATGGTGCTCACCCTCTGCGAAGTTCTCGACATTCCTCTCGACGAGACCAACCAGCTTCTCACTCGAGCTGGTTTCGCGCCAGCGTACCGGTCTCGGGGGTTGGAAGGTGCCCAGGCCGCTCCGGTGCGTGCTGCGCTGAGTTTTCTGCTCCGGCAACATCACCCGTATCCTGCCGTCGTGGTCGACCCCGGTTACAATGTGGTGTGGGCCAATGATGCCTACGTGCAACTTGCCTGCTGGGTTCGAGATGCGCCGTTTGCGCCGGCCAATCCAAACCTCCTCCACGATGAACCGCCGGTGGCGGGGAGCAATGCTCTCGTTCCACTATTCGAGGATGCGGCCCTGCGCGCACGCGTGACGAATTTCCCCCAGTTTGCGTCCTACGTTCTGGGGCACCTCCGCCGGGCGGCTCGGGACGAACCTTCTGCCGCGGCGACTCTGCGCCGACTCGCCAGCGAGGCGAGTATTTCACCAGTGCACGATGGCGCCCTTCCCGTGGTCATCCCCCTCGAGCTCTCGATCAACGGCGCCATTCTCCGACTGTTCACGACGATGACGATGTTTGGCAGTTCTACCGATAGCGTGCTTGCCGCGCTCCGCGTGGAGACCTTCTTTCCTGCGAATGACGAGACGGATCGCCTCCTGAGAAAGCAGTTGACGTCGGGCGACGCTCCCCGACGTTGAGCCGGTCGGTGGCTGACTCGACTCCATCTCGTCGCTGGGTCCCTTCCGGGCCATGAGATGTGTTCTCAGTGATCGGCGCGGTGGTTGTTCTCAGTGATCGGAGTTCTTGGTGCGGCGCGGTGGTTGTTCTCGGTGATCGGCGCGGTGGTTGTTCTCGGTGATCGGAGTTCTTGGTGCGGCGCAGTCGGTTGTTCTAGTGCTGCGACCCCATAAAAGTGGTCGGTAGGGAGACCACTTTTCTCTCGAAA
>CAYTRQ010000103.1:0-14821 GCA_964440025.1 uncultured Polyangiaceae bacterium | reverse complement strand
GAAGATGTCACCGAAATCGGCACCACCGCCGCCGAAGCCGCCACCACCGAAGCCGCCGCCTCGACCACCAAGCAACGATCCCAGGGCCGCTCCCGCCACAAAGCTACCCATGCCACTGCCTCGTCGCCCGCGGCCACCGCCGAACAGCGACAGCAAAAGCATCATGACAATAAACGGAAGAAACCGAAACAGCCCCCCGCCCCCTCGCCGAGCCTGGCGGGGTTGCTCCTGAGGCGCTCCGATCGACTCTCCTTCCGCCGCCTTCATCAACAGGCCGAAGGCATCGAAGATCCCTTTTTGATAGTTTTGCTGACGAAAAGCAGGAACGATCGCGTTGCGAATCACCCGTGACGCGATCGCGTCAGGGATCGCACCTTCCAATCCGTAGCCCACTTCGATGCGAACCTTGCGCTCCTCCTTGGCCACGATAACGATCAAACCATCGTCGCGCTCTTCATCACCCAACTTCCAGGCCTCGGCGACACGGATGGAAAACTGATCGATCGATCCCCCTTCGAGACTGGGGATGGTCAGTAGAGCAAATTGGTGACCCGTCTTCTGCTCGTAGCCGGCTAGCGTCTGCTCCAAAGACCTCTCGGCCTTGGGTGAAAGGAGCTGGGCCTGATCCGTGACCCGGGAGGTGAGCTCGGGGACTTCTGGCTGCGCGAACGAAAGGCCCGCGAAGAAGAGCGAAATCAAAACGAGCGGGACGGAAACGAGCCCCCGCCGCATGAACGGAGCCACCATCGGCGACACCAAGCTCAGCGAAGCGATCCCCCGCCGCGTGAAACTCAACAGGCTCAACCGGGCAAGCCCGAGAGACGCTAACCTGAAAGACACTAGTCTCGTTCGCGGCGCGAAATGGCCACTTCGTCGCCCGCCCCTTCGGGACGAGGGCGGGCGACTCCGTTTTTTGCCCATTTTTTGCCGTCGAACGCTTTGTTGCTTGTTGGTTCGCGTCCATTTGTGGACGCGAACTAGTCTCAGAACCCCGACAGACCGGAGAGACGGGACCGCTCCGTTGATCTCGCGCGACGACAAGCTGGTGAACTCTCCAACCACGACGATCAAAACTCCACTTCGGGAGGCTTTTCCGCGTCAGGTGTCGTCGCCTCGAACGTCGGACGCTTTTCCTTGTCTCGAAGACTCGCGCCAATGGAAGTCGGAAAGTGAAGGACCGTCTTATTGTATTCGGCCACGGCCTCGATGTAGCGCTTGCGCGCCACGGCGATGCGATTCTCGGTTCCTTCCAGTTGAGCTTGCAGGTCCCGGAATGCGTCCGTCGCCTTCAGCTGGGGGTAGCGCTCGGCGACCACCATGAGACGCGACAGAGCGGACCCCAGCTTTCCCTGCGCCTGCTGGAACTGCTTGAGCTTCTCGGGATTGTCGATGATGGAGGAATCGACATTCATCTGACCCACCTTGGCGCGAGCCTCGACAACCTGCTGAAGCGTCTCCTTCTCGAAGTCCGCCGCACCTTTGACCGTTTTCACCAAATTCGGCACCAGATCGGCACGACGTTGGTATTGATTCTGCACTTCGGCCCAGGCGGCCTTCACCGCCTCATCCTGGGTGATGACCTCATTGTAACCGCAGCCGGGCAGCACCAAGAGCGCCGCGACAGCAACCAAGGCCCAAGACCTCCTGAGAATGTACAGCATGTGCCCCAATGTCGTCATTGGAGTCGACGTACGCAAGGGGTCCCTCGCCGAAACCCGCTTATTCAGGAGACGGATTCACCAGAAGAAGCGCCCTCCGCAGAGGCGACCGCCTGGTTGTAGGCCACGCAGTCTTCATAGCGGACTCCACTCCCGCCAAATAGATCGAGGGCGCTGCCAAAGGTCAGATCGACCTTCCCTTGGCTCAGCCGATCCACACGCTCCAGATCTTCGATCCGCCGCGCTCCGCCTGCGTAGGTCACGGGCAACGGTGAACTTCGTCCCAAGAGCTCGACCAGTTCCTCATCGATGCCTTCGCACAGGCCTTCCACATCGGCCGCATGCACCAAAAATTCCGCGCAATACTCCGCCAACTCCTCCAAAAGGGCCCGATCAACCCGCGCTTCCGTCACGGTTTGCCAACGATTGGTCGCCACGTTCCAACCGCTGCCCTTTCGCCGACAGCTCAGATCGATCACGAGCTGATCGCGAGGAACCACACGCGAGAGCGCGCCGAGGCGCTCCCGACTCAGCTCGGCTCCCTCGAACAAAAAGCTCGTGACGATGACATGGCTCGCCCCGGCGGAAAGCCACTCGGGCGCCGTGTCTGGTGTGACTCCCCCGCCCAACTGCATTCCACCTGGGAAGGCTGCCAAGGCCGCTCGAGCGGCCTGTTCATTGCCAGGGCCCAGCTGAATGACGTGACCGCCGGTCAAACCGTCGCTCCGATAAAGCTCGGCAAAGTAGAAGGCCGGGCGGTCACTCACAAAATTCTCTTGAGCGCCGTCCTCCGTCAGACTGCCGCCAACGATCTGCTTGACACGGCCGGCGTGCAAGTCAATGCAGGGACGAAATCGAGTCACAACTTGCTGTTTAGTCGCCCACAGCCATCGGTCAAGAACGCATCCTCAAGAAAGACGGAATCGGGAGCGGCCGCTCTCTCGAAGGCAGCCGCTGTGTCGAGTCAGTAGGCCACCTGAAGTTGGACACGGATCCGGTCCGCGGCTCCTCCGGTGTAAGCATCTCCCCAAAGGTGGAAGTAGTCCGCCTGCAACTTGAGCGGATGCCCCGCCATGTACCAGCCCACCGTGGCGCCGGCTTCGTGCTCGCTTGGGAGAGCCGACTCTTGAGCACCACCATCGGGCCCCAATCCAGAGTAGCGAGCGCCCACCCCCACCGGCAAACCTGGCAGCAAGTAGCCGAGTTGGACCGTTCCACCCAGACCGTTGCGCGGCAGGTTGCCCGTATCTCCAGGGGTGGGCGCCACATCACGCTCTCCGCTGCGCCAGTAGAACTCGAGGAGCCCGGTCAGCCCAGCATATTTGAATAACACGTCTGCGGCAGCATTGTGATAGTCGACCGTCCCCCCGTCCTCGAACGCGTCCCCCTGGTAGCCGGCGACCTGCGTCCCATTATCCAAGAACGCATAGGCGCCACCAATCGACATCCGCAACCGATCGAGACGAGCAAAGTCCACTTCCGAATAGTCGTCGAAGTGACCGAAGGGCAACACCTCGAAGCGGGCGAGATACTGCGCTCCCGCCGAATAGCCATCATTGAAGTCTTCAGCGAGCCAAACATCGCGGCCTTCTCCAACGGTAATCCCCGCGTAGTATTTGAAAAGCCCCAGACCACCGAGATCCTTGGAAAAGAAGTGACCTCCCACGTCACGATCGAGATTGAATTCTCCCTGCGCTGCGGTGCGGTCGACGAACTCCTGATTTCCCGACGAAATGACCCGCTGACGACTATAGTAGAGCTTGTATTGGCCCAAACGCAGAGAAAGATCTCTGAGCTGAACGAACTCCACGTAGTAGCTCAAAAGTGGCGTACGGCTGACCGTATTGCCATCATAGCCAAGATCTCTGGGGGAAAAGGCGAATTCGGCCTTGTACTTGTTGTCTTTGCCAAACACGTGACCCTTGAGTTGCAAACGAGCGCGGCGGATCCCGAACGTATTTTCGACCTGGCTGTCGGTGGTCGTGCCACCCATTCCATCGTCGACCTGCTCCTCGGAAAACTCAAGCTCGTCACGGATCTGGACGCGAGCACGGATGCCCATCGCAAAAAGTCCGTCTTGGGACTCGAGCATCGCGCCCGTCCCGGGCTTGTAGGAATTCGTCTCCTTCATCGGATGACGCCCCAAAAGCTCCTCTTCCCCTTCGGGTCGGGGATTGCTGCGCGCCGGCCCTGCTTCCGGTTCGGCGGCTGGGGACCGGGATTCTTCGGCGCCCTCCCGCCCAACGGACTGCTGCTCGGCAGCCTCTTGCTTGACCGGCTCCTGCTCCGGTGAATCGGCAGCAGCGTCCGCTCCGCCGGCACGCTCCGCTGTCTGCTCCTCTGCCTCGTGAGATTGTTGCGAGCCAGGAGCCTCGCTGGCCTCCGGAGCGCTCTGGGCGGCGGGGGCAGCTTCGCCGGAGGCTGCGCCTTCCTGCGATGCGTCTTGCTCCCCTTCTTGGTCTGCTTGCGATGCGCCTTCCGGTTCGCCTTCCTGTCCTGGCGCCTGGCCTTCTTGTGCCGTGGCTTCCGACTGATCTTCGTGTGCCGCGGCTTCCGGCTCGCTCTCTTGTCCTTGTGCCTCGCCTTCCGGCTGAGCCTCTTGTGCCTCGCCTTCCGGCTGAGCCTCTTGTGCCTCGCCTGCTTGCTCTGTCTCAGCCTGTGAGCCCGCAGCGGGCTGAGCAAAAAGGGGCGAGACAACCCCCGCTGGCGCGAGGAGCGCCAAGACCATCAGTTCGGCAGTTCGACCGCGGCGGGCGGACGCACGGAAGAAGCCTCGGCGACCCGCGCCATGATGAAAAATGGATTGAAAGGTGAACATCGAATTTCCTTCAGAAGAGAATCGAAAGCGTCGAGATCGAAGTGTGCTCGGCCACCGCGATCGGAAAGTGCGCAAGCTATAGCCACACCAACGTTGCTCTCGAAACCCGCCTGTCATCGAATTCACCGGGTCGTCACGATGACGCCGATTCGTCACGGAGCGTCACACTGTCTTCACAAAAGTCAGGGTGCACCCATTCGTGCGAACGCTTCCCGACTCTCGCGATCTGGGCGGAGCTCCCGCTTTCTCGAAAGCGCCAGCGCCATTCTGGGCCAGAGCCGTCGCCCGGAAAACCAGCACCCCAAACGGATCGACTTGCCCCCTCATCCCCCGGAGGTTCAATGCACTTTGTGCGAGCCGCTTGCACCGGCTGTCGACACTCGGCGCAGGTGACGAACATCGCGCCCCTTGACCAAGAAGACCACCATCTCTGCCAAGTTGGTGCTGTGATCGGCCACACGCTCGATACTGCGAGTGATCGCAACCAAACGCATGTAGGCTTCGACTTCGGAGGGCTGTTCGGCAATTCTCTTGGCTATGCTGCGAGAGAGATCGGCACAGGTTGCGTCCACCCAGCGATCCCGCTCGATCACCGCCTTGGCCTTTTCCGGATCGGACTCCACCAAGGCATCGATCACGTCGTGGACCATGGCGACGGCCACCCGGCCCATCTCCTCGGTCAGCTTGCGGGCCTCCGGTTCGAGACCGGCAACGCCTTCCACGACCAACTTTCCAATATTGCAAGCCAGATCCCCGATCCGCTCCAAGTCCGTAACCACCTTGAGAGTGGTCATCACGAAACGCAAGTCTCGCGCAACGGGCTGCCGCTTCGCCAAAAGCTGCACGCAGGCTTCGTCCGCCCGCACCTCGAGCTGATCGACCTCTTCGTCGGAGCCGATCAAAGCTTGCGCCGCTTGCGCATCATTGGCCACAAAGCTTCCCAGCGCATCGCTGAGCTGCGCCTCCACCCGGGCCCCCATGAGGAGCAGGAGCTCGCGCAGCTGAGTCAACTCAGCTTCATATTCGCGATCTGTGTGGAGTGGAGACATGGCCATGTCGATCAACCAAAGCGACCAGTAATATAGTCCTCTGTTCTCTGTTGAGCAGGCCTTGTGAAAATTTCCTTGGTCTCTCCCCGCTCGATGAGCTCACCCATATAGAAAAACGCCGTATAGTGCGCGACGCGAGCGGCCTGCTGCATGTTGTGGGTCACAATCACGATGGTGTAGCTATCGCGGAGCTCGTGGATCAGCTCCTCGACGCGAGCGGTCGCGATCGGATCGAGGGCCGAGCAGGGCTCATCCATCAAGATGACCTTGGGCTGCATGGCAATGGTCCGGGCAATGCAGAGGCGCTGCTGTTGCCCCCCGGAGAGACTTGCTCCCGAACGTCCCAATGTGTCCTTCACCTCATCCCACATCGCCACCTGGCGCAATGACTTCTCCACCAACGCGTCCGCGTCGGACACCCGAATGCCATTGAGCCGCAGCCCAGCAAGAACGTTGTCGCGAATCGACATGGTCGGAAACGGATTCGGCTTCTGAAAAACCATGCCCACATCCCGCCGCAACTTGACCGGATCCATGCGAAACACATCCCGACCATCCAGCAGGGCCTCCCCCGTTGAATAGGCTCCTGGAACGACCTCATGCATCCGGTTGAGACAACGAATGAACGTCGATTTCCCACAGCCGGAAGGACCGATGATCGCCGTGACCTTCCGCTCGGGAAAATCGAGGCTAATCCCGCGCAGGACCTCCGATTTGCCAAAAAAAGCGCGGAGATCCCTCGTGCGTAACTTGGGAGCCTCGATCTCCCGGCTGGCCACCGCCGACCAATCGGTCAGGCCGCTTTCGACAGCGGGAACCGTCTGAGGGACGACATTGAGTCTTTCTACTTGGGACATTTGCATGAGACCATTCACACTCGGTTGCGCACGAGAGCTCGTGCAGAAACATTCAGGATGAGAACGAAGGCAACGAGAACCAGAGCAGCAGCCCATGCCTGCCGGTGCCATTCGTCATAAGGAGAAACAGCGTAGGTGTAGATCTGTACTGGGAGCGACGCGGTCGGCTCGTTGAGACCGTCCGACCAGAATCGGTTGCTGAAGGACGTAAACAGCAGTGGCGCGGTTTCGCCAAACACCCGCGCCACGGCCAACATGATGCCCGTCGCTACGCCAGGCAGGGCCGTGCGCAACATGACTCGTAGGGTCGTTCGCCATTTGGGAACTCCCAATCCGAGCGCAGCCTCCCTCAACGCCTCGGGCACGAGCCGGAGAAGCTCCTCGGTCGTCCGGGTCACCGTGGGCAGCATGATGACAGCCAACGCAAGGCCCCCGGCATATGCCGAAAAGTTCCCGGTCCCGAGAACGACGACCCCATAGATGAAGATGCCCACGGTGATCGAAGGAACGCCGGCCAGCACATCTGCCGCAAAACGAACGGCACTGCCGAGACGGCTCTTGCCGAACTCCGCAAGATAGACACCAGCAAGCACACCAGGAGGAATGCCGTAGAGACAGGCCAGCCCCACGAGCTTGAGACTTCCCACAATGGCGTTGGCTGCGCCGCCCCCCTCTTCGCCCACGGGCTTGGGAAGCTCGGTGAAGAAGGCCAGATCGATGCCTCCGATGCCTCGAACCGTCACATAGTACAGGACGCTGATCAGGGGCACGAGCGCCACGCCAGTCGCCAACACGCACCCCACCGTGACGAGCCGGTCCACGAGGTTTCTTCGAGCAACCGAATGACTCATGCACTCGCTCCTTCCACCTTGCTCACCTTCCACACCAAAAGCCGTGCACCAATGTTGAGCAGGATCGTCACGACGAAGAGCAGGAGTCCAATCTCCGCCAAAGCAGCCAAGTAGAGGTCCTCGGTGGCTTCGGTGAATTCGTTCGCAATCACGCTGGCCATGGTGTAGGAGGGGGCAAAAAACGAGAGGCTGATTTCGGGACGATTTCCGATCAACATGGTCACGGCCATCGTTTCACCGAGCGCACGGCCCAACCCCAAAATGCAGGCCCCGGCCAGTCCAGGTCGCGCCATGGGAAGAACTCCCGCGCGGATCGACTCCCAACGAGTCGCGCCCAGGGCCAGTGCAGCCTCGCGGTAAGTTCCCGGGATCGCGCGGAAGACTTCGCGGCTCACCGAGGTGATCGTGGGGGTGATCATGATCGCCAACACCACACTGCCCGTCAGCAGGCCGAAACCTTGATTCGGTCCCTGAAAGAACGGTAAAAAGCCCAGTGTCTCCCGCAAGGCCGGCTCGACCGTGTCCCTCATGAAGGGCGCTAGAGCGAAAATGCCCCACAGACCGTAAACGACGCTGGGCACCGCGGCGAGCAGCTCCACCATGAAGGCGAGAGGTTGCCGGAGGGCGATGGGAGCCATCTCACTCAAAAATAGTGCGACTCCCAGAGAGACCGGTACCGAGAGACACAAGGCCAACCCGGAAGAAACCACCGTGCCATAGATGAACGGTAGCGCCCCAAACTCCCCCAGAACCGGATTCCACTCCTGGGAGGTAATGAACTTCCAACCAAACTCCTGAATGCTCAGCTTCGAGGCGCTGTACATCTCCCATGCCATCACGGCGATGGTCACGATGAGCAATGCCGCAAAGCCCGCGGTCACCCCTTTGAAGACGCGGTCCCCCCAGTTGACAGCAGAAGTCGAGCTCCGCTCCTCACCTGAGTGAGGAACGGGTGGTGGAGCTTCTGAAGAAACGGCGTTCATGGACTTGAGCATGCAGAGAGAAGACTCGAACCGACTCTAAGCGTCATCGAGCAGAGGCTTGCCCTCGAAGGTGAGACCCTTGAGACGTTTCTCTGCCTTCGAGACGACTTTCTCGGGCAGAGGCGCGTAGTGAAGATCGGCGCTGAACTTCTGTCCGTCGTGCAGCGCCCACCAGATGAAGCGAGCCAGTGCCCTGCCCTTTGTCTCGTCCTTCGCGTCTTGATAGACAAGGAGATAGGTGAACGACGAGATGGGATACGCTTTTTCGCCTTTCGCGTTGGTGAGCGAGGCGTGCAGCGACTCGGGCAGCTTCACTCCTTTGGCCGCAGCCGTGATCGCGGAAACCTCGGGCTCCACGAAGTTCCCCGCGCGGTTCTTGACCGCTGCAATGGAGAGATCGTTCTGCAAAGCGTAGGCGAGCTCGATGTAGCCGATCGAGCCCGGCGTGACCTTGATCTGTCCCGTCACCCCTTCATTGCCCTTGGCGCCGAGCCCTTTGGGCCAACGCACGGCCTTGCCAACACCCACCTCTTCCTTCCACTTGGGGTAGGCCTTGGCGAGATAATCGGTAAATACGGCCGTCGTGCCGCTTCCGTCCGATCGATAAACGACCGTAATGTCTTGGTCCGGGAGCTCGACTCCCTCGTTGGTCGCCTGAATGGCGGGATCGCTCCAATTC
The DNA here is from genome assembly GCA_964440025.1 of uncultured Polyangiaceae bacterium. Classification (GTDB taxonomy): domain Bacteria; phylum Myxococcota_A; class Polyangia; order Polyangiales; family Polyangiaceae; genus NIC37A-2. Next base: position 5,926 of record CAYTRQ010000103.1, on the reverse strand, counting down.
GTGATCTCGCCGAGAAAGATTTTGGCGATCGCTTCACCATCCAGCTTCAGCCGCGGATCCCCCGGAAGGTTGTAGGCTACCGTGACAGCACCGATCGTCGTCGGGATGTGGTGCAGCTGACCGGGCGCTTTCTTGGCCACTTCCGGTTTCATGGGAGCGTCCGTGGCCCCAAAATCCACCGTACCTGCCGTGACTTGCCGAATGCCACCGCCGGAACCGATCGATTGGTAGTTGATCCGAATGTTGGGATTGAGCTTGTTGTATTCGCTCATCCACTTTGAATAGAGTGGGAAGGGAAACGTCGCGCCTGCACCATTGAGAGAAATCTTTTCCGCCTTGGACGGAGTCGTCTTCTGCTTTTTCGACGAGGAGTCCCCGTCTTTGCAGGAGACAAGGGAAAGGGAAAAAGCGGCGAGGAGAGTGAAAAACAGGATTCGAAGTCTTTGCGGGCTCATGTGTCTTCGTCTTCAAGCAGAAATCTGCACCCGCCGAGGGACACTGCCGTCACGCTTCTGTGACAGTTGCGTGACACGAGCGCGGCGTCCGGCATCCCCCGAAATCCGCCCGGTGCTGCCGGCGTTTTGGAGCCATCAATTCTCGCGCCACTCGCGGATAAGCCTCTGCAGCAGCTCCTCGATTTCCGCGCGAACCTGCTGTTTGAGCCGCGGCAGGTCGGAAACGCTCATTCCCTCCGTCGAGATCGGCTTTCCGACTGCCACCAACCCTAAGGCTCGTCCCGGCTTCCAGTCGCCCTTGGTCAAGGCATCGCGCGTTCCCCAGACCGCCATGGGAAGCAGCGAGGCCTGCTGCTCGAGCGCCAAGCGGAAAGCGCCATCCTTGAATGGCAGGAGCTCCCCGGTTTGACTCCGGGTGCCCTCCGGAAAAAAGAGAACAGGCATTCCCTGGGCCACGTAGTCACCAGCCCGCCGCATTGCCCTCTTGATGCTCTGGGCCGAGCCCCGCACGAGGGGAATATCGCCGGCAATTTTCATCCCCCAACCGACGAACGGGATCCGAAACAGCACCGCCTTGGCCAAAAACTTCATCTCGAAGGGGAGATGAGCAAGGAGGAACGGGTCGATATTGGAAACGTGATTGCTCACGCACACGCAGCGCCGGGGCAATGACTCGGGAAGAGGAGGAACCGCCCGAAAACGCCACAGGGGCGCGGCCGCGCACATGAGCCGGCCCGTCGCCCGAATCGCCCTGCCCGTGAAGCGCCGCGTCGGGTCGAAAGGAGCCGTGAACAAGAAAAGGACCAGGCAAATGAGGTAGCCGACGGCCGAAATGCTCGCAAAAGCCAGCCAAGTCCATATTCCGAAAAAGGCGCGCATCGTGGTCTCAGAGCGCCGGGGTCGCGCCAGCCCCCTAGTAGCAAGTGATTGCGTCCCCACCAAACCCACTGACTTCCCGGACCATCCACAATGTGCCAGATCGCTGGCGATGAGCTCTTCCGAATCGCACCAAGAAGACAACCCTCTCCTCGACGACATGCGCTGGCTCGCCGGCGCCCTCGGTCGCGTCATCAAACGACTCGAGGGGCCCGAGACCTTCGACGCCGTCGAAACCCTACGGGCTGCCTGTCGCGATCGCCGCAGAGGTCCCGCAGACTTCGCCAGCCTTCGAGATCTGTTGCGCCAGGTCGAGGAGCTTCCGCCCGAACGAGCGGCTCCCGTGGCCCGCGCCTTCACTCACTTTTTTCTCCTCATCAACACCGCCGAGCAGGTCCACCGAGTCAGGCGACGCCAGCAGTACGCGCAATCGGAAAACGCCGGGGCCCAACCGGCGAGCCTCAAGTGGGCGTTCGAACAGCTCAAGGCCGAGGGCAAAAGCCCAGAGGCCATTCGCTCAACGGTCGCCAATCTGCGGGTGCGTCCCGTGCTCACGGCCCACCCCACCGAAGCAACCCGCCGCACGGTCCTGAATCTGCAAGCGCGGCTGGCCGACGCGCTTCTGCGACGAGACACCGCAACGCCCGCGGATGCGGCACGGATCGAAGAGCGCCTCGAAGCCGACATCGAGCTTCTCTGGCTCACCGATGAGGTCCGTAAAAATCGCCCCAGCGTCATGGACGAGGTCAGCACGGTCATCTGGTACCTGGAGGACCGCCTGCTCGACGCGACGAACCATGTTCACGAAAGCTGCGCCACCGCGTTTCGTGAGGTTTTCGGGGAAGAGCTCGGAACCGAAGTTCCCCTGACCCTCGGTAGCTGGGTCGCTGGCGACCGTGACGGAAACCCCTTCGTCACTCCCGATTTGACGATCGCAGCGGCCAGGCGCCATGCCCACGCCCTTCTCGGTCACTACAAAAAGCGGGTCAGCCGGCTCATCGAACGCCTGAGCATCTCCAGCCGCATCGTGCCCGAATCCAAAGAGCTCAGGGAGTCCCTCCGCAAAGACAAGGAACTGCTACCGGAGATATGGCAGGAAAATAGCCGCCGCGACGCCGAAGAACCCTTGCGGCTCAAACTCTCCTTCATCCTGGGTCGGCTCGAAGCAACTCGTCATGTGATCGCCTCGCGCGACGCCGGCAAACCGGCCACCGTCCCACAGGCCTATGGCGGTCCCCAAGAGCTCATTGCGGACGTCGAGCTCGTGCGCGACGTGCTGGTCGAGGCCAAAGCAGAGCGCGCGGCTCGCGGGCTGGTTTCCCCTCTTCTCGCCGAAATCCGCTCGCTCGGTTTGCACGGCTACAACCTCGACGTGAGAGAAGATTCCGACGTCCACACCCAGGCTCTCAACGCCATTGGACGTTCGATCGGCATCGGCGAGCTCGACCCTCAAGCCATTCGACGGGAGCTCTCGGGTCGCCGCCCGCTCACTTCTCCGAACCTCAAGCTCGACGAACAAACCGAGAAAGTCCTGGCCGTTTTCGACGCGGTCAGGACCATACAAAGCGAGGTCGGCGAGGAGGCCACGAATACCTATATCATTTCCATGTGCCACAGCGCCGACGACATCCTGCGAGTCGCACTCCTGGCCCGCGAGCGCGGTCTCCTCGATCTTTCGGAAGGCAACGCAGAAAGCCATCTGGATATCGTTCCGCTGTTCGAAACGCGAGACGACCTGGCCGGCGCAGCCCAAGTGATGCGCGACCTGTTTCAGGACGAGATCTACAAGCGTCAACTCCAGGCTCGCGGCATGCGCCAAGAGATCATGCTGGGCTATTCCGACTCGGCCAAGGACGTCGGAGTCGTGGCCGCCGCCTGGGAGCTCTATCAAGCCCAAGAAGAGCTCGCCGACGTCGCCCGCCAGGCGGGTGTCCACCTCACGCTCTTTCACGGGCGCGGAGGCACCGTGGGCCGTGGCGGCGGTTCACCGGTCTACCGAGCTCTCACGGCGCTCCCTCCGGGTACCATCAGCGGAAGCATCAAGATCACCGAACAAGGAGAGACGATCAGTCAGAAGTTCGGTATTTCCTCCATCGCCGAGAGAAGTTTCGAGGTCATGATGGCCGGTACGATGATGGCCACCCACAAGGACTGGAGGAAGAAGGTCAGCGAGGAAGACCAGAAGGCATTTCGCGAGCTCGTCGACAAGCTCGCCCTCGATGCCCGGCAAGCATTCCGCAAGGTGGTTCACGAGCAGCCGGAGCTCTTTCAGGTCTTTCTCACGGCGACTCCGGTCAAGGAGCTCAGCCATGTGCATTTTGGGTCGCGACCGGCCTACCGAGACAAGGGAGCAGGCACGATGGCCGGGATCCGAGCCATTCCCTACAACTTCGGCTGGACGCAAACTCGCCTCATGCTCACGGCCTGGCTCGGCTCGGGGAACGCCTTCGCCAAGGCCGCGGCCGAACCAGGCGGTCTCGAATTGCTCCAGAAGATGGCCCAGTCATGGCCCTTCTTCGACGACTTGCTCGGCAAGATCGAAATGGTCTGCGCCAAGGCGGATCTCGCCGTGGCCGAGCTCTATCTCACCGAACTCGGTGACTTCGGCGACTTCTTTCATCAGCTCCGCGCGGAATATGAGCAGATGGTCAAAACCCTGCTCGCCATCCGAGGCCGCTCGTCCTTGCTCGAGGACCACAAATTCCTCGGAGAGTCGATGGACCTGAGAAACCCGTACGTCGATCCACTGAACCTCCTGCAGATCGCCTTGCTGAAGAAAAAGCGCGCCAGCGAGGAGGGCTCCGACAAGTTGCCGCTGCTCAACCAAGCCATCGGTACGAGCCTCAACGGCATCGCCCAGGGGATGCGCAACACCGGTTGACCCTCGCTCGAACCCCTGTGCTCCGCTCATCTACTCCACGTCGGGTCGATGAGCGGACTGGGGATGCTGCTGGCGGAACGAGCGCGCCTTGTCGCGCGCTTGGCCCTTCTGGCCGAGGGCTCGAAGGGCCTCGATGGCCAGGACTTCTCGTTCCTGAACGAGAAGTCCTGAGGGATAGAGCCGCTCATGCTGCCGCGTGAGAGACAGGGCCCGCCGAGGATCGGACTGCAGCGCGCTCCGTGCCGCCCGAATCAAACTCACTTCCGAAGGCTTGCTGGAAGGAGCCTTGCCGCTCGCCGCGCTGCCGCGCGGCGGGGAGCTCCGCTCGGTCGTCCCCGCAGAACGCTCGGGCGACTCTGAAGAAGGAGGGGGTGTCTGTGTGTCGTCGGGCGGGCGGTGCTCGGGCGACTCTGAAGAAGGAGGGGGTGTCTGTGTGTCGTCAGGCGAGCGGTGCTCGGGCGCCAAAGGCTCCTCCACCCTGGATGCCTGAGGAGGACGACCCGCTGGTTCTTTTGGTTCAATGGCCCCAGGACTGGAAGCCGAGGGCTGCTCGGGCTCATTGGAGTTGGCAGAGATCTCGTCGTTTCCACGCCAAACAGCCACACCGGCCCCCACGCCCACCGCAACGAGCCCGGCACCGAGAAGAGCCATCCCCACTCCTCCGGCCCCGAGGGTTCCAGAAACCGGAAAACCCAGCTTGGCCGCCAGAGAGGTCTTCTGCACAATCGTGGGTCCTTCCTTCTGCGCCGCTTCGAGCAGGGATCGAAGCTCGGGGGGAGCCTCCGGACTCTCGATCCACCGAGTTGGCTCCTTGTCTGCTGGCCCCCCCTCAGTCATGGCGAGACCCCCCGAGCCCGAAGTTTGTCTTTGAGTTCCCGCCGAGCCGCATGAAGCCGCGAGTAGGCCGTCTGGAGAGGAGAGCCGGTCGCGGAAGCAACCTCACGCATCGGCAACTCCTCGATTTCATAGAGAACGAATACCTCACGCTGCTCATCCGGCAATTGGTCGAGGAGCTCGATGAGCCGGTTGCGAACCTGGTGCCGAGCGGTCCTGTCTTCCTGATCCGCACCGTAAGTCTTGTCGAGGATTTCGTCGTGGAGCACTTCGCGCCGGCGGAATGCTCGACTCCTGTAATCCGAGGCAGTGCGCAGACAGATGCCATAAATCCATGTCCGCAAGCTGGACCGTTGTTCGAAGGTGGGCAGTTTTCTCCCGACCACGAGGAAAACGTCATGACAGACGTCCTCCAAGTCGGAAGACTGAACACCAAGATGCCTGAGAGAGCGCCATACATACTGAACGTGTTGCCGATAGACCTGCGCCAATTGCCTGCTGGAAGCCCCAGCGCTGACGGGATCGACAGCTTCAGTCAGTATGTGGGGCATCAGGGATGGTTTTAGCACGGCGCCCGAAACACCGAATGGCTTCGCCTCCTAAAAGGTCGCGGAAACACCTACAAAAACGCTGCCGATCACACCTGGAGACAAAAAGATTTCCTCCTCTGCACCCGATCTCTCGGCAACGTAGCGCGCTCGCTCGAACGGCACCTCGGTCTCGAGGCCAGCGCTCCAGCTCAGTCTCCCCCACAGCGGTCCATGAAAGCGAACGCTCCCGCCCAGCGTCGCCTGATCCCATCTGGCATCGCGGGGCTCGGGAACTCCACGCCCCCTGGCGCCGAGATGAAGCCATCCCACGCCAGCGCAGAGCCCTAGCT
>CAYTRQ010000102.1:4097-14939 GCA_964440025.1 uncultured Polyangiaceae bacterium | reverse complement strand
TTCGAGAGAAAAGTGGTCTCCCTATCGACCACTTTTATGTGGTCGCAGCACTAGCTGCGAAACGGACCGGTGATTGCGAGGGTGAGTCCCTCGGCCTGAATGTTGACGAACATGATTCGTCCGTCTGGGGAGAAACAGATCCCGCACAGTTCGCTTTTCCCGCCGCGGATGAGGTTTTCCGCGAACGTCTCGACGTGGCCATTTTCTCCGATGCGGTGAATGTGGTTGGGGCCGCTGTTGTCTTCGACGACGAAAACCTCGCCGCGAGGAGACACAGTGATGTTGTCGGGACCGAAGAGGTTGCCATCATCTTCGCCTTGAGCAACGAGCGTGAGACGTTCGGGCTTTTTCGCGACGTCCAGTCGAAACACCTGTCCAAGTCGAGCAGGACCTCCGTTCGTCGAGACGACGAAGACGGAACCGTCATGGTACCAAGTGCCCTCGCCTCGACTAATCATGGCTGCGCCTCGAGAAAAGGCCTGTTCTCTAGTTGGAGCGCTTTTACCGCTTGGGTCGTCGATGTCGACCCATTGCACCCGGAGGCTTTGTCCGACTTCGAGATCTTGGGAGAGACGGCGCCGATGGGCATGGACGACCTTGAGGGCCTGCAGTTTTCCTGAAAGCGGAGTCTTTCCGGGGAGATGTCGATACAGGGCGCTTTCGGTTTCGTCTTCGGTGAGATAGATGATGCGAGAATGAGGATCGACAGCTGCGGCTTCGTGTCGAAAGCGGCCCAACGAGGGCAGCGGTTTTGGGGCCCGTGTCTCCGAAGCTGTCGGATCGCAAAGAAACACGTATCCATGCCCGTCGTTGGTGGTTTCTTCACATGACAGGAAACCCCAGGGGCTCGGGCCTCCGGCGCAGTTCCTCTGAGTTCCGAGCAGCACCCAGTTTGAGGAGCGAACCTGGAGGCTCTTGGGATCGACGACCAATCGAGTGACACCGCCTGCCATGTTCGGATCGAAAGCGCGAGTCTTGAGAGGGCATTTTCCGTGTTCGAGCTCGTGGTTGCGCATGACAACGAGGCCCCCATCCCGGCTGGGAAAGCAGGCCATTCCGTCGGGACGCCCTCCGACGAGCAGTCCGTCACTCATCGTTTCGCCGGCGCGTTGGAGCACCGTGGCCCGGTAGCTTGGCGGAAGAGCCACGATTCCCGAAGGATCTGCGACGAGCCCTTCACGAGAGGTCTTGTGCTCGTTGTCGCACCCGACAACGATCGGTGCGCCGGGGGCGAGTGACAAACATCCCTGAAGAAATCCGCGCCGGAGCATGCGCATAGCTCGTTGACTATGTGGTGTCGCGCGGTCCTTGTCGAGAACCCAGGCGCATTCAAGTGCGATCTCCCCGGACTGGCTCACCAATCAACAAGCGTCGATGATGAGTGCGCAACGATTCATCGAAGATGTGAAGCAGGGCGTAACCGGATTGTCTCAAAGCTGCCGCCAAAAGAGCCTTGTCTTCGCACGCTTTTGGCGGAGCGGACACGACCCGCGAAAAGAAGGTGGACTGATGGGTGAGTGTCAGATCGAGTGCGACGTCGGCCTTTGGTCTCAGAGTGAGGGCGCTCAGAAGATCCGCTGCGAGAATGGGTGTGACGAGGGTTTCCGTGCCTCCGGCAACCCGTTCGTTCTCCTTGGCCAGCAGTTCCACGACGACGGAGGCATCGGGGAGAAAGTCGTTTTGCCTTCTTTGCAACGCCAAAACGACTGCAAGACTGCGGACATCGGCGACCTCGGGCATGACGCGGCGATCGGCAAGGATCAAAAAGCGGGAGTAGCTGGGAAGGTCAACCAAGGGAGCATCGGCCACTTCCAGTGGATCGCCCGACAATTGGCGGACAGGGATACGATCGTCGGGATTGACCTCTCCGACCTCTCGCTCTCGCTCGTCCATAGGTACCGTGGAAAGAAAATCGACCTCGTATCTACCTCTTGGTTCGCGATTCAATTCAGCGATGAGGTCCGGTGCGACTTCGTTCCAGCCGAGCACGAGGATCCGACGCAATGCTGGGCGGAGATCGAGCTGCTCGAGGGTCTCCTGAATCTGAGCGGGTGAAAAAGTCGTGATGGAGGGCCTTCGGGGTGACTTTTTGTTTTTTCGGCGGCTTCCCAGCAGCCTTGCCGGACCATTGCTGAAGACGAGCACCTGGCCGTCCTCGGGGACTTCGGCTTCCGGGTGAAGCTCGAGGGTCAGTTCCCCGTGGTCCTTTTTTGCGAGCAGGCCCATGAGATAGCCGTTTTCGAAAAGCTGTTCCGCCTCCGACAGGCGTTTTCCCACGAGCTCCGGCGCTCTCACGGGAGCGATGCGAAAGCCATCCTGGGGCAAAGCGACGTCCAGCGCGAAATCGGAAAGACCGTGGGACTGGAGAGCGAGACGCAGAACGCGGGCGACCACTCGATCGCTCGTGAGAATGTGGGCTTCCGGGAATGTCGATTTGACCGTGGGCACCAGCGCTCGATCCACCAGCTCGACGACGACCACGGGGTGCCGGTCCGGATGTTCTTGTTCGAAAAGAGTGCGGAGGGCCATCAGCGCTTGGAGCGTGCGGGGGCCTGCCTCGGGATCTCCCGCTACCGCGCGGGCGGTGGCGGGCAAAATGATCGCGCGCGCGCGTTGGCACGCGGCGCGGGCGAGATCACCTGGTCGGTAGCTGCTGCCGGAGCGGAGAATGACTTTTTCTCGATCGATGGCCTTGGGGAAGGTCCGATTGACGGTGCGAATGACTTTCTCTTCGATGTCCTCCACGAGGAGCACGACTCGAGATCGTTCTTTGTCCAGGATATCCCGAAGGAGTCGGGTGGTTCGATCCGTCCAACCGAGAACGACGATATGGTTCGAAAATGGAACGGGGGTCGTGGCCGAGGCCAACGCGCGGATCGCGCGATTCATATTCTGGGTCACGATGGCAACGATGCCGCCGACCGTGATGGCCATCCCGACCACACTCAGCACTGCCGAGAGAAGACGGATCTCGAGAGTGGGGATGTCGTCGGATAGGTAGCCGGGATCGCTGATTCGCAGTACGGCCCACCACAGCGCCGAGCGATAGCTCTCAAAGTGGTGCCCCGGGAGATAATAGGCGACCGAAGCTCCGAGTGCAGCGATCAGGGACAGGAGGATGACCAGCAGGGCCACGAGAGCGAGAGAGCCACGAAGGACCCAGCGCTCGAGCTGATAACGAAGCCACTCAAGCATTGAAGTGATTTTCACCAGGTTGTCGGAGGCCCGTCGAGGTCGATCTCTTCATTTACAAAAAGAAGACGACTCCCGCGCTCATCAGCAAGAGGGGGGTGCCGAGCGTTGCTCCTGAATCGGCGATTGCGACGAGCGGCTGAGGAAGGAGGAAAAGCGATCGTGCTGCAGCATAGAATCCGGCGAGCCGGGTGAGCTGATAGCGTGCTGCGATCCCAGCTCCGACCGAAAGGACCCAGGTCGAATCTTGCTCACCTTGATAGGGGAGATCCGGATTGCCCTGCACCTGGAGAAAGCTGGCGCCTGCGGAAGGGAAGAGAGAGAGCTTGAAGCGTTCCGTCTTGATGGGGAGATAATAGGGTTCGAGCTGAACGGTGAAGCTGAGAAACTCGAAGTCTTCGGGGGCTACCTCTGCGCTGTTGCCCAGGAGAGGACCCAGTAGCAGCAGCCCTCCCCCGAACCGTTGCTGCTCGTAAGCGACGCTCAGTTGAGGCGCGCCGGAGGGCCCCCCGCTGGGGAAAGAAAAACCCAGGGTGGCTCCGGCACTCACGAGCCAGGTGCGGGCGCTCTCCGAGCTGCTCAGGCCGCTGACGGCTCCAGAAGCTCGCTCCGGGTGAGCGCCTTCGATCGCGATGGTGTCTCGGGCTTGCTGGTACTCCTGGAGGCTGGAACGAAGGAGTTCTAGCGCGCGTACGGCAATGATCGTCGGGGCTTCGTGGGTGTTTCCCGGGGACAGCGTACGTTTGATTGTTTTGCCTGTGACCCGGTCGGAAATCCAGACGTCGACCTTGCGGAGCTGAGCTGTCGCCCCTGGGCTTGCCGCGGGGAGGAGTGCCACGCTTGCGACCGCTCCTGCTTCGTCCGCCCGTGTCTCCAGCTCTGAAGTGGTGGGGGGCTGGGGAACATCGACGATTCTCACGGCGAAGCCGTGCTGTGCTAATTCTCCGCTGAGTCGATTCGTTGCCTCGTCGAGAGCTCCGTCCCTCTGCTGTGTGCGGACGAGCAAAACGAGCTCACTTGGGCCGGCGGCTGCTCGGCTGCACGTGAGCAAGATGACAACCGCCGTGAGGAGGGAAATCGTCAGCTGGCGAACGAAAAAAGCTCGGCTGGGAAAAGCCTCCCCCTCGGGCGCGCGATGTCTATCAATCAAGGTCAGTCGAGAATTTGTCGAGCGGTCTTCTCCCCGACACCAGTCGGGTGCGCTCGAAGATACTCCCTTGCCGCCGCCTTTGCAGCCTCTGTGCGCCCCAAGGAGAGTAGGGCTCGCATTCTTCCGGCTCTCGCCTCTGCCGCGAACCCTCCACTGGGTGCTTCGGCGAGATACTTCGAATACCACTCCAACGCCCCCGCAGAGCGCCCTTGTGCTTCTTGAATCGAGCCGAGCAGGTAGCTCGCCCGGGGGGCTTCAGAAGTGGAACGGCTCCGAATCCTTTTCAGAGCGGCTTGTGCCGTCTTGAAATGCCCGCTGTACCTGGCTGCATCGGCCAACGCACGCAGCTCTCCGATCGAGCACGAGCTGAGGCACGAGCCAATGCCTCGGCGCTTTGCCTTGGCGAGGACTTGCTCGAACTTCCCCTCTGCCACCCAATCCGCCCAGCTTTTGGGATGAGCCGGTTGGGGTTTTGCTGGAGGCTGGGCGGAAGCTGTTTTTCTGTCGAGTTGGGGTCGCTGGGGCGAGCTGTCTGGGGCACCGGCGTCGCTCGCATTCGGGGAGTCTGCCGGATCGGCGGCGGGCAGTTCGTCAGCGGTTGTCAAATCAGAAGAACGCTGATTTTCGTTGGCGCGCACCGCCCAACCGCTTCCGCCAGCGGTGGCGTCGAATCGCTGACCAGGCTTGAGCTCGACCAGTTCGTCGATGCCCTTGCCCAGCACCTGGACCGTTCCCTGATGCAAAACCACGGAGATGCTTTGAGTGGAAGGTTCCCAGCTGGTGGAAAATTGGGTTCCTACGACACGCACCTCATAGGGGCCCGCAAAGATGCTCCAGCGGGAGTCTTGTTGGTGGGTGACACTCGAATCGAGATTGCCTTCCTCCAAGATGACCATCGCACCATGAGCATCCGTTTCCCGCACTCGCAAGCTGCTCCCAGGCTTGAGCGTGAGTTGTGAGCCATCTGAAAAAGCAACATTTTCTGATTCATGATTGGGAGCGGTGACTCGGCCGCCTCGACGCGCTTGTTCCCCCTCGGTCATGAAGGTCAGGGGCGTCGGCTCGGAAGCGCGATCCGACATGATGAACGCAGTGGCGAGCCCGAGGCCAGCTGCCATGGCTGCACCAAGGACCCAACGCCCCCCTCGCGGCATCGCGCGCGAAAAACCAGCCCATTCGTTTAGGTTTCTTCTGCTTTGATGGTGGCCGGTCCGATGGTGGTCGGTCCGACGGTGGCCAGTCCGATGGAGATCCTCCTGATGAAAACCAGCCTGATCAGGTGCCGGCCGACCGAGGATCCGATGAGAGGGGGTGATTCTTTCCGGCCCGACTTTTTCTGGTGCAAACGATGAAGGAAAACCCCTGCCACCGTTTTCGTGCTCGACCACCTGCTGCTCGACCTCTTTCGAGATCGACATTCGGTAAGCGTGGAGAAGTCGCTGTTCTCCCAGTGCTTGCCACCTTGGTGCTTCGCCTCTTTCGTTCTGCGACGCCTGGGTCACTTCCTCACGAAGGAGATGGCTCAGCGCCTGGACCGCATCCTGTCCTTGCGCACTTTTCATGACTCGTCCCCGAATGGTTCTCTTGCTTGATCGTTTCTTGTCGCGTGGTGATGGCCCTGTCCCGCGATATTCGGGTTGGGGCTGTGTGGACTGGGGCTGTTTTCCGAAATGGTCTCGCCCGACGGAGTCCCGCCCGAAGTTGCTGGGGAGTCCATGGGCGCACCTTGGCTGTGGCTCGTCGGTGAAGTGGACGTGGTGGAGGTTCCCCCGTTCCGCAACGGATCGCTGCGGAGGTACTCGGTGAGCGCAGGATCTCGCTCGGCTTGGAGCAACACTCGTTGCTGCGCCTTGCCGATGTCCCTCTTGGCGGTCGCTAGGGAAACATTTCTCAGTTCCGCGACCTCATGGGCGGCGAGCCCGTCAACGAAGCGCAGTACAAAGGATTCTCGAAGCCGTTCGGGAAGTTGTCCAAGGATTTCGCGCAGTCGCCGCAAGGCGTCACGTCCATCGACCGAGGGGCGCGAATAGTCGTTGCGTCGTTCGTCGGCCCAAACCCCGAGCCAGCGCCTGCGACGTGATCGGTTGCGGATGACCTGGCGCGCTTGACGGACTGCCGCAGCCATCAGGTAGCTGCGAAGTCTTTCTGGTTGGCTGACCCTGTCGGCATTCGAGGAAAAGGCGAGAAAGACCTCTTGGAGGAGATCGTCGACGGCATCGTCATGTCCCAGCTGAGCGAGAAGGGTGCGACGAACCCGGTCGGAATGACGTCGCCAGACCGCCGCCAGAGCCCCTTCCTGGCCCGCGGCGACGTCACGAACCAAGTCCGCATCGCTTCTGCGGTCATGAGGGAATTCCCGCACGACCGCTGCTATCTGGGAAGAAGCTTGATGCATTGACTGATAGTTGCCGTGATGACGGATCTTGGCTCATGAAAGCGGTACCACCAAGTCAATTCTCTCCGGGACTGGAACGCTACCCTTCGTTCCTAGGGTTGGGGGCACCGTTGGGGGCGAACGCTCCTCGACGTGACCTCGAAGTCGGAGGCCGCGTTTCAAGGGAAAAGGAGCGAAGTCACGCTGATGTTCCGGCTGGAGCGGGGGAAGGGATCTCATCACCTCCGAGGGGCTCCCGAAATACGTTCCGACAAACAACGGGCCATCGAATCGATCTATGGAAGGGGCTCCGCCGCTGCTCGCCTCGTTGTGAGATGTGCCCTAGACTTGTTCGCGGCGCGAAATGGCCACTTCGTCGCCCGCCCCTTCGGGGCAAGGGCGGGCGACTCCGCTTTTTGCCCATTTTTTGCCGTCGAACGCTTTGTTGCTTGTTGGTTCGCATCCTTTTCGGATGCGAACTAACTCGTTCCCGTCGACAAAAGGCGCTTCGTCGCCCGCCCCTTCGGGGCAAGGGCGGGCGACTCCGCTCTATCGCCTGTACTATGACGCTGAACCCCTCATTGCTTGTTGGTTCGCATCCTTTTCGGATGCGAACTAGACTTGTTCCCGTCTACAAAAGGCGCTTCGTCGCCCGCCCCTTGCGGGGCGAGGGCGGTCGACTTCGCTATTTCGCCTGGATTGTGACGCTGAACGCCTCAGTGCTTGTTTGGTTCGCGTCCTTTGTGGACGCGAACTAGACTTGTCCCCGATGTCGGTTTGCGTATCGGGACGTCGTCCGGGCCGGTTTTGGGGCCTCGTGCCGTTTGCTGTCGTGGCCGCGCCGCTTGCCTGTGGTCAGACCGAACTGAAGGCGTCATCACTGAGGGCCGATGACGGAAGTGTGATGATCGATGGCGGCATTGGAGCAGGTGGGCTCGGCGCCGTTCCCACTCCGTTGGAGCCCTATGAACCGGCGCCGACGTTGTTTACCCATGAAGGTGAGCTACGGGACCACTGTGGGGAACCGATTGTTCTTCGTGGGGTGGCGGAGCTCATCGCCTGGACACCTGGTCGAGATGGCGATCCGGAATTCTTTGAAATCGCCAAGACAGGTGCGAACGCGGTACGCATCATGTGGCAACAGGAGGAGCCAGCTGCAGCCCTCGATGCGGCACTCACCGAAGCGGTGGCTCAAGGTCTCATTCCTGTTGTGGAACTTCAGGAGTCCTTTCGTTCCGGCCCGGAAGCGGACGCCCTCGCAGAGAGCATGGAGTACTGGATGGCGCCGGCGGTGGTGCAGGTTCTCAAAAAGCACGAGCGCGCCTTGATTGTTGAGCTGGCCAGCTGGGCGTCCCAAAGCGCGCCGAGCTCGGAATGGATCGAGCTGTATTCAGAAGCGGTGTCGAGCTTTCGCGGTGAAGATCTGAGGATGCCCATTGCCATCGTCGAGCCGAGTTGGGGGCCCAACAGTACCAGCGTGGCGAGCGCAATGGCGGAACTTCTTGGACGAGATCCGGTTGAAAACCTCCTCGTTGCTTTCGATTTCTGGTCGGGGAACGTGCCCGCCCTGGAGCGCCGTTTTCAAGCCTTTGATGACCAAGGGGTGGCCTCCTACATTTCGGAGTTTTCCGAATATCAGATATTCAATTGCCCTGATGGAGAGACGGACGTGTCTGCCGTTATGGCCACTGCGGCAAACTATGGTGCGAGTTGGTTTGCTTGGTCTTGGGGGGCGGTTCCGAACGCCGGTTCCTGCGCCGGTTATCTAGATATGACGACCGATGGTACCGTGGCGACGCTCACGGATTTCGGAGCGTTGGTGGCGCTCGAAGATCCTAACGGCATCTCTCGAACCGCAACCGCAGTCGGTACGATCTCCGAGAGCCAATGCCCTCTGTAGGGGGTCGCTCTGCCCGCTGTAGGGTCGCTCTGCCCGTTCGTTGCTTGACGACATGCATTGTCGCCCGAGGGCACGAGTTGTCTTTTTCAAGCACCTGTTGCGCTTGAATAGCACCTGTTGCGCCGAGCGGACCGGCGTCCACGCTTTGCCCCGGTGAGCGTCCGGACTCACCAGCGTGGTCAAAGCACGACGTCCAAAAGTTGGGCTCGCGTCAAGTGGAGGGCCAACCGCTTCTGGGAGTCGGGGACGAGCTCGTCCAGGTAGACAACCGTTTCGCCCGAGCGCGTCTGTTCGACCGTACCACTGATGGGGATTTCGTCACCGTCTAGCACGAGCAGGGCACGGATTTCTTCCTGGGGGTCTGGGTCGCCCTCTTCCCGTTCGAAGTACAGCCACTCTTCGGACAGCGCAGTCACCCGACGCTCCACGCCTCCATCGAGGCGGATCGACGTCGGCACGAGGCGAGAGGGACGCACCAGGTAGTGGACGCGCCGGTTGTTCTCGATCAAGGCGTCCAGCTGTTCGAACAGCGTTGCGTGCAGTGGGTTGTCCTCGCTTTCCAGCAGGGCATCGCGCATGGCCTTCATCGTCTTCTGGGTGCTGATGATGTTCTGACGCATCTGACGCGAGCGCTCCCGATCTCTGGCAATTTTACGTGCCGCCAGGCGCAAGAGTGCTCGTTGGAATCGGTACCCGATGGCCCCCTGGCTTTCCAAGAATTTCTGCAGCTCGCCCACTGGTGCGGCGAGTACCTCGCAGCGCTCTGCGGCCACGGCCGTGAGCGAGCGGTCTTCTCCGGTCATCGCACTGAGTTCCCCAATAGGGGTTGGCGACGCCGCGACCAATACCTCTTCATCGTCGCTGCGCACCGACACGCTGCCGGCCACGAGGATGAAGACGGCCTTGGGTTCGTTTCCCGCTTCGAACAAGATTTCTCCCTTCTCGAGGGTTCTCGTCTCGAACGCGGAGAGCAACGTCCGGAGCTCGTCTTCGGAGAGGTCCGAAAAAAGAGGAAGCCCAGTGAGTGAAGCGATGATGTCGTGCATGCCGCAGTGTCCCTGGCATGCATGGGGCAGTAAAGCATCGACGTTCGCTGATGCGCACCGAGGAGCACGGAGGAGGGGCCGTGGCTTGTTGCGCCCTCACGGTCGCCCCTTTGGGGCCGTCACGGTCGCCCCCTTGGGGGGAGCGGGTTCAGTTGTTGCCCTGGTCCGTGCCGGGGCACACATTGAGGGGTGAGTCGATCAGGGTGTTGTTCCTCACCACGTTGGTGCCTGGATTCCCACTCTGATTGCAGTTGCTTTCCGAGACAGGACTGTCTGTGATGGTCAGGTTCTCCAACGTGATCCCTGCTGAATAGAACAGGAAGGTGGACTCGCTGCTATTCGGCCCACGGGCGGTGATGGCGATGTCATGCGGGCCGTTGGCCCCGGCGCGATCCACGCTGCCACCGTCTTCGCCGATGTGTACGTTGTAGCAATCCTCGATGAAGATCGCTGGACTGGTGCCAACCCCTTCGAGCTCGACCCGATCGATTTTTGCGCCTCCGCTCCCCGAGACGCAGAAAATGCCGCGACCGCCCCCTTGAGCCTTGACCTCTTCCACGTGGATGTTGGGGGTGTAGTCGGTGTCGAGATCGACGTCGTTCCACTGACCGTGGTTGCTCAGGCGGCCGTTTTCGTTGGCCATGCGGAAGGCAGCGTATCCCGTGCCGGTTCCGGCTCCCACGGCATCGACGAGCCCTACTTCGGCATTGATGGTGGAATTGAGTAGCAGACCAGCATAGGCCGTGTTTCGTGCTTCGACGGTGCCGATCGTCAGCCCGTCGACACCGTAGGTCTCTACGCCGTGGTTGTTGGTTCCCTCGACGTGGACAAAGTCCATACTGATGTTTTTGGAGCGATTGGTTCTGCCCCATCCATTTTGTTCGGGGTTGTTGTCAATGCGGATCCCCAGGCCACCGCTGAGCCGAAGATCGATCTGTCCGAGATGGATATTGTCCGACTCACGAAAGAATACGCCGAACCAAGGACCACCCGTCACGGTCAAATAGGGAACGTCGACGTCTGTAACGCCTTGGCCGCGTACCGCCGCATTGTCACCTGAGGGATCTCCGGTGACGTTGATCGTGCCGCAGGACTCGAACACCGTGTAGCTGGGAAGGTCGACGGATTGGCTAGCGCTGATGTCTCCCGAGTCGCGGACGACGACCCTTTCTTTGGTCGT
>CAYTRQ010000102.1:0-4087 GCA_964440025.1 uncultured Polyangiaceae bacterium | reverse complement strand
GGGGCGGTTTTGGTCCGGCGGAGACGCGCGCGCAGGCTATCGACCGCGGCTTGCATGGCCGCACGCATGTCGTTGCCCTCATACACCGAGCTTTCCCCATTTTCCGCCATCCATGTCGTTCCTTCGAGGCGCACCTCGGCGTCGAAATCACCTGCGCCACATTCGGCTCCCTGCGCCGCGCCGCCACTTCCGTCCGATCCGCCCGTAGCACTCCGGCCGCCCGAGCTGGTGCCGCCGTCGCCCCCTGAATCAGCGCCGCCCGCGCCACCACCCACACCGCCCGAAGAGGGGGCACCGCCCGAAGGATCTCCGCCCGCGCCCGAAGTTCCCCCGGAGGGTGAACCGCCGCCTTCGGGAGCACCCCCACTGCTCGTGGATGGCGTGCCCCCGGTGCCAAAGCTCTGCTGCGTCCCGCCCGCGGCCGAGCCCCCCGAGTGGGTCGCGCCCGTCCCGGCATCCCGAGACGAGTCATCTCCGGACGAACCGTTGCCGCAGGCAGGAAGCAGGACGCAGAAGGAGAGGGGGATCCAGGCCGTTCGATAGGTCATCACGTCGTTCTCCGTGTGCGTCAGCTCACTCGAGCTTTCTTGTCGTGAAGTGGGGCTCCGCTGCGAGGGAGGCTAGATAGTCGACGAAGCCGATCGCTCCGTCCACGAACTCTTGGCGCTTGGTTTCACCGAGACATGCTTGTTCCACACCAAATGCATAGGTCTTGAGCTGACCACTGAGGCAGTTATGAACGTCTGGCAGCTCGGCCAGCTTCGAGGCCAGCTCTTCTTGGTTGGTGAACTCGATCGAGGTGCCGGGCACGCTCCCACTGGCGTCGATGGGCAAGCCGGATTCTTCGGTGCGATAGCGGCCCGCTTCATCGAAGTGTTCGAAGCCAAAGCCGATGGGATCGAACTGGACGTGGCAGGTCGCGCAATTGGAGCCTTCCACGGCGTGCAGCTCCTCGTAGCGCTGGCGCGTCGTGGTTTCGCCTTCGACCGGATCGGGTAGCTCCGGCACGTCGGCCGGAACGGGAGGCACGTCACGGCACAAGAGTTTTTCGTAGATCAAAAGCCCCCGCTGCGTGGGGGAGGAATTGAGCGGTGACGCCTCGGTGGAAAGGACCGAGCCCTGAGCCAATAGCCCCACACCCGAATTGCGCTCCACGGGATCATAGTCGGCTCCGGGGGAGGACATCCCGTAGAACGCGGCGAGATCGGCGCTGGGGTAGGTCGTCGGAGAGGTCAACAGCTCCCTGAGACCGCCGTCTCCTTCGATAATGACAGCTTCGATGAAGCGTCGCGTCTCCTGGAGCATCTGCTCGCGCAGCTCGGGGAAGCTCTCCACATTGGCTTTGGTCAGGGACGTCACCTTGCCGTACTGTAATGCCGATTCGAAGAAGCGATGGATGACCTCGCGTCCTCCTTCGGTGCCCAGAAGGTTCTTGGCGACTTCGACCAACGCCTCGGGTGAGTCGAGCTCTCCCGCATCGGCACGAGCCAGAAGCGCATCGTCGGGACCGGTTCCGGAGAAGGTATAGGCGAGCTCCGAGGCAATCTCGTATTGGTCGAGGCGGCGGCTCGTCCCCTCGGCGGTACCGATTTCGCTGCGGTACAGAGTTGGTGTGGCGTGCACCAGCGCTCGGGTGAGCCAACCGATGGACTCGGCGAAGTCGGTCACTGCCAACGCCTCGTCGAAAAACGTGAGGTATTCGTTCCTCTCGTCCTGGCTGAGGGGACGGCGGAAGAGCCGTTTGCCATATTTCGCCAAGAATTCACCGGCGCATTCGCGGTCGGCGCTCGTCTGTGAGCAGGGAAGGAGGGTTTCCAATGCGGCCCCACTGACCACTTCAGCCAGGGACGCCGCCGTTTCGTCGATTTCACGGGCCGTTTGCTTGGTCACCTGCAGGTGGCTGACTTCGTTGTCGAAACCGAGGTGGGACACGGGATCGGCACTCAAAGAAGAGGACCAGTCTCCGGCAGCAGCGGGAAATGCGTTTTCGAGCGTTGATTCGAGTTCTCGGGCAGTGAGCCGGCGCAGGAGTGGCTCGCCCGCGACGGAGCTCTCACAAGCGCTCTTCGGATCGCAGGAGGAGTCGTTGCAATCCGGCTCCATTCCGCCGGACCCAGTGCCGCCAACACTATCTCCGCCAGACCCAGCTCCGCCGACACCGTCGCTCCCGCCGGATCCCGCACTTCCGCTGTTCGTGGCGCCCGTCCCATTTCCGTCGTCGCCGGGCGCACCAGCCACACAGCCAAGAAGCGCCGTGGGGATGACCCAGGCCGCGAGGATCCAGCGAGGGGAGCTTTGCTTGGGGAACTTCCGATTCATGCGAGCGCCTCCGTCACGGGATCCGTTGCGCCGCCGAACGACATGGTGGAAATCCCCATGGCTTGGGCGAGGGTGAGCCAGAGATCGCCTGCGGGACGGTCCGACTCATTTCCATGGTAGTAGTTGAGCAGTTGCCCCGTCTTCAGGGTTCCCGCGCCGCCGCCGATCGTGATCAGGGGCATGTAGCTGAGCATGCCAGGCGGCGCGCCGGTGAGGACTTCGTCCGTTGCGGTGAGATGCCAGGCGCCTTCCCCGATTTCACTGCACAGAAGGATGATCGTGTTGTCGAGCACCGTGCTGCCCGGCGCCGCGGGATCTTCGACATCGAGCTGGCTGATCGTGTGGTTGACGAGCATCTCGACGAACCAGCGCTGCGCATTGGCGAACGGTTCACGAACGGTCATGTTGGTGTTGTCGCCCGAAATCTGCGGTCCAGTATGGGAGAGACCGCTGTGGTGCGGGCCGCTCGAGCCCATGAAGCCGAAATCGATGTCGCAGTTGGCGTAGAGCGGCTGAATCGCGGTGACGGGGCGCGTGTTGCACACCATGGCGGCGCCAGCGATCTCGAGCTGGGCCTTGAGGATATCGGGGAAGTTCTCTTCCTTGAGGTACCAGTCGGCACTTTGGCCCTCTGCCTTGCTCCGGAGCGACTCGACAGCGGGCAGGGAGGGGGCGGACGTGCAGCTCACCGACGCAGAGCTGCCGACCTGTTCCTTGAGAGCTTGGATGGACTCCAGGTGTGTCTGCAGTTTGTTCTCCTGCGAGGTCAGACCAGCGAGTTCGCCCTTGAGGCCGGCGATGTCGTTTTCCGTGAGCGTGAGCAGTTTTTGATGGAGCTCGTCTCTGGAGCTCGCGTCATTCGTGCCCGAAGACAGCTCGCCAAACACCTGCTCGTAGGCGTCGAGAGGACTGGTCTGTGGGACGACCGGCTGTCCGTCCCACATCAGTTTGGCGTCGAAGTCCTGCCCGAAGGGGCGGTGCGGCACGGCTCCTAGGGCCAGGGTGCCGTGGCCGAGTTCGTTGCCGATGAAATGCTCGATCGACGTTCGAGCCGTCGTGTCGTCACTGTTGCCGACGTCGGCGTTGGAAAGGAACTTGACGATGCCTTCGTGAGTCGAGGCTCCCGGGTAGTTGAAGCCCTCATACACGTTCACGAGGGATCGATACGGATCGAGCGGGCCGAGCACGCTGACTCCCGAGTCGACTAGAGAGAAATTCGTTTCGACCGTGGTGACTCCGTCGCTTCCCCGGACGGGATTGAAGTGCTCGGGAGGCACACCGTGAGGCATGAAGAAGAGCATGAAGCGCTGCGGTGCGCCCGTGGGGGCTGCCGTCGCGGATTCAACCAACCGGGAGGCGAGTGGGGCGCTGAGTCCGAGCGCCGTCGCCTTGAGGAAGAGACGCCGCTGCATGCGGCGTTTGGCACGAGCGGAGCGAAGTAAGTCTTTCATAACTCACTTCCCCATTTGGCATGGATTGTCCTCGTGGCCAGAGGGGAACGAGGAGACCCGGCCCGATTTGCCTCTTTGCGTGACGCTAGAGATTCAAATAGGCAGGGGCAGCGGAATAGTTGGGGGTTCAATCCATGGGGCAAAGATCGGAACATTGCGAATACGTCTTGCCCTCTGACGGATCCCGATTACCCTGAGAGTGGAAGAAGGAGCGGGGACCCATCATCCGTGAGCCCGCTTTTTGCGGTAGATTCGAGGTTCTCTGCGTGAATGACCTTTATCGTGGGTATATGAGGCAAGTTCGCATCCGCCAAGGA
>CAYTRQ010000101.1:0-14941 GCA_964440025.1 uncultured Polyangiaceae bacterium | reverse complement strand
GCCCGCCCGAGAGCCTCTGCCGCCGCTCGCCTCACCCACGGGTACGAGGGGCCGAGCCCTTCGTCCCCTCCCCGGGAACGGGGCTGTCTCCTCCGGTCGCTTTACCACCACATCGTGGCCAGCAATGAAACCACATGGGCGTCGGGCACCACAGTGACGTCCTTTCTCGGAGGATAACCAACGACCGGTGCTGTCCGAGAACCGTTGAGATACCCACTGTACTGAAGAATCACCTGATCGCGAGATCCCCAATCGCTCTTGAAAATCAGACGAGATGTGATTATAGCATGAGTTTTGCGATTGTCGTTGGTATCAGGCAACACGCGATCGTAGCGAACGCCAGCCCCCATCCAGGGCAAAAATGAGTATGTCGTCGCGGCACCGTATTTGAGCTTGAACACACCATCTCGTTCCTCCACCGGGCTCGAAACAGCCGTCGCCAGACCAAAGGCACTCAGCACGATGTCGGGCCCCTCTCCGTGGTACGGTCGCGGGTAGCGCAGAAAATTGCCCAGAGAAAAATCGTATTGTCCACCGAAGGTATTGAGGCGCCCCGTCCCTTCGCCCTCCTCGCCGAAATACTCCCGCATAAGACCCAGGCCCCCTTGGGCGTTGAGCACGCGGAGAACACCAGAAACACTGCGCGCGGTCTGCGCGGAGGTCAAAGCATAGCCAAGATAAAGATGACCAAAGCGTTGCATGCTCAAGCGTACGTCAGCACCGAGAACGCTGATATTTCCGTCTTTCTGGACGGTCGTTGTCGCTCGGTCGTCCTGAGCAAACGTGTATACACCGTGAACACCAGCAGTCACATTGCGCGTTACCCCGAGCGCAGCATGCCCATGCAACGCGAAACTCGTTCCTGCGTTCGCATCCGTGAATCCATTCCACCCAGCAGGCTCGACCCCAACAGGCGCCTTGTTGAGCTGACCCATGACACCGACCTCGGTGCTGAGCTTCATGCCTTCTAGCTCGAATCGCGCCGTGCCGGTCGCTCCCATTCCGCTCACCCGAGCAATGAGGGGAGTACCATATCGACCCATGTCGTATTCGCCCATAATCCCGTAGCGGTTGGCGAATGCCCCTACGTGGACGTTGTACTGCACGTTCCCCTTTGGCTTCGGATGAAAAGTAATGAACGCATCGTTGATGCCAAGTTGATCGGCCGGATTGAAGAAACCGTTGGCATTGCTTACCGTACGAGCCGCAATGATCACCGTGGCGGTGACGTCCTCGTTGCCATAGCTGAAATTGAGCTGGGCCCAGGGATCGGGACTGATGCCCGTGTACTCGAAAGTGGCAAAGTCACCGGGAGTGACGGGCGGCGTATGAAGCACCGTGTTCTTCTGCCCTTCCTGAGCGTCCTCACGCTCGTTGATGCCGATTCTCAAGGGAAGCAGAAAGAAGCCATGGACATCGAATACCCAATCCGATGAGCTCCGTGAGGGCGTTCCAAATGCCGGAGTGACCCCGCCGGCGATGCCTGTGGTTTGCGGCGCTCCCGGTTCGAGCCCAATTGTCGAACGCTGAGTGGGCGCTTTTTGACCACGCAGCTCGGGAATCGCATCAGGATTGATCCGCGGCTCATTCGCAGCATTGTCCCCGATTGGCGAAGATGCGTCCTCGGACTCAGGAGTGGGATGTTCCGCTGGCGCCTGCTCTTCGACAGCTGAAGACGGAGATGGCTCGGGCTCGGAGGCGCCCCGCTCTTCGGTCGCTGCAGAGGAAGACGACTCATCCGCCATCCGCTCTTCGGTCGCCGGGGACGACGATGAGTCATCCTCGGAAGCGGCCGGGGCTTCGGTCACCGTCGAGCGAGCCGACTCATCCGCCACCCGCTCCTCGGTCGCCGGGGAGGACGATGAATCATCCTCGGACGCCGCCGGGGGTTCGGTCGTTTTGCCTTCCGAGCCCTTTGATTGTTCTGCATACGTCGTCGGCGCCGATCCTTTTGCCTCGCTTTGCTGTCCCACCGCCACAGCAGCAGTCAGGAGGATTCCAGCGAATAGTGGGACAATGGGATAAAAGCCTCGCCCAGGCGACCTCCACTCTCGCGCCGCAACAATGACCTTTCGACTCTTCATGATTACCACCAGATCGTCCCGTAGAGCGCCAGAAGATGCGCGTCTGGCAATTCCGACGGGATGTTGAGCAGACGCTCGTCACCTCGCACCACCACCTCGGAACCAAGCAGATAGCCTGAGTATTGAAAGGTGAGCGTTGCTTGACTATCCCAGTCGTTTCTAAAAATGATTCTCGGCGTGAGGACAGCGAAGCTCTGTCGCGAATCGTCCAAGTCCGGCATGACCGAGTCGAATCGACCAGCCAAAGCCAACCATTTGAGCGGGCCATAGGTCAGCTCGGAACCAAACTTGAGCATGTTGGTATTGGAAAAGACGTCCCCGTCATTTTCCTGACGCCCGAAAATGCCGAACAGCGAAACGTCCAAGTCAGGAGCGTCTCCGTGGAACTTTCTCGGATAACGAAGCAGCGTTCCCAGACTCAAGTCGTACTGCCCACCCAGTAATGTAAGAGATCCGTTTCCGCCACTGTCGTAGCTGAAATAGCGGCGCACCATATCCCGCCCCGGTCCGTTGTTCAGCACTTGAACCAAGTTCGACAGGCTTTGCGAGTCCTCCGCGTCGACTCGAGAGCCTCCGATATACAAATGCCCGAAACGACGAAGCCGAAACCTTGCATCGATCCCCAAGATGCTCATCGAACCATCACGCCGCTGTCTATCTTGAAGATAGAGCTCGTCACCCGCAATTTCGTCGGGACGATCGTCCTGGCTGAATGTATATACCCCATGACCAGTCAGCTCGACCCAGCCATCGAAATCCAACGCCAGATGCCCGTGAGCCGCATAGGTGGAGCCCTCGATCGTCGGCGTAAACTCGTTGCTCTGATCGAGCACGAGCTCCGGCGGCGCCGTGTTGAAGTCCCCCTTGAAGGACCCCTCGATGGTCACTGTCACCTCGTTCTCGAACGGCAAGGTGACCGTCGAGGACGCACCCATACCATAGATCTGAGCGATGAGAGCCGCGCCGTAAGCGCCGCTATGGTATTCTGCCATTGCGCCGTAGCGCTCTGTGAACACCCCGGCATTGATGGCCAAGCCCACCGGCCCTGTCTCGGGCGTGTAACTGAGATAGGCGTTGTTGAACCATAGCTTACTGGGCGGTTGAAAATAGCCCGCCGCCTCGTCGGAAGCCGTCATGCTCCACGCCGCCAAGATGGCATGGGCCTGCACCGTATCGTTTCCAAAACTGAAGTTCAGCTGGCTCCAAGGCACTGGTGCCGTGTTGGTATGTTCGAACCATCCAAATGCACCTCCGGCCACGACGGGGTCGCCGTGAAGCGTCGTGGTCTGTTGCCCGTCGGAGGAATTGGCGCGCTCGCCGATGCCAGCGCGCAGCCCCGCTTGCAGATAGCCATGGAAGTCGAATCGTAGGTTGCCTGGTTCGGTCGGCGCTCCCATGGCTGGCGCCACACCTCCAGGAAGCACGGTGCCTTGCTGGGGCAAAAGCGGAGAGAGCCCCAGGCCGGCAGAATTCCGGTAACCCGGGAGATACCCAGGTGTGTTCTTTTCGTCCCCGCTCTCTTCCGCTGCTTGGTCGGCCTCCCGAGCACGGATGTTCTCGACGAGCCATGGGGGATTGTTGCGGAACTCCGCTCCAAGCGCCCGGATTTCTTCGGAGACCTTTCCAGTTTTTCGCTTTTCGACCATTTCGTCGGTCAGAGGGGACTCTTGTTGCGCTCCCGCGAGGCTCGGACAAACGGCGAGCGCAGATCCCAAAAGAAAGCGTGACCGATTCACCGCGTCTCCTCCACGGTCTCGCTCCCCTCTTCTGGAAGACTGTAGAAAGCGAGGTCATCGATCCAGAAATCCCAGGCACCCAGTCCGTACTCGACGGAAATCTGCCGAAGGGCACTTTGATCGAGGAGTGGAGCGATGTGACCGAAACCTCGCTGTCGCATTTCGGAAAATGGAATCACGAAGAACTTCCAATTCCCGTTCATGACCGCGTAGGCCCCATAGGGGTCACAGGCTTCTGCAAATTCATCCAAGGTATTGTCCTCTTCGCAGCGAGCCTCCCCGAGTTCGGGATCAATGAACGTAGCATCCGTCTCGGGATCGAGTGCCGCCACCCGAACTGTCGAGCGAGTCCCCCAAGCCACCCGACCCCAAAAAGCAACCCCCTCATAGCCCCGTGCGTCGAGCTCGGAAGCAAACTTGAACCCCACAAGCCCTCCCCAATCGAAGAACTGCTGAGTCGTGACGTGCAAAGCATACCTGCTTCCGCAACGTCCTCCCGGAATCAACTCAGCGGGCAAAGGCTTGTCGTAGTCGGTCGGATACTGACTCGCTCGGCATCGATCCTGGCAGCCATAGAGCCGAGCACCAGCCAAGTCCCGACATTCTTCACAAACCTCGTTGTTCGTGAAAGCTGCCGTAGCAGCCCCAAATTCGAAGTCCTCAATCAACGAAAGATCATACCCGTCGTCCGCAGAACAATCGGTGGGACGAACAGGCCCGGTATCCGCCGTTTCGATAATTGCAGAAGGGCCCCCACTGCCGCCCGCCATTCCTTGTGGGCGCGCTCCACTGGTCCCCCCGCAGCCAACGGCAAGCACTCCCGTCGACCCAAGCACCGCGACAATCAACAGCGAGGCCCGGCGCATCACTTCTCCGGTTCAAAAGCTTTCTCGGAAAAGGCCGACCGATTCGCGGTAGGCGAATCCTCGGGGCCGGGTGTCACCGAGGCGACGCCGCCCGCAGCCGGTTCCTGGGGTTCGGTGACCTCGAGGCTCGGATCCGTTTTTTCACACCCGACGAGCGCAATGTCGTCAAAAGCCAGCTCGAACTCGGCATCCGGTGTCGTGAATTGCCACTGAACCGCCATGACCCCTCCCGACGCCAAATGAGGCGCTCGATCTCCCCACCCCGGCTGTTGCTCCATGGCGTCAAAAGGGACCGTGTAGCGCTCCCAATGATCACTCAGATAAATATCAACCCCAAAGTCATTGTAGCAATCGGTGCATCGATCCCCCGTGGGATCGGTGTTGATATCCGGCATCTTGAAACGGACACGTCCGGGCCCCTTGGCCCAGAACTGAATTCCTTGGGCCCGAGACAGGTCGAACGGCATCTTGGGGTTGGTGAGCGCGAAACCGACTCCGGCGTAGAGGCTTTTTCCAGCAGGCGCTGTCCTGCCGCTCACGTAAGCATGATTATGGCTTGGTGGCGCGCCGGGACGGCCGCCTTCAGTCATCTCAAACGGCCCACGCGGCTCGATTTTGGTCCCCTCGGTGTCGGCGAAGGTGAACCAATAGCCGTCCCGGCCATTCTTCTTGATGATCTGGCCATTTCCATCCTCACCGTCGTCCAACATTCCGTCCTCACAGAGAGGCATCCGGAGTTCCTTGGCCGCAGGGGTGGCACCATACTCTGCTGGCGACGACGTGATGCATCCAGAAACGAAAGGAAGAAAGCCGACCAACAGCACAGGCAGCTGGAAGTGTTCCGCTGGAGACAGCCGCCCATTCCTCCCCGCATGAGTCCTGGCAGGAGCAGACGCGCTCCGAGAAGCGCTCCAGCCCGACGTCGACGCAGTCACCGAGCCCTCGACCAAGCCATGAATCCGCCGGTGGGAACCACCAAGCACTGCAGAGAGCCACGCCGCCCTCTTCCCCTCGAGGAAGCCACGCAGCCCTCGGGCGGAATCAGAGGAACGACCGAAGGCTCGTCAGTGAAACTGCAAAGGGCGCGCATTAATAATGATTCCTACAAAACCATCGGGCAGGAGGACGATCGGCCAAGCTCCACTGATTCGACTGACCGATTGACTGAAACGCTTTAGTTAGCTCATTTGTTCGTGTCAACCACGAGCCCAGGTCCTGCGCGGAGCCGCTCTCTCACCTCGACCCACCGGCAACGTTCCGGACCAGAGCGCGCCCTGGCGCTGACAGCAGGTCATGCTCCCACTCCCCATCCCCCTCTGTTTGCGTGCCTCAGATCCCTATGGTTTAAGCGCTTTAGTGACCTGTCCGCTCGCTCGCCCCTGCCCTCGGAACGACAATCGTTGGAATCAGCCCCGGACCGGGCCCTGGGTAGCCGTCTTGGGCGCCCTTCTGGCGTGTGCCTCCGGTTGTGCGCTCAAGTCCACCAAAAGAGCCGAAAGCGTCCCGCCCTCCACCGTCGAGTACATGGACATGGAAGACAACTATGAACCGATAAAAGTCGAGCGATCCAGTGAACCGACTCCCTACTTCGTGAGGGACGGGAAACCTTTCTGCTTCGCAGGCACGAACAACTACTATCTCATCTATAAGAAGGACCCGGCCGTACTCGATGTCCTCGACGTCGCGCAAAGGATGAATCTCAAGGTGCTCCGCATGTGGGCCTACCTCGACCGAGGCTCACTCGACGGCGATGAAGAGGCGGGCAAAGAGCCCAGCATGCCCAATATCCGTGAGCCTGGACACAAAGAAGGCATCTACTTCCAATATTGGGACCATGAAGCCCAACGGCCGGCCTACAATGATGGCCCCGACGGCCTTCAGCGACTCGACTTCGTTCTCCATGAGGCGAGACAGCGGGGTCTGGCGCTCACCCTCGTCCTGACCAACAACTGGCGCGACTTCGGCGGAATGGATCAGTACCTCAGATGGTACGGAATCGAAGAACACCACAAATTTTACACCGACGAGCGCGTCAAAAACGCCTACAAGGCTTGGGTCCACCACGTCGTCACGCGCACCAACTCGATCGACGGCGTTCCTTATGTCGAAGATCCAGCGATCTTCGCTTGGGAGCTGGCGAACGAACCCCGAACGATCAACTACGAAAGCTACGATAGCCCAGACGGCTGGAGCACAGACACGATCACGTCATGGGCCGACGAGATGAGCTCCTACATCAAGTCACTCGACTCCAATCACATGGTCGCGGTGGGAGACGAAGGATTTCTCGACGGCGGAAAAGACCATTGGGCCTATCAAGCAGCCCATGGAATCGACAACGAGCGACTGACGAGTTTGCCGCACATCGATTTCGGCACCTACCACCTCTACCCTGACCATTGGGGCACCGGTCACCGCTGGGGCAACTCTTGGATCCGCGCCCACATTCAGGCGAGCCGTCGGGTAAACAAGCCCATGGTTCTCGAAGAATATGGCATCCACATCCGGCGCACCGAGGAGCTGTCCGGGCCCATTGTCCAAGGTTGGAAACGTCGCGAGGTGGCCTACAAGAATTGGAACCGTCTCATTCTGCATCGTGGAGGACAGGCCTCGATGTTTTGGATCCTCTCAGGCATCGAGACACCTGGAAAACTCTATCCAGACTATGATCACTTTACCGTCTACGAGGGCGACCGGACGTATCGACTTCTCAAAAGCTTCGCAGACAAAATGCTGACCAGTGCAGTTTCCTGCACTCTCGCCGAGCAGGCCGATCACGGTCCTGTCTCTCCGTTCGTTCAGTCCAGGCCGGCACCGCACGACAGTTCCGCAACGCCCCAGCAGGGGCCCCCCAAGGAGCCAGCGGAAAGCCCGGCGGAATCACTGAACCAACTGGCTCAATTGCACCGGCCCCGTTCGTCTCGCTAGACGACGGAGAGCACTTTTTTCGCCACAAACTCGACGGAGAAACCCACCAGCCCAAGCAGCGCTACCGTCCTACCGTTCTGTTTTTGGAGATCCCTTCATGCCAAGGTCCGCCTGAGATGCCCCCGACCAAGAAGTCCTCGAGTTCACGCGCACCATCCGCCTCCGGTGAAGCGACCCAAAGTCCCGCACGGGAAGAACGAAAATCGGGCCCAAGCACACCACCTCACAAGCGCGTCACCATCAAGAGCGTCGCCGAGGCCGCCGGGGTCAGCATTGCCACCGTAAGCTTCGTGCTCAACGACCGACCTGGTCAGGTGATCTCCCCCCCAGTGCGCCAGCGCGTCCTCGAAACAGCCAGGCGCCTCAACTATGCCCCGAGCGCCGCAGCGGCTGGTCTAGCGCGCAAACAAACCGCCAACGTGGCGATTCTGTTCTATCGAAATGACCACCTCATCACCAACCAGCTCTATTCCTTCGTCGTGCAAGGGGCGATCAAGGAGGCAAGTGCCCGCGAGTACAATGTCCTCTTTTCATTCATGCAGCACGAATTCCAAGACTACAACGATCTACCTAAGGTCGTCCGCGAAAAGAATGCGGAAGGCGTTCTTTTCATCCAAGACGTCTCCGAACCACTATTTCGCGAACTCACAAGCCGGGGTATTCGGGCCGTTGCCGTGGACAGTCATCCACATGTGGATGGCCTCGATGCCATCTATGCAGACAACGAAACCGGGGCGCGTCTTGCAGCTGCTCACCTGATCGAACTGGGACATCAAAGCATCGCATTCCTCCACGCTTCTGCCGACCGTCCCAGTATTAGTGAGCGGAGTCGCGCATTCGTCGCCGAGCTCACTGCAAGAGGTCTCACGACCGGACTCGAGCGTCCGTTTATCGAAGCCGAAGAATTGACCTTCCAGGCCGGATACAGGGCGGCCCGAGAGGCCCTTCGTCAAAGACCGTCCCTGACCGGAATCGCCTGCGCCAACGATGAGCTGGCCGCCGGTGTCATTCGCGCCAGTCGCGAATTGGGCCGCAGAGTCCCCCAAGATCTCTCCATCGTAGGTTTTGATGACATCATCATGGCTCGCTATCTCGATCCTCCCCTGAGCACCATTACCTATGACCGTGAAGCCATGGGTCGATGGGCAATGTCGCGTCTCCTCGAGCAAGTTCAGGGAAACGACGTTTCTGTTCCCCCGAAACGGCTCGCCGTCGAAGTGGTCCAAAGAGCCTCATCCGGGCCGGCGCCCCAGCGCTGCTAACCGGTCAGCCATTTTCGAACGGCTGAAGGAGAGCGCGGAAAAGTCCACAAGATCGGCGATGGCACCGATCCGTGCTCTGATGACTCAACTGGGGTGAGTCACCTCAACTGATACCCAGCCGGATGATCAAAAGACAACCGGATGATCAAAAGACGGTCAGCACGGATTGAGATCGGTAGAGTTGCAGCTCTTCGCCCTCGCCGGCACTTGCAATTTCCGCCAGCTGCCTCATACCGAGAGGATGCCTTTTGATACGAAAGAGTGTAGAGGGGGGAAGGCGCCACCCGACCGCTGGAGACGACAGTCCGTGGGACGACGACTTCCTACGAAAAGCTTGTCTGTCGGCGTTCTCTTTCTACTGGGAGCTTGTGGCGACGGCTCCGCCTCGCGAGACGGAGTTCTCGATCCCGAGGAGGTCATTTGTTCGGAGGGGGATCATGGCAGCGTCTGCGTTGGCCCCTCGACCGGCGATAACGTCTTTAGAGATGAGGAAATGACGGCATCCTCAGGCGGCAGCCCCAACGGTAACGAGGAAACCGCTTCTGGCGGGGATGGCGGCATGCACGACGCCGAAGAGTCGCCAGCCGACGGCGGCTCCTCCGGCGCATCGCCGCGGCAAAGCGGAGGAAGATCAGGAGACGAGCCGACGAGCTCGGAGATCACGCCTTGCCATACCCTTCTGGGCCGAGTGCGCGACTTCAAAGCCGGGAGTCAACCGGGAGGGCACGTCGACTTCCAGACCCAGAATGGGAGTCATCAAGGACTCGTTGAGGAGCAACTGGGTGACGATGGCAGGCCGGTGCTCAGCAGCGGCTCTCATCCCACCATCTATTCTGTGGGGAGTTTCGAGCAGTGGTATCAGGATGGAGAATTAAACGCGACCTACTCGATTCAGATCGAGCTGGAAGAAGAGAACGGTCTCACTAAGTTTGGAAACACAGGCTTTTTCCCCCTCGATGGGCTTGGCTACGGCAATGAGGGACGGGATCACAACTTTCACTTTACAACCGAATTGCACGCTGTGTTTCGATTCGAAGAAAACAAGAGCGCGACATTTCAGTTCACCGGAGATGACGACCTCTGGGTCTTTATCAATGGCCGGCTTGCTCTCGATTTAGGTGGTGTCCATCGAGCTCAATCTGGAACCGTCAAGCTCAGTGAGCTTCCCCAAAAATTCGGACTCAAGGAAGGCGAAAACTATCCTCTCGATCTTTTTCACGCGGAGCGCAGAACGGCCGGCTCCAAGTTCGAGATGCAAACCGATCTCAAATTCGTCCACTGTAGTGACTAATAGCCGGTTTCGTCCGACGCCCGATACAGAGCGACATCATCGACCCAGACATCCCAATCGCCGCGATCCGCGGCCCAGTTCAAGCCCAGGATTTGATCCAGGCGCAATTCGTCTGTTGGGACACCGAATCCGCGCTGTCTCAGCGCCGAAAAGGGAATAGCAAAAAAACGCCACTCTTCCGAAAGGCCAATCCCAACCCCATAGGCATCACATTTTTCTTCGATCCGCTCACTCTCCGAATCGCAATTGCCACCACTACTTTCCGTGTCGGGGTCGAAGACCGAAAAAAATAGCGATCGCCCCGAGCCGGAGCCCCGCCTCGCCCAAAATGAGATCCCATCCCAAGCTGTCAAATCTCGGGCTCCACCGCGAAAATTGAATCCAAAGACCATCCCCCAACGCCGCAAATTTCTGCCGGTCATGCGGAACGCTCGTAAGCTCGTCCCACAACGTCCCCCTTCAATGTCGCTCGCGGCCGGAGACTTGGAACCGAGCGGTGGCTCCACCGCGGAACCTTCAGTGCCGTCAGCATTGGTGTAAAAATCCGTCGCGATGCCCTTCTCGAAGTCCTGAATGATGGACAGCTCGTAGCCCTCTGCAGCCGAACACGAAAAGGGATCTCGCCCTTGCGCCACGCTCGTCCCACGCATCGGCCTTGGGTCCGAATCGTCTCCGCCGCAACCAAGAAAAAACGCAGCGGACGAGACGCAAAGAGCGCCAAGCTGCTTGGTCAAAAAAAGCCTGGGAAAATCTGCCACGAGCGACTCCGGGAGGAATGCCTGAAACGATCGAGCTCACGCAACCGATCCGTAGAATTGACGAGAGCCTAAGCGATGAAGAACGTCTCTCATAGCCCCGACGAGGGGCTCCCGAGACATGTTCCGATAAGAAAAGCCCAGGCGCATCGAATCAAGCGCCGGGAAAGGCTCCCCGAGGCTCTCCCACTCGGGAGCGTCGGCGGGGGGATTCGCAGCCTACTCCTTCACCGGCTCGTAGAACGGATTGCGACACACCGCCGTCATTGGATCGTAGAAGCTGAGATACTGCAGCTCACGACCTTCATCCGCTCCATAAAGGAAAAAGTCCGTCGAAAGGAGAAATTGCGACACCACGCTATCTTCCAAACGACGCAACGAAGCGCCCGGTTCCAACAGCTCATAGGGAGAAAAGACACGAAGTGGCAACGCGACGACGGAAAGCCGTGACAGCAGGCCTGCCCGGTCTTTCCATCCCGCATAATCCTCGGCGAACCTATCGAGGGTGTCATCGGAAACGCGCAAGTGACCGAGGCGCCGGCGCAGGACGGCCAGCGTGATTTCCTTGGGATCGCCATAAAACCACTTGAACAACCCATAGCAGGCCACGACGCCGCTCCCCGCCAAGGCACCCGCCAGCCATCTTCTTCGCGTCAGCCACTGACCGGCTTTCATGACAGCAAACTCCTTGCTGCCCAAACGGAAAGAGCAGACAGGGTCAGGGTCGGGTTCGCCGCCGGACACGTGGGAAAGACGCCACTTCCCAACGCCAAAAGATTTCTCACCCGGTGATGAACGAGCGTCCTATCGACGACGCTGCTCTCCGGATCAACCCCCATTCTCACCGTGCCCTGAATATGTGCGTCGGAGCTGAGGCCGTCGAGCTCATGGATCTCGAAACTCTCAACGGGCAAATGAGCGAAAAGCTCCTCGACGAGCTTCGGCACGTGATCGAATCCCGCGCGCATGTATTCTGAATGATTTGCGTAGTGAACCACTGGCTTATCCGGATGGTTCTTGGACAGACTGACGCGATTGGCGAACTGGGGAAGTCCCTCGAAGACAAGCTTGAAATATCCACGTTCCCGCCACCTTCCTGACTCCGCTCGAAGCCAAGGGACGTTCCAATTTTCGAGAAGGCATCCGGCCCGCCGGCGCCGAAACTCCCCATCAAGAAACATAACGCCATATCCCGTGACCGCTGTACTTCCTCCATAGTTCTGAATGCCATTCAGCATCACGGAAACATCGATGCCAATCTGTTCATTAAGATAGCGACCGAGAGCGCGATCATCGAGCCCGGAACGCAGAAGGAGATGCGGGGTCATGATGGCGTGAGCACCGACGGCAGCGATGTCCGCTCTTGCGTATTTGTCCTCTCCATTCTCCCGATAGTGAACCCCTTGGACGACCTCGTCTTTGATCTCCAGTCTTTCTGCGGGAGCCCGGAGTTTCAACGTCACCCGAGGATCGGAAAAGACCTCCGCCATGTGCAGGTCCACCTGGAACTTTGCGCCAATGGGGCATGTAGAACAAACGCCGTTGCTACAACACACAGGTCGACCATGACCGCCAACGCTCGCTCGCGCGCTGGGCATCGGAAGATGAAGCCCAGGATATTGTTCCGCAATCGCCTTATCCAAGCCGTTAAATCTGTGGGGAGGAAGTGGGTACGGTTTCGATCGCGGGAAGGGCCCTTCGGAAGAACCCGCGATCTTCATCCGCTCCTCAACAGCTACGTAGAACGGCTCCAGATCGGAGTACTGAATCGGCCAATCCTCACCAACTCCATAGCGTGAATTCGTCCGGAAATCGTTCGGATGCATGCGGGGTGTATTTCCTGTCCAGCACCCTCCTCCTCCGAACGCCAATGTTTCCACCCATGGCTTTCTTGGCGTCTGGTTGATGATTTGGTCTTGAAAGGAAATCGTGGAGTGAGAACGATTGGCGACCTGCCAAGCGTGGTCATGTTTGCTACCACGCTCGAGAACCAAGACCCGGGCCGTCTTCGGTGCCAGACGGAGGTACTCGTCCAAGAAGAATGCGGAAGCAAACCCGGTTCCAACGAGTGCCAGATCGAAGCTTTCGCTCATGCCCGAGGAGCTCCCTTGAATTGGTCGAGGAAATCGTTCCCATCACGTTCACTCAGACGTCCACGTTCAACGAACCGTCGAGGTTCAGTCAGCCGACCCCAGTCCGAAGGCTCCGCGTCCGATAGCTTGTCCCGCATGATGCGATGATCTATCACCGCCAACGCTCATTGGCATCCCCAAAGGATGCCAATCAATCAGCAAAGAAACGTTCGACGACCCCGGCTTCCCCCGTCGTAGACACGCCAATTCACCCAGCATGACCACCACCAAACCAATATGGGCTCAGTGGCTGACCAAAACGAGCTTGGGGCTTTTCCTGATTGGTTTCGCGTCCCGCATCGCGCCTCTTTTCGACCACGGAGGACGCCTGTTCCGACAATATCCAACGGAAGACGGCTACCTCATGCTGACCATTGCGCGAAATCTCGCCTTGGGCAGGGGGATGAGCACCGCGGCCGGAGCTCTGCCGACCAACGGAACCCAGCCGCTGTTCAACCTGATCCAAGCCTCGGTATTTTGGGTCACCGATGGGGAAAGAGAAAGCGGTGTCCGGGCGATTCTTCTTCTCGAGGTGGTCATCGCCGGCATCACCGCCCTGCTGATCGGCAAGCTCACGCTGGCGGCGCTCGATCAGCACCGACACCGACGTACCATCGCTCTTTTCGCCAGCGCGCTTTGGTTCGCCAGCTCGGTGTTGGTGCGCCACACCATGAACTGCCTCGAAACCGGCCTCTACTTAGCGCTCAGCGCAGGCTCCGCTCTCGCCTGGTATCGGTATTTTTGTCTTTCACGGCAGGAAAAGAAGCTTTGGCATCTTCTGGGGATCGGTAGCCTTTTCGGACTCACCTTTTTGGCCCGAATCGACGCCGTGTTTCTCATCGCCTCGCTCACGGGATGGCATGTCCTGTTCCGGATGAAGCACGGAAAACGCGACTTGATCCAGCACGCAGCCCAGTCGACGACAATGGGACTCACATCCATCGTCGTCGGAAGCCCCTGGTTGATCAACAATTGGGTGAAGTTCGGCAGTCTCATGCCCATTAGTGGTACGGCTCAGGCCTACGGAGCGAGCTTCGGGAGCAACTTTCGCGAAGTTCCCTTCAAGCTCTTTGAGTATGCGACACTTCTGGTCCCCATTCCGGAAATCTGGGAAGCCACGGACCTAGCCCTCGGCTTCGCAAGCATTTGCGTTGTGGGTTACATCTACCTTGCTGTCCTTGCTTACCGCCACGCGCAGCAGAGAGCGCGGCTCCTTTTCATTCCCGCCCTCACGATCTGCCTTGCCTTGATCGCCTACTACGGGCTCTTTTTCGGAGCCGGGCATTTCGTCAGCCGGTATCTTGCGCCTCTCTCTCTGTGGACCGCCATCCTCACTGCAACGCTGGCCTGCTCGCTGCTCGAGAGATTTCCACCGCATTGGCAGAAGGGCACCACGCTTGTGGCCGGACTCGGAAGCCTCGGCCTCGCCGGCGCGCTCAACGCCCGCTGGTACATCAATGGCACCGAGCATATGCACTTTCAGGTCGTCGAGTGGGTTGATCGGAACGTTCCCGAAGACACCTGGGTTGGCGCTATCCAAACCGGAACTCTCGGTTTTTTTCATGACAGGACCGTCAACCTGGACGGGAAGGTTAATCCAGAAGCTCTCGCTGCAAAGCTCAAACGGCGGATCCCTGAGTACGTCGCCCATGAGCGATTTGGACCGCAGCAGCGACCCATCGAATTCCTTGTCGATTGGGTGGGAATCGTGACCTGGATGCAACATCCTCCAGTGAGGTGTCGCTTTCGGGTGCTCCTCGAAGACCGCGAAGCCAACCTCGCGGTACTCGAGCGGACCGAGTCTCAAGTGACCCTCTGCGAATGACCCCGTGGGCATCCGCGGCCGGCCGGCTCTTCGTCCTACTCACCTCCTCAACTCCTGCCGTC
>CAYTRQ010000100.1:0-14957 GCA_964440025.1 uncultured Polyangiaceae bacterium | reverse complement strand
GTGCACTTCGACATCAAGGAGTTCGAGAAGTACGTCGACAAGACGAGGCGGTATTTCGGCTTTCTGAGAAGCCGCCTCGATGAATCGGGGCAGAAATACATGCTCATCGACTACGAAGACGTCCTGAACGACGAGAGGGTCGCCGAGGTGGCTCAGCACGTGGGTTCGCGCCAGATTATGCGCGCGTACGCGCCTACCCTCAAAAAGCAAACGACCGGAACTATCGCCGACAAGCTATCGAACTACTCTGAGGTCGAAGGGTATTTGAGTCGTTGCCAAAGTTCCGTCTTTTGAGCAATGGCCCTCCACCATGCCCTATCTACCCGACAAGAGGTTTCATGCCACGAGCCGGTGAAAGAGCACGGCAGAGCCTACGTCGACCACGCGCGGCGAGAAGGAAGACGGCCCAGCGAGGGAGAAGTGGCCGAGGGGGCAGCGAGGTGAAGGTCTTCGTCCATGCGGGGGGCACATCAGACCTTGCCGCCGATGTTTGGAAGAGGTGGAAGACGCAGCTTCCTGCCATAGATCGGCACATCGTCCTGCAAGACGTCGACTGGGGGTTCTTGCTGGATGACGGCATATCTCAGGAGAAGCTGAAGCGCTTACAGGGCGAGCGCTCCCTGGACGACGGGCCGTCGTTCCTTCGATCCGCTCAGTGCTTGAGATCGCACATCGACGCTCTCGGCGAGACCGAGATCACGATCTACGGGCCGGTTGGTTTTGGTGCTCTCTATGGCGTCGTCAACGCGATGCGACTCGGATACGCGCGCGCCTCGCTCCGCGTGGTGGCCCTCGGCAGCGAGACAGCAAGATCCCTAGCGCATGCTGCCGGACGCTTTTTTGGGACTCACTCCGAACTTTGCCAGGAGTACATGGAGGCCTACGTGGCGCTGCATTGCGACGAGCTGTGGGGACAAGACGCGCCCTCGCTCCAGCTCGATTGGCTCCGTCCTCGGTCACCTGGCACCCAACAACAGCAAGGTAAGCCCACGGTGGACGTCATTGTCGTCCACTACAATCGCAGCGACATGATCAGGCGCACGCTCGACGGTTACCTCGCCCAGACCTACCCTCACTTTCGTCTCACGGTGGTGGACGACGGCAGTGACGCAACACATTTCAGCGCGCTGCAAGACCTCCCGAACGAGTACCCGAGCCTCGATCTGCGCGTCGTCCAAAAAGAGAACGGCTACCTGGGTGCAGCCCGCAACCACGGCGTCGAGCTAACCGATGCGGACTATCTCGTCTTCAACGACGACGACAACGTGCCGATGCCGCACATGCTCGAGCGGCTCGTCGCGGCCATCGAGAGGAGCGGCGCGTCTATCGTCACTTGCAGCATGCGGCGCTTCGAGGACCGCGGAGCCTCGAGGCATTTCATGGGCAACTGGCACTATCTGGGTGGAGCTCTCGCTGCAGCCCTCTTCGACAACTGCCTGGGGGACGCCCAGGCCATCTATCGGCGGTCCGTCTTCGACAGCGTGCGATTTCATACTCAACGCGGCATTGGCCATGAAGACTACGAGCTGTTCACGCGCGCCCTGCTGCTGGGAATGCACATCGAAAGCGTGTGCGACGCGCTCTTTCACTATCGCAAAGATGCCTCGAGCATGATTCACACGACCATGCCGTTCGAGAACATGACGCGTCATCTGGAGGCATTTCAAGCGATGGAACTGGGCGCCCTGCAGCCCGTGCTCATGGAAGCTGCGCTCGCCCATGCCCTGCGCGCCCAAGGTCTCCTGACGAAACAAGTCAAGAGCAGACTCAAGTCCATGTACATGCGACTTCCCAAGCCTGTGCAACGTATAATGCAGCACCCCTTCATCCCGCGACTCGATTGATGGCCATCAAAAAGAAGATGGAGGCTTGGGCACGTCGGCCGTTGCGTTTCGCAAAGCGGCGCACTAAGGAGTGGCAGCGTAACCGAGCGCTCGTTCGAGGAAAGTGGCTCGAAGCAAAAGCTGGGGTCCGCTACGAGCTGTCCCGCGAAGCAGTCGACCAGGGCCTCGTCCTGGGGCTGCAGGGATTTGTGATCCTGGGCACGGTGCCCGCCGACACCGAAGGGCAACCCGTGGTGCTGCGGGATGGCAACTCCGGACAGACGGTCGCCCAAGCCGTCACCTATTTGACCTCGGACGTCCCTTGGCTGCGCGAGACCCATCGCGACGTTCGGGCATGGGAGCTCGTCGTACCGCCGACCATCTGGAAGACGGCAAACGCGCTTCCGCTCGACCTGACCGTCAAACAGAACGGGGTCGCACTGCAGGGCGGAGCAGTGACGCTCACCCGAGGCGAGGTCCAGCGCG
The DNA here is from genome assembly GCA_964440025.1 of uncultured Polyangiaceae bacterium. Taxonomy (GTDB): domain Bacteria; phylum Myxococcota_A; class Polyangia; order Polyangiales; family Polyangiaceae; genus NIC37A-2. The sequence goes on along the minus strand of CAYTRQ010000100.1, from coordinate 12,648 downwards.
CCTGCGAACTGGCGCTTTCGGAGGGGAGAAGCAACCTTTCGACTCTCCACATCCTGCGACACCTGCTCGCCCTTCCCGAATGGGTAGCCTTGCCTCTGGAGCTGCTCGAACCGCTTCACGCCTTCGCCAAGAAGTGCAGGTGCGCCTCACAACTGCCCCCCCACCTGCTGCCCAAAAACAGCAATGACTTCGACGAGACGCCTGGAGCAAGCCGCCCGCGGCCCGTCTTCGATTTGCTCGATGAGTTCAATCGCAGATTGGACGAATTCGAAGGTCGCGAACCCGAGCTGTTTCGCCGACTCGTCGACCAAAGACGCCTGACCTACCGGCTGGAAGCCAAGGCACTCTCTTCGGTCCTGCCCTTCTTCTGTTCGATCGACGAAGTCGAGGCGCTCCTCCAAGTCACTCGTCGACCCACCGTTTGGGCTGTCTGTTCCCTGCGCAGCAGTTGGGCTCGCTCCTATGCAGCGGCAATCTTCGGGGTGCGAGGTCAAACGCGACTTCTGATCAACGCCCTGCAGCACCTCGGAACGACCGAAAGATTCAACGCCGTCGCTGTCGGGCATGGAATGAAAAAGTTCGCCGCGGGAAACCGCTCGCTCGCCGACAAGGAAAAGGTGGCGCGTGAGTATTTGGGCTTTCTCGAGCGACTGGCGGCTTGTCCCTGGTACCAACTCCACGACAATGAGCTCATTGGAGCAGCCGTGACGGCGCTGCGCGAACTGTACGCCCAGGGCCCGACGAGCTACGGCAAGATCGAGGCCAGGACGTTGCGCCTCTTCGGCATGAGTCCCCACTTTTGGCGGCTCCTTCACCAAGACTGGGAGCACCCACCCGCGCGTCTGATCGAAGTCGAGCGGCGCTTTTGGTCACTGGAACAGATGCTCGGAAGCGGAACAAGCGCGCTCGACGTGCCAGCCCTCGTCGCGTCGGCAGCCTTCTTTCGTGAACTCGGGTGCCTTGCCGAAGGGGAACTGTCAATTGCACTCGCTCAACAGGCGGTGCTGGCAGCGGCGAGTGACCCCGACGAGCAGCAATCTGCGCTCCGTGCCGCCACCGACCGCAGACCGCGCCAACAACTACGCTTCACGTGCCTCCCAGGGAACTCCCCCCACCGATCCCCCCTGGAAAAGAAGTGGATCGAGGCGAGTGTCCAGCTTCCAGCACGCGCCCACGGAACAACGGTCGCGCCTGAGCAGACAATCCTGCTCGTGCACACGACACGGGCTCGCCTCGACACCTGGGCATCGGAGGCCCGAGCCACGTGGCTCCGAGACTGCGCACGACGGGGTGTGCGTTACTTCTTGTGCGTCGGCACCGAACGGCGCGGTCAGGATGGCGATATCTTGACGCTGATCGATCCGACCGACAACGGCCTGTCCATGCCCCGCCTGCTCGATGCTGCAGCTTGGGCTGCGGACCAGCCCAACTGGGAAGTCCTTCTCCAAGTCCCGGACGACGCGTACCTGTCGGTGGAGCGGCTGTTCGGCGAACCTGGCCTTCAAAATGTCGACTACGCAGGGCTCCCTCGGCGACGTTCCGGGGCGCGGGCAGTAGGCTCGTCCCCGGACGTCCTGTCGTTCGTCCAGCCATGTGCCGATCTCCGCTTTGGAGTGGCCCTATCACGCCACTCAGTCCAATGCTTGCTCGAACAGCAGCGGATCCCGGAACTCCGTTGCATCGCCAGTCATGCCCCCAATCCGTCCTCGGCTCTTGGTTACCTGCTGGCCCGGTCCGACATTCGGCTGCACATTGACGGCTACCACTGCCACCAGATGACGTCGTACGGCAGCAACGCTCGCGGACACGGTTATCGCACGTTCGAGCCCAGCCAGAAGAGTCCGACCCAGGTCGTGGCGGTGGACGATCCCCGAGCCCTGAACACCCTGCACGAGGGCTCGCAGGAGGGGCTGGGGCCACCGCGCCTTTGGCCTGCCGCGCTGACACCAACAGTCGGATACAACAAGCATCAGATCGAGTTTCTCTCACCGCCCAACCGGCTAAGACGCGTGGCCCAGGCCTCCGTGATTGTCGTCGCCGTGATGTACAACGAAAGACTCCTGGTCGAGCATTTCTTGAACCACTACCGCAGGATTGGCGTCGAGGCATTTGCAATCTGCGACAACGAATCCACTGACGGGACTCGCGAATTCTTGCGCGAGCAAGAGGACGTCGTGCTCTACGGGACCGATTCGTCCTACCGAGACTCCCGTTATGGGACCATCTGGCAACAGGCCCTGCTCGACGCCCACTGCTTGGGCCGCTGGGCGCTCGTCGTCGACGCGGACGAATTCTTCGTCTATCCGCGGTTCGAACGGGAGCCCATCGGTGCGTATCTGACCCACTTGGAGCAACACGGCTACGATTGTTCCTGGCAGGCGTTGGTCGACATGTACCCCTACGGCGAACTCCAAGAGGCGGACTTCCAGACGAACAGCCCGTGGACGGTCTGTCCCTACTTCGACGAGAGCCCGCTCCTTCAGTGGCGACTCAGTCGAGGACGCTACTCGTGCACGTCGACGCGCCTGAGCAGCTTCCGTCACAGAACCATCCCCAGAAGCGAGCCGTTCGCCTACACGTCACAGAAACACGCGCTGTTTCGGTACCGCCCCTGGATTCGCATCGGCATGGGGATCCACTGCGTGTCGAACATCCAACCCGCTCCGAATGGGACCGCTCTGGCCCACTTCAAGTACCACGCAGGGTTTCAAAGCAAGGTCGCCGAGGGCGTCGCGCGCAACGAGCATTTCAACAACGCTCTCGAATACAAGAATTATCAGACGCTGCTCGCCGAAACCCGTGGACACTTCGGCAAGCCAGACACTTCCGAAAAGTGGACCGATTCGGAGACTTTGCTCGCTCGCTTTCGCAACCAAGCCCAACCCTGCCCTCCGCGTTCGCCTGAGGAGGCGAGCCCGCAGAGCTAGGGTGGGTAGATTTCGCTGTGATTCATCGATAGCTTCGACCAAGCGCGAAACGAGACTCCTGGCCGCGCCTCAGAGGTAGAGAAGCTCAGAGCCACACCAACGCCCACAAGCTCCCGAATTCATGCCGAAGAAACGAAAAAAGCGAAAACCACTCGCCGACATCCTGGTGAACAAAGCGCGGAAGGCATGGGAATTTCGACCTTACGCCGAAGAGCTCTTGAAGCTACGACGGCTCGCCGACCGATTTGGACAGCAGCTCGAGCTGAAACAGGATCACCTCGATCGCATTGGACCCGACGACGTCCTCCTGTTTGCGACGTTGCGCAACGAAGCGCATCGGATGGAGTACTTTCTGCGCTACTACCGCGAGCTGGGAGTGTCGCACTTCATCTTCGTCGACAATGGATCGGACGATGGGTTTTCCGAGCTCGTTGCATCAAGCGAGGACGTTTCAGTCTTCTACACGATCGCATCCTACAAGGCGTCCAACTTTGGGATGCATTGGCTCAACTACCTCTTGCGCAAATATGGCACGGGACACTGGTGCCTGACCTGCGATCCGGACGAGTTCCTGGTCTACCCGCACCAAGAAACCCTCGACCTTCCTGAATTTTGTCGACATCTCGAAGCCGGACACCATCGTGCGTTGTTTACGTTGATGATCGACATGTACGGCCGGGGAGAATTGCGCGACTGCGTGTACCGGCCGGGTACGGATCCCCTGACGAGCCACCCTTACTTCGACGCCCAGGGCTACGTTTTCTCCGAAAACCCCACTTACGGTTCCTTGTGGTCGCAAGGAGGCGTGCGCATGAGAACGCTCTTCAAGAAGGATCCGGGCAGCGCTCCTGCACTGAACAAGACTCCGCTCGTGAGGTGGAAGAGCTTTTACGCCTATGTCTCCTCCATGCACATGCTCTTGCCGCGACGCCTTAACCGAGGCTATCGCTCTGCGGTCACCGGCGCGCTTCTCCATTTCAAGTTCATCGCCGCGTTCGAAGACAAGATCGTCGAAGAACTCGAGAGGGGTGAGCACTACAACGATTCGAAGGAGTACGAGATGTATCGAGACTTCCTTCGAGGTTCCCAACACTACGAGGAAGGCATCAGCGTACGCTATCGGGGGTGGCGGCAGCTCAAGAAGCTCGGGCTCCTCGTCAACAAGGAGATCATCTAGTGCGCCTTGCCTACGCCATCCTGGCTCACGAACCTTTTGAGGCACTGCGCCCGCTCTTGAAATGCCTGACGGAAAACGGAGACTTGGTCGCGCTGCACTACGATGCCACGGCACCACGGCCCGACGATATCGAGGAGGTGAAGCGACACTTTCCGCAGGTACTCATCGCCAGCCGCGTCGCCGTCGAGTGGGGGGAAGCTTCCATCGTCTACGCAACGGTGAACTGCTTGCGGGCACTGGTCGACAGTGGCCAAGAGTTCGATTACGTCACGCTGCTCAGCGGGAGCTGCCTCCCGGTCAAAAGTGCCCGCGATCTGAAGGCCTACCTGGCCCGCAACCCCACCCTCGAGTTCGTCGAAGCCGTGGACGTCTCGCACAGCCAGTGGGTCGTGGACGGGCTTCAGCAAGAGCGCTGGGAGTACCCCCACTATTTCAATTGGCGCAAGCAACGTCGGCTCTTCTCCCTCTCGGTCCGAGCCATGAAGCTCCTGGGACGGAAGAGGCAGTTTCCGCTCAACACGAGAATGTGCATGGGGTCCCAGTGGTGGACACTCACCACCACAACAATCAAGAAGATCCTCGAACTCTGTGACCAGCCTGGGCTTCTCGCCTTCCTCGAGCACACCTGGATCCCTGACGAGTTCTTCTTTCAGACCTTGGTCCTCTACCTCATCGACGACGAACGGAAGATTCGCCCACCGCTCATGAACTACAGGTTCAACATGCGGGGTATTCCCAAGGTTTTCACGAGCTACGACGCCGAGACAATCCAAGCACTGCCGTCGCACAAGTTCTTCATCCGCAAGGTGAAGCACACCGACACCGCACTCGTCTCGACATTGACCGACATTTACCTCGAGCGAGCCCATTTGGATGAGTTGAAGTCACCATTGCAGGAAGAAGTCGGAGAAAGCCCCCTCGCCTGGCTCCGGGACACATCGATGGAGCCGTATCCTTTCTCACGCTGCCCAGTCCCGACGGCGGTGATCATAACCGATGCGCCCCAGAGCCCTCGTTGCCTCAAGCTGCGTGAGACGCTGGTCGAAGAGCTTGCCCACATGCAGGTCTTTGGTGAACTTTTGGCCCCGCACGAGATCGACTATGGCCCCGGTCCGAAGCTTCCCCCTTACACGGGGTCGGACGCGGCACTCCGAGACTACAATCGAGACGAGTTTCTTCATCTGCTCGCTCGGGCCCACCCTGCCGGATTTGTGTTTTTTCATCGCTTGGACGCAAACAAAGCGTTCCTCGAGCTTTGCTCGACCTCGAAAAATATGCTGATTGTCGACCTGTATGATCCTCCCCATGCTACCTTGGGGAGGTTGGAGCGGCTGGATGCTATGATACGCGGACTTCGGCACGACGATCCCGACCTGGAAATCGTCAACGCTCCAACGCATTTGCCATTTTCGTCTCCTGGTCGAATCGTCGAGGCCATCGCCGACCACCAGAGGCGAAGCCCCTACTACGAGGCCGTGCGGGCACAGCGCAGCGACCATGATGATTGAGACCACCTGGAAACGGCTCAAGGACCGTCTTGGCTTCTTGTCGGCCTCGGCGCAGACCGTGTCTGCGCCGTCTCAGGCGCCCCGGACACGAGTCCCGGAGGTCGACACGCGCGACGAACGGAAGGTCGAGGAGATCATCCTTCACATTGGCTCGCACAAGACCGGAACGTCAGCCATCCAGCTTTTTTTGCGAAAAAACTCGGCGCGCCTCGCCGAACGCTTGGACATCGCCCTGCTGACGCCACACCCGTGGCCCTTGCGATTCAATGCCGAGAAGTCCCGGATGGACTTCTCGCCCGAAGGGTTCGACATCATCGGGGCCATCAAGACCCGGAAGGTCCTGCTGACCCACGAGAGCTATTCGTGGATCAACTCCCCCACAGATCTGGCACAATTGCATGCTTCCTTGAAGCGCCACGCCGACAAGGTCACCGTCATCCTCTACCTTCGACGACAAGACGCGCTTGCCATCTCGATGAAGCAAGAGGGAACCAAGTGGATCGATTGTGCCACTGCATTTGGCCACGAACTGCGAGCACTGCCTTCCACCCTCACCCCGCTCGCCCAACGTTACCTGCGCTTCGACGACAAGGTGAAGCGATGGGCGGACGCCTTCGGCAAGGAGAATCTCGTCCTCCGCATTGTCGACCGGAGCCGCCTGTAGAACGGTGATGCCATCGAAGATTTCATGGACGTGCTCGGCGAAACGGACCTGAGTAGCTACGAGTCAGTCGGCCAGGTCAACACCTCGCTGAATCGCACGCAACAGCTGTTCCTTCACCAAACGCGGTCCCATTTCAAGGAACTCACTCCAGCAAAACACCTGCTCGTCGAAATCGTGCGCGCCATGCCACTCCAAGACGACGAAAAGCTGCTCCCGTCTCGATCGGAAGCAGAGGCTTTCTACGAGCAGTTCAAGGAAGGCAACGCTCGACTGAACGAAGATTACGGCCTGAGCAAAAGCGAGCACATCTTCTCGGACGATTTTTCGATGTATCCCGAAGAAGACAACGCGACACCGCTTTCCCATGAACAACAGATGGAGGTTTTCGAGAAGGTCCTGGCTGAACTCGCCTTCCGCCTCGAGGGCCTCGAGCCCAACGAGCAGATCTCGAAGACTGCCAACTTTTTGCGAGGTCAAGCGCTGAAGTTGGAGAAGACGAATCTCGAGCTCGCTCTGGTGCTGATGAAACAGGCCCACCGGCTGCGCCCGGCGGGCCCCTTCATCAAGAAGAAGATCGCTGAATACGAGCATGCTCTCGATGAGGAATGAGCCGTGACTTTCTTTGACTGGTTCAGGCGGCATCCCGCCAAGCACCCCGCGCTCTTCGTGACTTTCGGAACCAAAAGGTCCGGCTCAAACTTCTTGCAGGAGAAGCTCAACTACTTCGATAACCTGGTGTGCTTGGGATAACTCTACAACGCCAAATACGTCGGCGTCGGACACCCCACCTGCACTCCATGGAGTACGCTGGGTGGAACCGTGAGGATGAAACGGCCCTCGAGCGCCGCAACGGGGATCCCCGTCGACCCCTCGAAGACGTGCTCGAGCAAGCGCGCCGCGACGGAAACATCCTAGGACTTCGGCACTTCGACGGCCACGACCATTCCATCCAGGAGGAGATGCTGCAGCACCGTGACGTGATAAAAATCATCCTGACACGCAACATGGTCGCCTCTTTCGTATCTCTCCAGATGGCACGCGCCACTGGAGAATGGATCAGACGCAGCCACGACGATAGCTCGCCCACCCAAATTCGTTTCGATGTCGATCGCTACCAAACGTACGCGAATCGACTGCAGAGGTACTACGCAGGAATCAGGGACAGGCTTGAGACCACTGGGCAGACCTACTTATTCGCAAGCTACGAGGATGTCTTGAACAACGATAAGATCGTCGAAATCGCCAGATTCGTCGGTTCACGAAGCGCCATGATCTCTGAGAAGACGATCCTCCGGAAGCAGTCGTCGGGTACGTTGCGCGACAAGCTGATCAACTATGACGAGGTGTCGGAGTTTCTCGCAAGATGCACCACTGAACCCTGGAGCTAGCAGAAGGCCCTACCACGTGGCAGGTACGATGAGTTTCAATGCTTGCTCAACCTTCAAATAACTACCGAGAAAACGAATGAAGAGATTCGAGAAGCTTGCCCGGAGGTTCCGACAAAGGGGAATGAGGCGGTACCGGCAGCGAAAGTTTGCAAAGGCGTGCGCCCTATTTGGGCTCACCTTCCTACTCGACAGAAAGCACTCCCCGCCGAAGAGCACCTGGTTGGGTCTTTGGAAATACGCGTTCAACTCCAACTCGCGCGGTCCGGACTTTCTCGTGGTCGGTGCGCAAAAGTGTGGAACCACCGCACCCGCCCATTTCTTCTGCCTCCACCCCGAAGTGTGCATGGGCGGTCCAAAAAAGGAACTCCACTACTTCGATTCGAGCAGGTATCCCAACCACAAGGAGTACCACCGCTGCTTCGCCCCCGAAGGAGGCGAAAGTGTCTTTGGCGAAGCGACCCCCTCCTACATGTTCGTCCCTAAGGCGATGAGGCGCATCCATGAGTATAACCCTCGGCTCAAGCTCATCGTGCTCCTCCGAGACCCAATTGAAAGGACCTACTCCAATTGGATCATGCGCAAAGAGCGAGTAGGAGACGTCGAGACGTTCGACTTTGACACATTCTTGCGCGCTCACCAAACGAAAGAGCCGTGGCAGGACTCCCTCATTTTGGACCGAAGCTTGTATGCCGGCCAATTGCAACGAATCTTCCGGTATTTCCCTCGAGAACAGGTACTGATTCTTCTGTCGGAGGATCTTCGAAGCAGTCATCGAGAATCGATGAACCGTATTGCTGCATTCCTTGGAATTAGCCCCCTCCGGAAATTGAGGACAAGGAACGGAATAAGCGTTCGTCCCCTGACCCGTTGAGCAAAAGGGACTATCTCCAGCTGAAGCGATTCTTCGAGGACGACGTCGCTCGACTTCGAAATGAGTTTGGTATCGACACGTCAAAATGGATGAACAAGTATTGAATGTACCAAGCACGGAATTTCGCGGTCGCCTCTCCCAACCCAACGTGCCAGGCAAGCGAACGGCATCGTGCCCGGGATCTTCGTTGGCGTTTCCTTCCCCGATCGGCCGCCTTCTCGATGGGCGCGTGCATGGTGGCGGCCTCGAGCACTCCCGGGTCCGTCTCCGTGTGGAGACCCTCCAGAGGCACGTCGAGAATCGCCATGTCGTCGATGAGATCGCAATGGATGTCGGCATGTACGCTATTTCGCGAGATTGAATACCCGAACATCCCAGGGGTGAACGGTTTCAGTCCTCGGTAACCCTTCTCTCTGGCCGAGTGCGGTCGTCAAAAACGAAAAAAACGTATTCGAGAAACGCACGAGCCTCGTAGCCCATATTCCGTGCCATCTGGGCGGCTCGCTTCACGAACGACCGACTGCACGCCTGAAGCGTAGTCGCCCCCATAATTGCCCGGCACGAAGACGGCGTCTCCCGCTCGAACGGGAGACGCCGCGCTTCAGCCAGATCGAGCGTGACTGGCGGCGATAACCCGTGTGCCACCCCGACAACGTCGCATTGTCATACAGCTCGTCCTGGCTGTCCCAGCCCAGCACCACGTCACAAAAGCCGAAGCCCTTATGCAAGGCGCTACTGAACTTGGCTCGATCGATGTACTGTCCTCGAAGCACGCCATCGATGCCCACTACGGCGACCTTGTGAAAACGGATCTTCTCCGAATGCGCAAGCTCCCCGAACATTCAGCCGCAGAGCTGGGCGAGGACGAGCAAATCTAGCTCCTCAGGCGCATGAAGTGGCGCGCGGTCTGCACCGAGCAGCGTGACGTCCATCGAGTGCTCTGGCTCATGGGCCTTCGCCGCGTGCTCCGTCCCAAATGCTGTAGACGCCGCTGGGGCAGCTCCGCATTTCGTTCCGACGGAGCGCCAGCGCAGACGTCCGCTATCGCCTTCGACAGGACTGAAGTCGCCGTACCGGCCGCTTTTCCTCCTGAAGCTGCGGCCGTCAGCGGCGAACTCGAGCTCTCATGGGCCGGTCGTGTTGGAGGGCGCGATGGGTTCGAGCTCCACTCGCAGGGTGTCTCCCGCATAGTACGGGCCGTAATAGTAGCCGTAGTACGGGTCCCAGTAATACGAATGGTAGTTTTCCAGCTCGGCTGTGAACTCGAGGGTGACGAAGGTTCCGTCGGCCGGATCCACGTCGAGGGCGACGACTTCGCCCGTGCCGTAACCAGCCGTGTCAGCCACCAGTTCACCCCGCTCACAGGCTGAATCGCCCACGAACACCTTCAGGCGGTACCAGTGCTCAGGCTCTTGGAACACAATGGGCAGTGCGAGCTCCGAGGCATCACAGTCGTCAAGGGAGTAGGTCACCCCGGCGATGGCCGTGTGTTCTGGCGCCTCGCCGCACCAGGGATCGCTCGTGCCCGGGCGACCTCCGGCGCCGCCGTAGCCGCTGATCCCGCCTGCGCCGCCCGCTGGAAGAGCTCCTGCTGCCGTGGGCTGCGAGTCCGAAGCGGGCAGGAGGTGCGTGCCCGCTGTCATGCAAGCGTCCACGGGAGCAATCGGAGTCAGGTTGGCCGTGCGGTGGGTGACCTGACGCGACTCGGACACGCTTCCAGCGCAGACGTACGCTTGTCGGAACGCGTTCGTCCCCTCGCACATGGTTGGCGGAATGACAGGCCCGCCGCCAGCGCCACCAGACGCGGCGCCGCCAATCGCCGGCGGTAGGGCGTAAGTGTTGTCTTGCACTTCGTCCTCATCATCCATAGCGGAGCCGGCATCGGTTTCGACGTCTTCAGGATGGCAGGCTACGGCAATCGCGGCGACTGAGACTGCCGTCAACGCGGGACGGGACAAGGGGCGGATGAATCGAGAGGAAATGATAGCCATGCAATTCGCGCCAGCACGCATCGTGCCAAAGCCCGCAGCCCTGGCATGAGTGCACCGTGAGACATGCGCCGAGCAACCCAAACCCGAAACCGGAACCCGCAGAGTCCACTTCGAGGCCTTGCGAAATGGGGTCCGCTTTGAGCCACACTGAGTCAGGCTAGGCCGTCCGACCACAGGGCTTGTCGCGTGGTCGTGGCTTCAGCCGTGGAAAGGCAACGCACCGCGTGGCGAGCGCACCTTGGACACTTTGAGCCACTTGCCGCCAATTTGAGCCACACTGAGTCAGGCTAGGCCGTCCGACCACAGGGCTTGTCGCGTGGTCGTGGCTTCAGCCGTGGAAAGGCAACGCACCGCGTGGCGAGCGCACCTTGGACACTTTGAGCCACTTGCCGCCAAGAGGATGCTCGGGGTGAGGAGTTTATGGGCGAAGCGTACACGCCCATCCTCCTCAACGACCAACCCGGCCCGCGCCTGCGCCTACGTACGCATGTGCGCCCAAGCCATTCGTTGGGACACGAGTTCGAGCACGGCGAGTGGGTACGATGCCCGATCGCGGTGGGTCGGTCCATTCGGACCTGATCGCGGTGGGTCGGTCCATTCGGATATGGCTCCGACCGTTGAGCCCGGGTGAAGCGACGCGCATCTCTTGCCGGATCTGGATGCTTGCCGGGGCTCAGGCGAGCGACGCGCATCTCTTGCCGGATCTGGATGCTTGCCGGGGCTCAGGCGAGCGACGCGCATCTCTTGCCGGATCTGGGTGCTTGCCGGGGCTCAGGCGGCGGCTAGGAAAAAAGCTGAGATGAAAACTCCGATCTTTCTTGGGCTTTCGGTCTTCCTCTTGGCCTGCTCGTCACCCGACTCTTCGTCGAACAAGGCTCTGGGCGACAGCAACGCGACGGGGACTGGCGGCGCGAACTCCGCCACCGGCGGAGGCGGCGACGGCACCGACACCGGAGGAACCAACACGGGCACGGGCGCAGCGAGCTCGAGCACTGGAGCTGCGAGCTCTGGCACGGGCGCAGGTACAGGCGACGGCGATGGGGACGGCACAGGCGGAAGTGCGGGTGATGGGGACAGCCACGGCGATGGGGACGGCACAGGCGGAAGTGCGGGTGATGGGAACGGCGACGGCGGGCCGGGAAGCTACGCCCTGGGACCGCCTGACTCATGTGCCAATCAGTTTTGGGTGGAGGACTGTGACGCCATGTGTGGCGACCGCTGCGTGGCGGACACAGGAGTGGTGGGCAAAAACGCCTGCGAAGGAGGCAAGGAAGGCGCCGAGGTCAACTTCGCCTGCCCCCGTCATATGCTCTTTTCTCCAGAGATGGAGCAGGCCGTCATCGACGACGGCTACGAAGGCCAGTTCCACTACGGCATCGTGGGTCACGATCCCGACTCGAACGGGGTCGATTCTGGGCTACCCAACTCGTGTTGTCAGTGCTACCAGCTCGTCTTTCGAGAGCCGACCTACATCGCCGATCAGTCGAATCTGGTACCTCCTAAACCGATCATCGTACAGAGTGCCAACACCCAGGCGTCCGGGCCAGCCGGATTCGATGTCTTCATGGGCGCTGGTGGTTTTGGAGTCTTCAACGCGTGCAGTGATTCCGTTCCCCTGGGGAGCATGAATGGCCACTACTTGTACGACGGCTATCCGCCGGTGGGGCAGGCCTTCAGCGGAGGCGTCAAGCCCGGCCCCGACAGTCTGGCGTGTGTGACGGACAACGCTCTGACGGACGAGATCATCGGTTCGGCGTCGTGTCAGAGCGCCATCGAGTCGGCTTGCAACGAGATGACGTCTTCCAGCGAAATGGTGCAGTCGGTGTCCCGACATAGCTGCATCCAGTCCAACCAACCCATGCAGTACTATCACGAAAACTGGACCGTGTTGGTCAAGCGAGTGGCTTGCCCGCAGCACCTCATGGAGGTCACGGGCTGTAAAATCCCCACCGACGGTCTGTCCGCCCCCGAGCCCGAGGTGCAAACGGCCGAGCAAGCCGCCGCGGCAGGCTATGCCAGTCAGGCTGGCAACGGAGAGACCTTCCACACCACCACCATGCAAGATTGCTGCATGCCGACGTGCGCTTGGGCGAACAACGTGAGCATTCCGACCGTCGATGGC
>CAYTRQ010000099.1:12313-15062 GCA_964440025.1 uncultured Polyangiaceae bacterium | reverse complement strand
CGAAGTACACCGTAGGGGCAGTCATTCCTTCCGGAGGGGTGAGACGCAATAATTCCGTGGAGGAAGTCTTGGTCTTCGACGCGACTGGCGAAAACGCCAACTGCGCCTGATATTCCAGAGCCCCATCCACGACCGTAGGTTCCTTGAGCACAACCCGGTTGGACAAAAGACGACCGGAGGCTCGATCGAGAGTATCCAGCGTCCACTCATTCAGGACGTCGATCATTCCGGGAAACCGGATAAGGACGTCGAGCCGCTCAGGCTCCGGAAGTTCCATGGAGATGGAGACGTCGCCAGAGGCAACCTCATGATCGAGCAACAAATAGGGTGGGCGAACGCAACTGCCATCAGTGGCAAGAGGCTCGACGTAGATATCATAACTTCCAGGAGGCACAGCCATCGTGGCGCGATAGCTTCCAGCGTCATCGAGAACGGCCTCGGTGGAGTGCGATGGATTGACAAGACCCAAAAGGCGCTCCCGTGGCACAAATGTCGTGCGCGCAAAGAGGCTCGTATCTTCCGAAGCAGGGGCCTCGTCCTCGGTCAGGCTGGAGACGCATGTCTGACTACTCGCCTCGACCCCGGTGACCTTCACCGTCACTCGACTGATGTGCCCGAGCTTGAGATCCAGATCCGAAGATGGCTCGACGTGCTGCGTGAAGCGCACCCCGGCAATGGTTTTGGTCCCCGCGGGAGGAGTGATCTCCATGAGCACAGCCGAGAGATCCGTCCGAGACGATTCACAGATGCCAAGCTCCGAACAGAAGCCACGCTCACAAGACGTCTCGGAATGACATGCATTGGTGCTTGCGGGCTGACCAAGATCAGCCATCTCGAGTTGGATGCTGCAGGCCCACAGGAGAAAGGCCCCGAGCAGGGCGGCAATTGCCCGCATCGACCGAAGGCCGGCGCCGAGGAAAAGGCCGGGGCGATTGGCGGCGTCGATGGGGGACTGGGAACTTCTGAGCATCATTGCGGACAAGGTGAAACGGACCGACAACGAAAGTGCAGCAATGTCTGTGCCATAGACCGGGCCCAGGTGAAGAAAAAGGGGAGGAACGATGTTGCTGGGAAAATGAGCCTGTTCCGAATTTCAATGTCACCGGATGAGCGAGCAACACCCGCTTCCATTGTTTTCTTCCCTGACAGTCGTGTCCTATATAGAAGCCCACGGAATAGAGGAGCTCGCTGTTCACCCTGGCCGAGCCACCTCCGAACCCCCCATGCCCGCATCTTGGGAGATCCTCGTGGAGAGTCACACGCCACAGCTCGCCACTCAACGCGACGTGCGAAAACGGAGCTCCGCGTACTCTGGGGAAATGGCCAGGGAAAGCAGATCCGCAACCGCGGAGCTCGATTGAGTTGCCTTTTCAAGGTCCGACAAACTCCTCGGCACGGCAATTCCTTGGTGCTGACAAGCATCGGCAATCGCCGTACGAATATTTCCGCAAACGACAAGACCGGCCCGTCTCAAAAGAAATTGAGCGAAATCCAAGGCAACCTCTGGGGCCAATTGAGCGGGATCGACACATAGCTGTGAAAGTCGTCGTTGAGCTCTCGCCGGAATTGTTTCCCAAAGGAACGTCGCAAGCCGCATCACACGAGGAGAGCTCTCCGAGGCTTGTGACTCCCCGCCTCCGAAGGACACGGAAAGAGCAGTGAGTAAAGTACTCAACTCCTCAGGTTGACTGCCAAAAAGGAGTACATTCTCAGAAGTCGATGCGGCCAGAGCAGCGCCAAAATGGAACTGAAGTTCCGGCGTCACCTCCGTCACCTCACCCGAAACGATCACCGCGGGAGGGGCGACGAGAGCAACACGTATGGAAATGTCTTCTCCCGAGCCGATCCGAAACAACGGAGTCCTGACCATCCCTAAAATGCGAGTGCTTTCCCGGTAAAGCTCTCCCAGGGCGGTCGGCGCCGAGGAGGGAACCCGATCGGTCCCTGCAACGCCATAGTCCGCCAGATCTTTCTTGAACAGACTACTGGCGTTTTCCCAGACAATGCCGAGAGCTTCCGTGCTTGGTGCTCGCAGCCCCCGCAAAAGGACCGAGCGAACGGCCTCCGGCTCATCGATGACCTCCGACAAGGGCGGCGGCCGCACTGGATCTCCGGCCCCAAAACTGCCCAACACGTGCCGAACGGCAAGCGCCAAGGCTTCGTTTCCGTCCCGACTTGCTTGCGCCACAAGCCGTCCCAACATGGCCCCCTCGCCGGGACGGAGCGCAGCCAAATGCCCAGCGACGATGACCGCGTCATGGGAGCGAGAGCGATCACCGGAGAGCAACTCCAACAGCTCGAGCCCGGCGTCCACTTCACCGGCCTCGAGCGCCCGAATGAGCTCAGCCTCACTGCGCCCGCTCGATGCCCCGATCGTCCCAGGCTCAAAAGCGCCGGGGTAAACCGCCCGAGCTTCTTCTTCCAAACTCAGCTGGTCGACCTCTTTCAGTTCCGCCGGATTGACCTCTATCGGGGCATCAGACAACCCCACGAGAGGGAGCTCCGAGGATCCCTTGGCACGAAGCGGCGGCCTCGAGGAACGCCGCTGGGCTTTCAAAGAAGTTGGCTCCGACCGGGCTCTGCGACGCCGTTCTTCCCTCGGCACGGCCGCCCGTTCACGGGCAGCCTCCTCCCGAGCCAATCTTAGGATTTCCTGGCGCTCCTGTTCCGTTCTTCCCGTCTGTTGACGAACACCTTCCTCCGCCGTCTGGGTCGTCTCTCCGTCCTTTTCTCGACGCTCCTGCTCCTC
>CAYTRQ010000099.1:0-12213 GCA_964440025.1 uncultured Polyangiaceae bacterium | reverse complement strand
CGCCTCCTGCCGCTCCTGCTCTTCCCGGTCTCGACGCTCCTGTTCCTCCGCCTCCTGCCGCTCCTGCTCTTCCCGGTCTCGACGCTCCTGTTCCTCCGCCTCCCGACGCTCCTGCTCCATTTGCTCGATGCGAGTCAGCTCGGATGTGATGTCCTCCAACATCGTCGCAGCATCGGCCCGTCGTGGATCGTCCTCGGAAACGGCCGCGGCAAAGGAACGAGCCTGAGCCAAATTCCCGGTCTTCCGCGCCGTCTGGGCCGCCCCCAACAGCACATCGCTTTCCTCGCGAAGCCCGTGCAGCTCCCCTCCAATGGCCCTCTCATAAAGCTCGAGCGCTCTGGAGAAGTCCTCTTGAAGGAGATTCGCCAGGGAGGCGCAAAGAAGGGGTCGATCCCCCTGGCGTTCGATGGCGTCTTCCAGCAGCTGGCAAGCCTCGTCAGGTCCTTCGGCCACTGCAACGGCCTCAGCCAACAAAAATGCTCGGATTTCTCGCTGACTCGCTCCCGAAACCTCATCTGTTCCCTCGAGCTCTCTGATGAGATCACGAGCGGCACGCTCCGTTAATGGTGGCTCACGGCGAAACCGAAGTTGACACACGAGGAGTCGAGCCTCGGGGGGAGCGTCCGGTCCACTCGACGCATGGATCGCGTAGTTCTCCGCTTCACTGGGCTTTTTGAGAGCAAGAGCCAATCTTGCAGCAGCCAGGTAGTTCTCCGCAGCCTCTTTTGGATCCGAAAGCTGGGCAAGGGAAGCGAGCGCAGAGAGTTCGGCCGTCCGGTCTCCCAGCGAGCGGGCCAATGTCAGCTGGAGTTCAAGGTGCTCCCACGACAGATGCTCGGTTGCCTGCAAGAGTTCGAGTGCTCGCTTCTCCTCACCGGCATCATAGAAGCAACGCGCCGCCTTCAGTGCGAAATACCTCTCTTGCTCTGCATCAGGAGCAGCGTCCCTGGCCTGCAACCAATGAAGAGCCGCTTGCCCCTCGTCCCCCGATCGTCCGTAGGAATCAGCAAGCAAACTGAGAGCCTCGACATCCTCTCCCTCTTGAAGAACGGTTCCCAGAATGGCGCGCGCCTCCGCCGAGCGAGAAAGCTCTTGATCGAGGAGCCGCGCACGCCGCAACGAAAGAGCGCGGCGTTCACCGGGCTCTTGGACCTCCTCAGCCTTGAGCTTGAGCACAGAAGAAAGCTCATCATAATCTTCTCGCCTTCCGGCAACACGCTCCAGTCCTTCGAGAGCCATCGATTTCATCACTCCCAGGTGAAGCAAATCGCGCCACACGTCCGCTGCATCGGAAAGTCGCTCCGTCTTTTCCATCCGCTGCGCAATCTCGACAAGGACACGAGCCCGGAGCTCATCGTCCACTGCAACGAGATCGAGATCGAGGAGCGCCTCGAGCCCTTCCTCGAGGGCCATGTCGGCCACTCGCGTCAATGTCAGCTCGGCGCGCTCGTGCGGAGGGAGCAGCTCCGAAATCACGCGCAGAAGCTCCGGTCGACCGCACCTCGTCGCGGCCTCTCGCGCCAAGGAGATGAGCTCCCCATCCTCTGGTGCGTCCTGAGCGGCTCGGGTCAGGAGCTCGGCTTCGAGATCGCCTCTTCCCAACTTTGCCGAAAGACTCGCGAGCCACTCCGAAAGCGCCCTCCCCAAAAATCTTCCATTCTGCTGATAGGCAAGCTGCACGCTCGAAACGAGCGCCTTCGCCTCCTGCGCCTGAGAAGCCATTTGAGGGACAAATGGCATCAACCGCTCATATTCCGGGACTTCGATATCGCATTCGACGGCACGCCGGACGCAAGAGTACGCAAGCTTTTCGCTCGAAAAAAGTGTGAGCGCCGTCTGGGCCAAGGCAATGCAAAGGACTGCTCCATGAGCTCCGCTTGCTTGCTGCAGGGCCTCGTGCGTGACCTCTTCGAAACGAGCAGAAAAACCAAAGCGCTCCTCGGGTTCGAACTCCTGAATGGCCCGCTCCAATGAATCGATCGTCGACTCCTCGGGACGGATCTGGGCGGCCCGCATCAAGACTTCCACGCGCTGCCGTGAGCCTCCGGAAGCAATGCTGGCGGCCTTTTCCAGCCAGCGCGCGCGCTGCTGCGGATCGCTGGCGGCGTCTGCAACACGCTGCAAAGCCTCCAACGCGACAGTGGCACCGTCGACGTTGTCGGCAAGGCGGGCCATGAGGACGAAGGCGACGCCTTCGGCGGGGACTGCCTGAAACGCTCGTGCCGCGTGCCTGAGAGCGGACTTCGCGTGCCCCCTGCGTTCCAACAATCGAGCAGCGCGGTAGTGAACAGCCCGCTCGGCGTATCGCCCGAGGGCCTCGGCTGCGATGTGATCATAGAGATGCTGGAGCTCATCGAGCTTTTCATCGGTCGTAGCACGCTCCACGATCACGAGCAGCTCAGCCTGCAGAGGGGCCAGGCGGAGAGCTTCTGCCCCAAGGCGAAATGCCTCGTTCTTCGATCCCCTGTCGAGCCAGCCTCGCGCCGCTTGGCCCAGCACTTGTCCTTGCACTCGAGGGTCGTCGCTAGAGCGAGCGACGCGCTCAAGATAACTCGGAGCTTCATCCTTGCCAGCAACCGCGGTGACATAGCGAGCCAGACGCCGCCCCCCCTGATCCGGTTGAAGTTCTGCCGCGCGCACCCACGCGCTCATGGCCCCTTCCTCGTCATGAGCCATATCCCAGCGCGCGACGCCGAGCCGGTAGAGACCGCTGGCCTGTTCCCCCTTCTGCTGCCCTCCCCCAAGCATTTCTCTCTGGGCCTCGAGCCGAGCGAGTTCCGCATCGGGGGGGAGGTCGGTTTCCAGAGAAGAGAATTTTCGGACCACGACCGATGGTTCCGCACCAGCAGATAAGGCACGCCGCAGCGCTCGTGCAGCTGCAACGGAGTCGTTGCTTGCGTGGCGCCGATCAGCGAGCGCAAGGAGCAAGTCTGCTTTTTGTGGTCCAGAAGTGAGGACGAGGAGGCGCTCGAGGATCTCCGCTGCAAGAAGGGGCGACGGAAGGCCCTCAGCCAAACGATCCAAGGCAAGCCGGCAATCCATGAAACGGATACCCGACCGACGGAGAAGAAGCTGAGCGCCGCTGAGCGCCAGTTGGGGGGAAAGCTCTCCGAGCCGTTCGATCGTGGCGGAAAGATCAGCGGCGATCTCTACGAAAGGAAGGGGTTTTTGCAGGGTGAAGTCGAGCTCTGCAAGCAGGCGCGACGCATCGCCCGCTTGTCGCGCCCTCAGCAAAAGCTCATGGATTGCCAGGGGATCGGCCGGCCTCAAGGCAGCGTAGCGATGGGACCAACTCAGGGCCAAAGGCCACGCCTGTTGGCTAGCGGCCGATCGCGCAAGCATCTGGCAGGTCGCTCCACGGGCCACGAGAGCCGACAGGGAGGTCTCGAGCTGTCCTTGGCTCGCTTCTTCCGGATGACTCAGCGCCACGAGGGCCTGGGCAGCCAGGGCTCTGGCGGAAGCGGGATCAGCCGTCAAGGCGCGCCGAGCAGCCTCTGCCGCTTCAGCAACAAGCCGAGATTCAAGCAGAGCCTCTGACGCGACGGATCCAACAACTGCCGCAGCCGGCTTCGGCAACACCAGGGCAAGTCTTGCCAGCGCTCGGGCTCTCCAAGCGCTGGCACGCGCGCGGCCACACACGAAACTGCAGAGCGCGCTCGTGCGCAAATCGAGCGCGCTTTCCGAATCACGCTCGGGAGCGAGCAAAGGCTCCAGCAAGCAGCTGGCCTCCTGAAACTCGCCCCGACCGAGCTCAAACCGCGCCGCGGCAGCCCGACATTCCCGCTCCTCGACTGGATCAAGTTCGCCAGCGAGCCGGCGACGAAGCCTTTCCTGATCGGAAGCATGATGAGTCGAGGAGGACGCCGGAGGGGACAAAGAGAGACGGCGCGCCAGCAGTTGCCGAAGGCGCAAAACTTCTCTCGCCCCCCAATCGTAATCGTGCAGCTCGACCAGGGCGTCCAACCACTGAGCGTAAGCACCGGGCTCACCGAAAAGCTCTTCGGAAGCGAGCCGAACGAGAAATCCCTCGAAGGTGGTTTCCGCTCCTTCCGAATCCTCCAGTGCTTGTTGCAAGACTTCGGGATCCAACTGCAAATCGAGCCGAGCCTCGATCGCTGCTTCAAGCGCGGAAGGGAGCTCATCCAACGCCAATGATTGAAAGCGCCTTTGATGATAGGCCGCACGCGCGGCTGCCGAGCCATGGCGTAAATGTTCGCGAGTGATTTCCTCCGCAGCACCGCCTCGCCCGCGTCGCCTCAAGGCCACCGCGAGCGCCTCGGCCGCAGCACCGCTGGCCGGTGCAACTTCGAAAGCCCGAAGGAGACATTGAAAGGCTTCGGCATCCTGACCTGCCTTCTCCCGCAGCTCCGACGCCTCAAGATAGGCTTTCGACGCCTCCAGCGGTGGAAAATCAGCCCAAAACCCCATCGCCCCGAGCAACTCGTGCGGGGTGGGATCGGAAGGATCACTGCTTATCGCCCGACGCAGCGCTTGAAGAGCCTGCGGCACCTTGCCCCCATGGGCACTCAGCACGGCAACCCGGCACAAGAGCCGCGATTGGGTTTTCCCTTCCACGCGATCGAGGACCGTTCCCAGAAGAGCCGCTCCACGCACATAATCGCCAACGCTCACCCATAAATCGCACAACTCCTCGGCGAGGTCGGGATCGGAACGGAGTCGAAGGGATTTCTCTGCAAGCCCGATGGCTTCCTTGAGCTCGATACCTCGCCGAGCCAACTGACGAGCTAGACGAGCAGAAAGAACCGCTAGCTGCTCATTGTCCTTCGCACGCCCTGCTTGCCGCACCTCTGCAGTCAGCGCAGCGAGAGGCGCCACCCCCTTGCGATAACGGGGCACCTCCTCATCCCTGTCTCCGCCGAATTCGCAGGCAGCCAGGACGGCAGTCTCGGCCTCATCGGGAGGGGGCAAACGCGCGCGGCTCGACTTGTCTGAATCTTGTTTTTGTGACGGGTGCATGGCGGGAGAAAGGCGGGAAGGACAGCCCGCCCGTCGATTCAAGGCATCTTAGCGGACATGGGCTTTACGCCCGAGACATTCGCAGACTAGAACGCACCGGACCGCCCTGCGGGCGGCTGCTCGGGGATCTCCCACATGGGATCGCCCCCGAGACGCTCCCCCTCGCTGGAAGTATGTCAGGCAATGAGATGCGTTCTGGCCGGGAGTCCGGCACACTCTCGCTTCCGCAAAAACTTCTTGCTCCACAAAAGAGCGCCGTCTTCTCGGCTCCGGAGATTCGGTCCACATGCATAAGTCCTCAGAAATCCGCCGCGGCTTGGCATCTGCCATTGTTCTTTCATTGGTCACCTCCACCCTGGCACCGCTCGCGTCCGCACAGACTGCCTCCTCCGGGTCCGAGGGGGCAACAAAGACAGAGCCAGACGAACAAGACCCAGCTCCACCCAGCAAAGCAGAGCCAGCTGAGCCGGAAAAGCCTGCGAGCCCCGAGACACCGACCCGGCGCGATTCCACGGCCAACCAACCGAAGACGACCTCCCAGCAGCCCCCTCGGGAAGAAGAAGAGGCGCAACAGGGCGACGCTAGCCCGCAAGGAGGTCAAGAAGTGGACGGCAAAGAAACGCCGAACACTCAACCTCCGGGAGGAGCCGAAAAGGGCTCCCCCACCGAGGGAACCGAAACAGCTCAGCCCGATGCCCCCAGCCAGGAAGAGCGCGAGGCAGCACGGGCAGCGTTCGAAGCCGGAATGGAAGCCTTTCAAGCGGAGGAATTCCAGACGGCCGTCCAGCAGTTCGAGAAGGCTCAAGAGGTCATTCCTTCTCCCTATGCCGAATACTGGATTGCCCTTTCCTTGGATAGCGCCGACCCCGACGACGAAGCTCCTCGAGCGACCGTGGAAGCCTACGAGAGATTCGTCTCCAACCCCGGCGCAAAACACGTCGGTCGGGACAAGATCGATCAGTCTGTCGCCCGTATCAAAGAGCTACGCAAGCTCCTGCCCGCAACGCTTAAAGTGGTGACCGATCCCGCCGGCGCGACCGTTCTCATCAATGGGAAAAAGCAAGGAGTCGCTCCACTGTCCGTCGAGCGACCGGCCGGAACCTACAGCGTCGAGGCGCGCCTGGAAGGTTATGAACCCCTCAGCGCCGAGGTGGAGCTCGAAGGCGGAATCACCCTTGAGCAGCAGATGAACTTGGTCAAGACTCCTCCGCCCCCTCCTCCGCAGGCGAAAGAGTCTCAACCCCAGCCGGCGCCCCCAGCCAATATGACGCCGGCCTACGTCACGCTCGGCATTGCGGGTGCCAGTCTCGCCACCACAGCCACCTTTGGAATCATGGCCCTGGTCGCCAAGAACGAATTCCGTGACACACCAACACGCGAGCTCGCCGATCGAGCGGAACGCAACGCTCTCATTTCGGACATGGCACTCGGTATCACCATTACCCTAGGGGTCACGGGCGTCGTGCTCCTGACATCGGGGCCCCAAAAGGCAGCCCAAGCTGTCGAAGCGGCCGGGCGCCCACCCCAGGCGGGCGATCTCCAAGTGGCTCCCTATGCCGGTCTCACGGGGGGTGGGGCGCGAGCCCGCCTCACTTTTTAGAGCGTTCGGACGGTGGGGCGCCGCCCTTCGAGCGGCGTTCGCCATTCGCTGCGGGAGCCTTCTCACCCTCAGAGGCCTTGTTATCGTCCCCGCTGGGTCCATTCTGAGCGCCCGAGGGATTCGACCCGCTCGTCGAGGGGCGTTCATCACTCGCTGCGGGAGTGCTCTCCTCATCCGCAGAGGTCTTGTCATCGTCCGTGCTGTCGGTGGTAGCTTCCCCAGCTGTGCTCTTCTCGTGAGCGTCCTCGTCAGCCTCACCATCCTTCGCACGGTGCGCCTCGCTCCCTTCGGCAACCTCCTCTTCCGGCGCCTCGTCGGACTTTTTCGCGTCCTGGCCAGCGGCTGATTCGCCCTCCCCCTCGGAACGCGCTTCGCCGTCGACCACCTGGGCCGCAGGCTCGTTGATGCTGACCCGAGTCACGGTCACGGGCTCGGCTTCGGGAAGGTCCTGGTAGACGGGTGTTGTCTGGGGCGGCGTTGGTTCGGGGGCGGCACAGGCGCCCACGGAAAAGGAGCCGAGGATCAGCAAGGCAGGAGAGACGCGACAGCTCATGCCCCGAGTACAACTCTTTTTTTGACCGATGGCCATGCTTGGTGAAGCTGCAAGCGCAAGGCCTCACTCCGTTCGTGCTGTTTGTGCCCGGCCGCTCGTCAAGGACCGAGCGGCGTTCGCTCCGTTTCCTTGCGTCCCCCTCGAAGTGAAACGGAGTGTTCCACTCACCCGGATCGCCGAACCGAGCTGTTGCTTGGCAGCGTCAAGCCGCGCCGCCATGACCCGACCCTCCTCGCTGCGCGGCTTGATGTCGTGCTCCACAAGGGGGATGCGCTCCTTTTCGAGGAGCCGGACTTCCAAGGCTTCGGGCAGGCTTTCCCGATCCGGCGGGGAATCGTAGAAAAAATCCATGTCCGCTCGCACTCGATGCATCACCTCGATCCCCAGCAGCGCCAGATCTCCGCAGATCGTGCCACGAACTCGGCGCACCAGGCGGTCCCGACCATCCTGATCTCGCAACACCTTGCCTCGATGCGATGCGTGCGCGGTCAGGAGTCGAGCCAAATCGAGCCGAAAACTCGCGTGCCGCCGGCTTTGCTTTTTCTCGCGAGACACCTGCGATCCCAGTCCCAGCCAACGCCTGGCCGCGGCCGTCCCCGCTTTCCCGAGATCAGCGGGGGCCTCCTTTCCAAGGCAATCGGCACAATCCTCGCCAGCTCTATCAAGAACTTCTAGCCGGAGCAGATCGAAAACCAGCCGCCCCCGTACGTGCTCGAGAGACTCTGGATCGATGCGCAACTCCGCGGACTTCACCGGCACCCGCCCCCGCACGCTGGCGTCCGCGCCCGAAAGCTCGAAATCGAGCCATTGATCGGGTTCGATCCGCATCCGGAGACGCCGGTCAACGCCCTCGGCAGTCTCCGCTGCCTCGCCTCTTCGCCACGGCTCGGTCGGCAAAGGACTGCTGTCTTCCTGGCTTTCGCAAGAAGACAGCGCCAACAGAAGCAACAGTGCCAGAATCCCGCGCATCACCCCCCGATGGCTGCCAGATTGAGAAAAAATCCCCAAGATTTCGGCGAACTCCGGCCCCCTTCTCTAGCTTTCAGCCGGGGACCACGGTGAGCCCCACGAAGATTCGTGCAACGTGCGTCTTGTCTCCGCTTTCCTGAAGCTCGTTTGGGAGTAGAGTTCGCGCCGTGCTCACCACGACCTGCAGTGCTGAATTCCGGTGCTTTCAAGGCTGCGACGGCAGCTGGCCCGTCACCCAGCCCATCTATCTCTGCCCCAAGTGCGGCGGCCTTCTGGAAGTCGTGCACGACATGGACGCCTTACGCGCTTTGAGCGGACCAGCTTGGACCAAGCTGTTCGACGAGCGCTACAGGCAAAATCAATGGCCCTATGGTTCAGGGGTTTGGGGCAAACGAGAGTGGGTGATGCCTTGCGTCGGCGATGATGACGTTGTCTCGATGTACGAAGGCGGCACGAATCTCTTTTGGGCCGAGCGCTACGGCAAGCAGCTGGATCTCGAAGAGGTGTGGGTCAAGTTGTGTGGGAATAGTCACAGCGGCTCCTTCAAAGATCTCGGCATGACGGTGCTCGTTTCGGTCGTGAGGAAGGCCATCCGCCAAGGACAGCAGATCAAGGCGGTTGCCTGCGCCTCGACCGGAGACACTTCTGCGGCGCTCGCCGCCTATGGTGCCGCCGCGGGAATTCCGGTGGTCGTCCTGTTGCCACGAGGCAAGATTTCCACGGCGCAGCTGGTCCAACCGCTCGCTCACGGCGCCATGGTGCTGGGATTGGATACGGACTTCGACGGCTGCATGACCATCGTCAAGCAACTCGCCGAAGAAGGGCTCGTTTACCTTGCCAACTCGATGAATTCCCTGCGGCTTGAAGGTCAAAAGACGGTAGGGATCGAGATCGTCCAGCAATTCGGCTGGCAGGTCCCAGATTGGATCATCCTGCCCTCGGGAAATCTGGGGAACGCCGCCGCGCTCTACATGGGTTTCCGCATGATGAAGGATCTTGGCGTGATCGATCGCTATCCGCGACTCGCCATCGCCCAAGCACAAAATGCCAATCCTCTTTATCGAGCATTTATCGAGGGCAAGTCGAGCGTCGAGCCCATTGCGGCCAAACCGACACAGGCAACCGCAATCCAGATTGGCAATCCCGTCTCGGCCCCACGCGCGTTCAAGGCACTGAGCGAGATGAACGGCATCGTCGAGCAAGCTAGTGAACAAGAGCTCGCCGATGCAGCGGCACGAGCAGATGCGACGGGAATGTATACCTGCCCCCACACTGCCGTGGGACTTGCGGTGCTCGAAAAATTGCGCGCCTCCGGCACTATCCAGGCCCATGAGAAGGTTGTGTGCGTCTCGACCGCCAATGGCCTCAAGTTTACCGAATTCAAGGTTCGCTATCACGAAGGTACCGTGGAGGGCGTCACCTCCACCCATAAAAACGAGGCACTCATGTTGCCTCCCGATCTCGGGACGGTCGTCGACGCCATCAACCAACGGTTCGGTTGAGCCGACACCCGCGCGAGCCTCCGCCAACGCTCACCCGCGGACGGGCGAGGCGGGCCTCGGCGAGGCCTTGTCCAGCGTTTGGCTCGAGGGGTTTCTGATGGGAACGTCTCTGCTCGCCCCCTTCGGGTCGCGAGAGACGTTCTAAGGATGAATATAGACCAACGTCCCCTCGCGACTGAGAGCGCTGTGCCAGCGCCTGGGCACGGGCGGATCGCTCCAATTGAAAAGATAGCGCGCGTCGGCCGGCGAGAGATTGATGCAGCCGTGACTGCGTGGTGAGCCGAAACGATCGTGCCAGTACGCCGCATGAAAGGCGTACCCTTCGTGAAAATACTGAACGTAGGGCACGTCCCGCAGATCGTATTCGTCATCGGTCTCTTCTCCACTCATACTAGCCGTAACATGTTTAGTATGAATGAGATAAAGCCCCTGCACCGTGGAGTAGCTATTTTCAGGATCGCCTAGCCCATCTCTGCCACTCGACATCAGAGTCGCATAGACGGGCCGCTTGCCTTCATAGGCGACCAACGTCTGCGAAGTCAGCGACACATCGAGCCACGTCCGCTCGTTTTTGGCCCAGCGAGGCATCTCGTCTCTTGGTTCTATCAGCCTCAGATCGTCATGACGACGGAGGTAATCTCCCCCTCGCGTTTCGAGAAAGATCGCATTTCCAAACCGTGTCCGGCGGCCGCTGAGAGCGAATCCTTCCCGATAGTCGATAGTCCGGAGCGCCCGCAAGCTGTCGACTCCCCGATGACGGCCGTAGAGCTTTTCGCCCCGCCGCATGACGAACGCCACCGGGAGATCCAGTTCTCGTCTGAGCACGAGCCCCGCAAACTCACTGGTTTCTACACGAGTGACCCGATCCAAGGGAACAAGCGAGAGATCCGCGGTCAGGCCGAAACGCCGTCCCTCGGATTCAAACAGATCGATGAAGGAAAATGTGCTGCTCTGCAGAGCACGGCCCACCAAAACGTCATCCTCTCGCTCGGGATAGCCATGGGGACGAGGGATCCGAGAACCGTCCGCCAACTGAGGAGGGGGAGCAGCACGAGCTTCTTCCTCCCATTCGGAGCCGAAGTTCTTGCGCAGATGAGTGCTCAGATCTTGCTCGGCCACGGCCTGCTCCTCTTTGGTGGGGACGCGAGAGTAAAGAGGGGGCGGAGGATTGCGGCTGCGACCGTAAGGATAGGGCATGCCCACCGAACGATCCGGCGTATAGGCGGGGAGCTGCAAAACGGGATGATCCATGTCGAGCGTTGCCGCTGGACCCACGCAGACATACCCGCGAGGTTCGACACGATACCATCCGCCCTCGCATTCTCTCTTTCCAACCGGGACGAGAGCTCGGCGCAGCAACGTGCCAGTCCGCACGTAGCCAAGGACCTCGGCCTGATGGCTTGGTGCGCCCCGGACAACGACCTGCCTGGCCAGAGCGCCCAGGTAAGCATCGGGAGACAACTGCTCCGGAGATGCTTTGTATTCACGCGGCTCGATTTCCGGCTCGAGAGGCAGCTCCGTCGTTCGCTCCTCGGCCAGTCCCATGGGAGCACCCTCCAACCCGGCAAGCAGCGGGGACGCGTGAGAGGATTCATCGTCCTGCACCGGCGGCTCTGACGCACTCCGTCCCTCCCTCCCTTCGCTCGGAGGCGAAGGTCCGGCGAGCGAGCCCGAGGGAACCTGGGAGGCTTCCGAGCTTGCCACTCGCTGCTGGAGCGCGGGGCGCGCCGCGGCGAGCACCGATGGGGTTCGAGTAGAACCCCCACCGGAAAAGGCGAAAACGACGATATCTCGCGGAGTGGTCAGAAAAAGGGCCGTCAATGCGAGGATGACTCCGCCGGTCAGCCCAAGTGCGATCTGGCGCCCGATCATGAACGCTGATCTCCGTAGGCGAAAAGGCCACAAACGGAAAAGTTTCCGGCATCTTGGGGAAAAGGCGACAGGAAACCACGGGCCGCTGGGCCCGCGCGAGGTTGACCAGGGCGCGAAGGACCGCTCGGCCTCCTCCGACTGGGACGTGTCTCTCGAGGCCATTGGGCGAGCAGATTTTCACGGCCGACGCTGCAGACCCACCAAGAAGGTCTCCTTGCTTCCGCTCCGAACCCCACTGGGGCGGATCACACGGGTTTTCCTGTACGCCTCCTTTGCCAAGGCGACAGCCCGATCGAATTCTGGTCCCATGAAGATCTTGCACACGAAATGGGACGTCTCGGCTCGACCGTAGGTCTGGGCGACCTCGAGTGCTTTCTCGAAGAGCTCGAAGCTGGCCACCTGGTCACGGAGCTTCACACCGCTGGTGCGGGGAGCCATATCGGAAATCACTGCATCATAGGGCGCGTGGATCTC
Organism: uncultured Polyangiaceae bacterium; assembly: GCA_964440025.1. Lineage (GTDB taxonomy): Bacteria > Myxococcota_A > Polyangia > Polyangiales > Polyangiaceae > NIC37A-2. Next base: position 266 of record CAYTRQ010000099.1, on the reverse strand, counting down.
GAGCAGCTCACTGTCCAGATCGAAGGCATCTCCCTGCACCACGGTCACGTTGGGGGCAAACCGTTGCGTGATCTCCTGGAGATCGATGGCGAGCACCCGCCCTGAGGGTCCCACCTTTTGACTGGCAAACAGGCTCCAACTGCCGGGCGCGGCGCCCAAATCGACAACCCGCATCCCTGGCCGGAGCAGACCGGTCTGTCTCTGGATCTCCTCCAGCTTGAAGACGCTCCGCGCCGGATAGCCGCGTTTCTTCGCTTCGAGCGTGC
>CAYTRQ010000098.1:0-15159 GCA_964440025.1 uncultured Polyangiaceae bacterium | reverse complement strand
GCCCCGAAGGGGCGGGCGACGAAGTGGCCACTTCGCGCCGCGGACTAGCTCGTTCCTCCACCTTGAGACACGTTTAATATGGCCGACTCGTTAACATGGGCTTGGACTGTCTGCACCTATCGTCGCCACGACATTCTTCGACGCTCCTTTCGGACGGTGGCTAGGCAGACCCGCCCCCCCCGAGAATTGATCATTGTCGACTCCAGCCCCGATTGGGAGGTCGGCCGCGCGGCTCTTTTGGGGGAATGGAACGAGCACCGCAACGACTTCCCCCGAGGAACGCAGTTTCACTACGTTCAAGGACCGCGCCCATCCAGCGCCGCACAGAGAAACCGTGCTTTGGAGCTTTGTAGCTCCGACGTCGCGTTCTTCATGGACGACGACACTTTTCTCTATCCAGATTGCGCCGAAAAACTGATGGAGGTCTACGAGCGCGATACCGAGGGCTTCGTTCAAGCGCTGGCAGCGAGACCGGTCCAAACTCCACCCGAGGAAAGTCTTTCCGAGTTGCAAGAAAGTCCCCAACTACCCCAAAAAGGGGCCGTCAAGCGCTACTCCACGTTAGCCGCTGCGGTGCGAGGTTTACTTGCCGCCGATCACCGATTCGTGCCCTATGATGCAACATTCCCGGATCACCCCATTCCGGCCAAGCTCGACGGACTTCCGCTTGCCCAACGGAGGCTGCTTGCGGGCTATTGCCTCACTTGCCGCACGGCCGCTGCGAGGCGCGAACCTTTTGAAGAGCGACTGGAGCGCTACTGCCCTGGGGAAGATTCCGACATGACCTATCGCTTGAGTCGCCACGGCCCTTTGCTGGCCAGGCTCGATGCCAAAATCTGCCACGTCGAAGCCCCCGCTGGCCGCATGAACCTCTTTCCCAAAACCGCGCTCGGCGCGATCAACCCACTTCTTTTGCATCGACTGCACAGCACCGATCTCACTCTCTCCCTCACACGAAACCGAAACCTCCTCCTGCGACGTGCACTCATCGAGGCAGCCAAGGATCTCACTACTGGGCAGCTTTCCTTTCCTCAAGCCCGCGGCATCATTTTTGCTCTTTCGCAACTGCGCAAGATCCTGCAGTGCAAAGACGAGGATTTCGATCAGCTCTTTCGCAGCTATCAAAAGCGCTTCACTCAATCCTGATCGACAGCCAATGAAGCCAAACTTTCTTGTCATCGGAGCCCCCAAGGCAGCAACCACCGCTATCTGCCGGCATCTCAGCCAGCATCCTGAGGTGTTCTTCAGCCACCCGAAGGAACCGTTCTTCTTCGCCTATGACGACGTCTACGAGCGCGGCTGGTCCTGGTACGAACAGCTTTTTTCGGCGGCCGGCAATGCCAAGGCTATCGGCGAAGGCAGCACCGTCTACGCACAGCTCGAGACCTTTCCAAAAACCCTTGAAAGAATTTCAAGGCACCTCGATCACCTCAAAATCATCTACGCGGTACGCGAACCGCTGGAACGCATCCGTAGCCATTGGATAGAACTTCACAGCCAAGGCCTCACGATGTTGCCCTTTGACCAGGCCGTTCGAGAGGACTTTCAGTATATCGATGCGAGTTGCTATCATCGTCAGCTGACTGCCTATGAGAGCCGATTTGGTCCGGAAAATGTTCTCGTCCTCTTTTATGACGACTTCAGTCGAGATCCCGCATCGGTGATGCGCCGTTGTTTCGAGTTTTTGGAGGTGGACCCGCATTTTCAAGTGCCTCAGATCGAACAGCGGGTCTATGCTTCAGAAGGTAAGCGCGCCGATCTTCCCTTCACGAACTTCCTGCGCCACCACGTTCCTTGGTTTCTCAAGCTTCGAGACTATTCCCCCGCGCGCGCAAGGGAATTGGCCAAGCGTCTCTTGAAGCGGCGGATCGATAAAAAACCCGAATGGACTCCGGAAACCCGCCGCTTTCTCATCCAGGCTCTGAAAGCGGACACGGCCCAATTCCTGACCCATGTCGGGCGTCCCGCCGACTTCTGGCCCTCACTTCTCGAGTGAACGAACGTAGTCAACGAGCGCCGCAATCTTTGCTGGCTCGTCGGCCAGATCCGGTGCTCCGGGCATGGCGGCGCTCTTCCCCACGGCAGCGCCGCCCTTCGAAATGATCTCGGCCAGTTCCTCGTCCGGAATCGAGCTTTGCCACTCCTCGCTCCGGAAGTCCGGGGGTGCCGGCGTCAGATTCCTGGCACCCGGACCGTCCCCAGCACCCTCTGGACCATGACAAATTCGGCAGCGAGCCTGATAAAGCTCTCGCCCCTTACCGCCCCCCTTCGTCTTTGTCTCAGCAGCTGGGTCGAGCCTCTTCTTCTGTTCCGCCTGCTCTTGATCACCACCAAGCAATTCGCATCCACAAAGGGAGAGGACCCAACAAGCAACAGATAATCTCCCCGCAAACCGCAACCTTCTCTTCGGAGTCGATTGCCCACCGCGCCAGGGACGAAAAAGTCCCCACCTGCTCCTCAGCTGCTGACGTTTCACTCGAACCACAATAGAGTTCTTTCGGCTCATCGCAACTGCTGCCGTACAATCTCGTTGACCCGAAGCTGCGTCTTCCGGTGAAAGTCACTCTGCGGCGCCAACTTGCTCACCCTCCCTCTCAGCCAGAGTCCGAGCCCGAAACGCCGAATGGAGAAACGAGCTCGGCCGAGTCGGTTTTGGATCCGAAGGAAAGTGAGCTCCGGTGGACTCGGGGGCGCACCCTTCGTGACACGCTCGTATCCGCGCTTCTCCATCAACCCGGACACCTTGGACTCAATCCATTCGACTTCCTGAGGCGCCAATTTCCGACGCCATTGCTCGGCGAGCGCCGCATCCGGTGGGCCATACGTACTATACTGAGGATACTCGAGCATGACTGGGTCATACTCAATTTCCAAAAATTCGCAGATCTGCCTCAGTACTTGCTCAGGTTCACGAACGAGCTGTTCGTACCGCACCTCAAAACGCTGTCGAGGCTCTGTACGACCGACAAGTACATCCCAACGTTGTTCAGCAGAGCTCCAGTAGTCAGTCCCCCAATAGGCATTGCCAACCCATCCCATGCCCACGCACGATCGTGCGACGTCTCGAGGATCACGAAGCAAATGAATGTATTTTGCCTTGGGCCACAGATCGGGACAGCGTTCGAAGTGTGAGTGAATGCTGGCACCCAAGATCGGCTTATCCGTTCGTTCGCTCAGCTGTCTCCAAAGATCGAGAACAAGCTCCCGATAGTCGTGGGCATCGCTTTTTGGACGAAGCTGCTTCGCAGCAAAGGCTCGATGCACATCCAAATACTTCAAATAGTCGGCAACCTGAACCCAACCACGTGATCCCAGTGGATCCACCGCCTCCTCGAATTCCCCGAAAATACAAACACTAGGGTGCATTCCCAGAAGCAACCGAAGAAAAGTCGTTCCGGCGCGAAGAGGGGCAACGATAAACAGCGGCTGCTTCGAACTGGTTGTCATAGGCTTTGTGGCTCTTACGCGTCTTTGAGAAAAATCGTACCATAGCGACGCTTTTTGTTGCGACGCAGAGGATTGTACGGCTCGCTTCCCCAATAGTAATTCCACCAGTCGGGAGGAGTGTGGACTCGCGTTTCCGAGTAGATCGTTCTCAGATCTTTCGTGAGCGGCGTGAGACCGTAGCTGCTCGTCAATTCCACCCGCATATCCTGTTCCATTCCTTCGATCATCAGGACCGAGCGCGGTTTCAAAAAGCTCACGACGTTGCGAAACGCCTTTTTTGCACTATCCGGCTCGAGATGAAACAAGACGTTCTGCGCCGTTACAATATCCGACGGCTCGAACTGGCGGTTGAGTTGCTCGGCATCCAAGAGGTTGGCTTGCATGAAGGTCGTCTTCTCTCGGATCTCGGGCTTAACGATATAGTCCTCACCTTCTCGATCGAAAGTCGCTCGAACGAACTCCGATGTGATGTACTCACTCTGGAGTGCTTCATCGGCGGAATAGCGCGCCTGGCGACAGCGGTCGATCATGCTTTGGTGCAGATCAGATGCCGTAATGTGGAAATCGAGATCGGGCATGTTCATCATGAGCCACGACGCGATCGTATAGACTTCGGCGCCGCTCGAGCACGCAAACACCAGAATCTCAAGCCTTCTTCCTGTACGTTCGGGATGACCAAGAAAGTCCATCACCGGGCCACAGAGCGCTCTGAGTTGGGCCGGCGCTCTCAAGAAACAAGTATAGGTATGTCGATCGGTGCGGGAGCAAGACCGAAGAAGCTGCCGCTGCCTAAATGTTCCATAGGGAAACGACCACGCCCCGTACAGGACCTGTTTTCTCAAAGCTCGATAGATCCCACGGAGACTCAACTGTCTTCCGGGGGAGCGAGGAGACTTGGCCCGATAGCCGGCAAAGTTGGGAGTCTCGTCCATGACTTGTCAAATAGGTGGTTCGCAGCAAAAAATCGACTGTTCGTCTCCGGCCCGCATCGTGACGGATGGGAGCCGAGGGGCAAGGGCGGGCAACTCCGTTTTTAGCCCGTTTTCCGTCAAACACTGTTCTGCGTGGTGGGGTCCTATCCCGCCCCCTTGGCCAACTGGCTACTCTTCAGCGACCTCCTCCAAGATCTTTCTGAGCCAACGACCGACTCGAGCAATACCTTCCGGCGAGCGAACAATCGAAAGGTGCGTTCCTTCGATGATCACACGGCGAATGCTTCCGACGGCGGAGCGTTCCCAGTAATCGAACGGCGAGATGCGACTCCATTCCTCGGAGCGAATGATTTCGACGTCACCCTGCCAAAGGGGCGGAGAATAATTGTACGCCGCGAGTCGATAAGTACCCATGATGTACTTTTGCCGCAACTCGAGCGGTACCGACTCACCACGCTCCAGATATCTTTCCGCCAAGCGACAATTGCTTTCGTCCTCTCGACGACTCCGCAGGGCATCTAGCTTCCTTTTCACCCCTGTTGGGCCCCACCCTTCGTTTCTGGCGCCGAGCGATGATGGGTGCCGCGAGTCGATCAGGACGAGCCGCGGCGTTTCCAAGCCAGCGCGCTCCCGCAGGACCGCCACGTGATAGGCCACCAGAGCCCCAAACGAATGACCCCCAATCACACAAGGGCTGTGCCCCTTTCTTTGAATCCATTCTTCATGACAGCGCGTCGCCAGGGCCTCTACGCTCGTTAGTCGCACCCTCTCACCATCCGAACCTTGATGATGATAGCCCCAGAATTCCTGCTCTGGCCCAAGCTCTGGAACAAGCAACCCATTTGCCTTGTCTCCGTGAACGAGAAATAGCGGCGGCGCGGTGGAGAGATCACTTCCCTCTTGAATGAGAAATAGTCCTTGGTGCACTCCCGTCCTCACAGAAGCAGGAGCGGGACGAACAGACGCTGGTACGCTCCGGGCATCACGTAAAACAGAGCTGAGTCCCTCGACAGTGGGATGATTGAACAGCTCATTCACAGGCAGCAACGTACGGAAATTTGCGTTCACGCGCTCAATCAAACGAATGGCCAAAAGCGAGTGACCGCCAGCGGAATAAAAATTGTCCTGGGTGCCCAGATCGGGATTTCCGAGCAACTCCGACCAGATCTCCAAGACCTCTGCCTCGATGTCATCCGTCGGCTCCGTCCTCTCCGTCACCGCAAAGCGGGGTGTCGGAAGTGCCTTCCGGTCGACCTTCTTGTTCGGGGTCATGGGCAAGGCATCGAGCACACAGTACGCCGACGGCAGCATATATGCTGGAAGCAGTTGAGTCAGATGCCCTCGCACTGACTCCACATCGACGTCCTTGGCTTCGCTTGGCACCAGATACCCAGCCAGGACCTTCTCTCCCGACTGACCTTCACGCGCAACGACGGCGCACTGGCCGACGTCGGGATGCTTGAGCAGCGCACTTTCCACCTCGCCGAGCTCAATCCTAAATCCTCGGATCTTGACCTGATCATCCACCCGCCCGAGGCATTCGAACTTCCCATCATGACGCAGTCGTGCCAGGTCCCCGCTGCGGTAAATTCGCTCACCTTCCACGAACGGGCTAGGAACGAAGCGTTCTGCGGTGAGCTCTGGGCGTCCCCAATAGCCCTGAGCAACCCCCGCTCCCCCAATCCACAACTCACCTGGGACACCCTTGGGTACAAGCGCTCGATGCTCATCGAGAACGTAAAGTGTTGTGTTGTCGATGGGGCGGCCAATACTCAAATCGCCCGCATCACGGACACGTTGAACCGCAGACCACACGGTGGTCTCAGTCGGGCCGTACATGTTCCAAATCTCTCCGCAACTTTCCAAAAATCTTTCGGCGAGGTGTCGCGGAAAGGCCTCGCCGCCGCAGAGGACCTTAAGCTTCCGATCACCCTCCCATGAGCTCTCAAAGAGCATTTGCCATGTTGCCGGGGTGGCTTGCATGACATTGACCCGCTGGCTCCGCAGGAGCCGCTGCAACTCCCGCGGGTTGATCGCCTGATCCCTGGTGACCAGGACCATCTTGCCGCCGGAAACGAGAGGCAGGAAAAGCTCGAGCCCGGAAATGTCGAAGCTGACCGTGGTCAGTGCAATGAGACAATCGCCCTGGGAAAACCCTGGCTCCTTTTGCATTGAAAAGATGAAGTTCTCGAAAGCCGCCTGTGAAATCTGAACTCCCTTCGGACGTCCAGTCGATCCGGATGTAAAGATCACATAGGCGGTGTCATCGGGCCGTCCGACCACATCCGGCAGGGCGGTCGGCTGCGTTTCGATCTCTTCCGTCATATCCTCGAGACATACGGGCGCGAACTCGTCCGGAATACGCTCAACCAAAGCACGATTGGTCAAAACGAGAGCACAACGAGAATCTTCGAGGATCGCCTGCACGCGAGCCGCCGGATAGTCCGGATCAAGAGGTACGTAGCCGAGCCCCGCGCGCCACACACCCAGCAACACACTGACGAGCTCCGCAGTCCGGTCGAGACAGACCGCCACGAGCGCATTCCGTTCGAACCCCCTCCTCGCCAAAAAGTGGCCGATCTGGCTCGCCTTCTCATCAACCGATCGGTAGGTGTGCGCGCCGCCTTGATCGATGATTGCTGTCTCCAAGGGCACCTGCCGAGCCCTCTCGAAGATCGCACGATGGACCGCAATATGTTCTTCTCGGTCCACTCGAGGCCCGTGCGCGAGCTCGAGCAGTTCCTGACGATCGGCGCTTGAGAGCCAATCGATCTCAGAGATGGTCGTCCCTTCCGTCTCACGAACCATCTCGGTCAACAACGTCTCGAAACAACGTTGCCACAGTTCGATCGTTTTTCGCTCAAAGAGATCCGTATTGTAGGACCAGGAAATCTCGAGCCCTTCGACGTCCTCTGTGGCGTAGACATAGAGCTCGAAGTTTTCGCTCACCCGAGGCACCACCCGTAGTGCGGTATCGAGCCCAGCGAAGGACGGCTTTTTCTGCGAACGTCCCATTCCAAAGGCCGCCTGGATCAAAGCAGGTCGGCTGACATCCCGAACTCGCTCGAGCTTCGGTAGCAGCTCCGTAAACGTAGCTCTCTGATGTTCGAGCCCATCCATCATGACTCCATGAACATCGCGTATGTGGTCCTGAATGCTTCGTTCCGGCGTGAGCAAGAACCGGAGGGGCAGCACATGAACACAATGCCCAACCAACGATTCCTTCCCTACGGCCGCCTGGCCCGAGGTCGGCACTCCGCAGACGAAATCCGTCTGCCTGGTCAGGCGAAACAGCAGGAGTTGAAAAGCTGCGAAGAGAAAAGTCTGCGACGTACAGGAAAGGCTCGTCGCCGCGCTGCGCACGTTGGCGACCAACGACGCAGGTAAATGGTGATCGGAACGAGTCGAAGCAAATGTCCGTTGCGCCGGGCGCGGGCGATCGACGGGCAGATTGAGATCCTGCGTTTGTCCTCGGAGATGCTCCAACCAAAATGCCTCATCTTCCCGAGAGTGAGCGCTGTGACGATAGTCCTGTTCGAGCTCTCGATAGCCGCTGAAGGGCTCCGCCGAAGGAAGGTCGGCTTGCCGACCTTCCACGTTTGCACTGTAGAGCTCCGCCAGCTCACGAATCAGAATTTCCCAGGACGAACCATCAACCGCGACGTGGTGAGCACAGAGCAGTAGCGCGGTTTCCTCCTCCTCGAGTCGAATCAGACTCCCCCGGATCAGCGGCCCTCGAGCCAGATCGAACGGGATCTCGACCTGCGCGTGCATCCGATCGGCGAAGTAGGCGCGCTTCTCATCGTCCTGATCGATGTTGCGCAAGTCGACCTGCTCCAGTGGGATGGTTGTCGTGGCGTGGGTGAGACAGCGCTCCCCATCCTCACTGAAAGTTTGGCGCAGGGCCTCATGACGCCGCGCCAGCTCTTGTAGCCCAGCGTCCAACGCAGCAACGTCGAGCCGGCCCTCGAACAAAAATGTTCGGCATTCATTATAGGCGAGATTCGCTTCCTCACCCCCGATCTTGACGGCCATCCAGATCTCGCGCTGGGACGCCGTCAACGGTTGCCCTGCCCGAGTTAGCCCTGCCCGAGTTAGCCCTGCCCGAGTTAGCCCTGCCCGAGCTTGCCCTGCCCGAGTTCCAAGGCTCGGTTCGACACCCGATTCTTCCCCCCGATTTTGATCTTGCGACCTGACGGCGCTCCCCCCCTGCAGCAGCCGATCGAGACTCTTCTCGATTCGGGCCAACCGATCCTCGAAAGCCGTTAGCGTTCGTTGAACTGCAACATCTCCCTGTCCCGCCGAGCCCCCCGCGGCAGTCGGGACCGTCCTCGGAACCGCCTCCCGACTTCTCCGGTGAGCTGCGTCAGCCCCCGAGCGGGACGTTGCCGGCGGCCCCGCGCTTGCTTCCGCTTCCGCCGCTAGATACTCCGCAAGTCGACTGGGGGTTCCGAGTTGCTCGAACAGCTGTCGAACGGCAACCCTGACCTTGAACTCTTGCCTGAGCTTGCCCACGAGTTGACTGAGCGCCAGCGAATCGAAACCCAGTTCAAGGAACTTCTTGTCGGAGTCGTCTTCGTTCAACTCGCGCCCAAGACGAGATCCGACGAGATCCACGACACGAGCTAAAATCTGCTCCTGTTCTCCTACCGAATCCTCAGGCGGCACGCCCTGGCTTTCTAGGTCGGGGTCATCCCCAGCGTCGCGCCCGCCAGCCGTCGCCCCACTCTCGGCTCGAGGTGGACTGATCCAATGACGCTGACGTCGGTAGGGGTATGTTGGTAGCCGAACGAACCTGCGCTCTGGACCTCCGTAAATTGCCTCGACGTCGATGAACGCATTGTGGATCCACAGCTGTCCGAGACTACGCAACGTGGCGTCCATCGCCGGCATATCCGACTTCGGATGACCTAACGTCTCGACGAGCCCCCGCGGACGCTCTGGAACATCAACCAGTTTCGAGACCGAAGTGACCAACGAAACCCCCGGGCCCACTTCCAAGAACACTCGCGACGCCGCACTGCACGCCGTCGTTGCTGCGTCTGCGAAGCGCACGGCATGGCGGAGCTGCTTGGCCCAATAGTTCGGCGAGATCGCCTCCTCGGCAGTCAACGAAGCCCCGGTCATCGTGGAAATCAGCGGGATGTTGGGGGGTCGGGCTCCGGCCCGCTCGACGACTCGCTCGAACTCCTCAAGAATGGGATCCATCATTTCCGAATGGAACGCATGAGAAGTGTGTAGAGCTGTCGTCTCGTATCCCCTCTCCGTCGCACGATCTTCAAATCGGGCCACGGCATCGAAAGCCCCCGATACGACGGAAAGTCCGGGGGCGTTGTGTGCCGCCAGATCGACCCCGTCGCCCAAGAGATCGACCAGCTGCTCCGGAGCGACTTTGACAGCCAACATCCCCCCCGGCGGCATCGACTGCATGAGACGTCCCCGTTCGCTCACCAACTCCAGGGCGGCTTCCAAATCGAAGATCCCCGCCAGACAAGCCGCGGCATACTCACCGATCGAATGGCCAAGCACGACCTCCGGCACGACACCGTATTGTTTGAGAACTTCCGCAAGTCCGTACTCGACGACAAAAAGAGCAGGTTGCGCAATGGCGGTTTGCTTGAGCGAGTCTGAGCGTCCATCCCCTTGGACATCGGGATCCGCAAGCAGCAGATCTCGCAAGCTCGTTCCCAGTCGTGGAGTCAAAAACGAATCGCAGCGATCGAAAATTTCTCGGTAGCGAGACGATTGAAAATACAACTGCCTCCCCATTCCGACGAACTGCGCACCCTGACCCGGAAACATCATCGCCACCGAAGCTGCTTCTGGTTTGGCGATCCCCCGCGAAAAATACCCGCTTTCGTCCCCCCGCAGTGCCGCTGAGACATCTCCCTCTTCAGAAACGACAACCGCCGCCCGATGAGAAAAGGCCTTCCGCCCCCGGGCCAGCGTGTAGGCAAAGTCGTCCAGTGCAAATTCACCCGACGAGAACGCGGCCGCAAGCTGATCGAGCCGAGCGGCAAGAGCCTCTTTTCCCGACGCCGAAGCAAGCAGGAGTCGAGATTCGATCGCAGTCGATGGCTTCGCCTGGATGTCAGATTGCCGGTCTTCGTAATTCGTCTGTAGTGGCACCTTGTCTTCCATCACGATCTCGCCTCCTCGACGATCACATGTGCGTTCGCACCTCCTACTCCGAAAGCACTCACACCAGCCCGTCGAGGTGCATCCGACTCCCATGGCCGAGTCGAATCGATCACATAAAAGGGACTTTCCGAAAGATTCAGGTCCGGGTTGGGCTCCTTGAAGTGGAGCGAAGCTGGAAGCTTCTTGTAATGAAGGGCCAAGCTGGCCTTGATCAGACCCGCCACCCCCGAAGCAGCGGACGTGTGTCCGATATTGGATTTAACAGATCCTATCCCGCAAAACCCCGTCTCCGAGGTTGCCTTGCGGAATGCCCGGGAGAGGGCCGCCACTTCAACGGGATCGCCCATCGTCGTTGCGGTTCCGTGCGCCTCAATGAACGAAATCGTCCTCGGATCCACTCCAGCCAGACGTTGGGCCGCTTCGATCGCTCGCTGCTGTCCCTCCACGCTCGGTGCAATGTAGCTCGGCCCCTGTCCAGCGTCGTTGTTGACGGCCGCACCACGGATGACCGAATAGATGGGTCGACGGTCCGCGAGAGCATCTTCCAAACGTTGCAAAAGAACGGCCCCAACCCCGCAGGAAAAGATGGTACCGCTCGCCTCTCGATCGAAAGGGCGCGTCGAGCCATCTCGCGAGAAAATTCCCCCGGGTTGATAGCGATAACCCCGCGCTTGCGGAAACTGAATGGAGCTCCCACCAGCAACAATCGCATCACACTCACCTCGCCAAAGACTCTGACAGCCAAGAGTGACTGCCAACAGCGACGTCGAGCAAGCCGACTGCACTGTCGCGGCCGGACCACGCAAGCCAAATAGCTGAGCCGTGCGCGTGGCAATGTAATCGCGATCATTGAGGAGCTGAGTCTCATAGACATCTACATCCCCATTGCGAACGAAAGAGTCCAAGTAGGCTCGGTTTGGGATAATATTGGCCATCAGGTAGTTGCCGCGCGTGCCAATACCCATGAACACACCGACATCCCCACCACATCGCGAGGGATCGAGGCAACCGTCCTCGAAGGCGTCCCAAGCGCACTCGAGCCAGATCCTATGTTGGGGATCCATGAGCGCCGCTTGTCGATGAGTGAGACCAAAGAAATCGCTATCCCAGTTCGCCGCGCCCTCTACAATGCCAGCCCGGGGAACGAAATCCGGATCATCGCGAACTTCATCGTAGTCGATTTCGTTGTTGCGGAGTGTCTCTTCATCCAAAGTGAGAATCGACTCCCGCTCCTGCACGAGGTTGTCCCAAAACTCCTGGAGCGACCGAGCTCCCGGAAAACGCCCGGCCATCCCGACAACGGCAATCGGCGGTGCGCCCCCCGAAGCAAGATTTCGCGCCAACCCCTGCACACTCCATTTGTACCAGAGCTCGAGCGCCTCGAATAGTCATTCGTGCAAGAGAGATCCCACAGAAAAGGAGCCGCTCAACGCCTTTTCCCACCCGCGCTCGAAACGCGTCAAAGACAGCTCTCCTGCCAAGTGTGACAAAATTGACCATCGCCCCGTGCGCACAAGGCTTTGGCTGATGCATTCACACTGGAATTCAGCACGTTTCGTTTGATTCGACGACTTCTCCTTCACAGCTCCTTCCACGCGCTCCGAATCATCGGCCGGTTCGGGGGATGGCCTTTCCCTGGCTCTTGGCGCGCTCTCCGTCGGCAAAAGGCCAACGCTCCATCGACCGCCACGGCTCAGAAACCGAATGGATCTTGCCATGAGGGCTTGGTAGATGAATGCGCTCTCAGCAGTCCCCAGCCGCAAAATCATCACACAGCGCTTTCCCAGACAGAGCTCTCCCAGGCGGACAACAATCGTGAGAGCCTCTCTCGTGAAATGGCCTCCGTGAACCCACCAGATGCAAAATCCGTCGTCGGACTCGTTGCGACGAACTCGCCCGACTACGTCCGCGAGGCCCTTCGCTGCCTCGACGGCGGCCGGCCATTCATGACTCTGCGAGCACCCAACGACGACGCTCGACTTGCGGTTCTTCGACCCGGCGAAATCCGCAGTCCCCACGCCGATCACGGTTGGTTTCACCCCAGCTGGCGAAGCCAAGCGTCCTCGGAACCTGCTCAAGTCAGCTTCACTTCGGGCACCGAAGGGCAGCCGAAGGGCGTCGTCTTGACCCACCGCAATCTGGCTGACGTCGTGGAACGTCTCAACTCCGCAATGGCGCTCACGTCCGAAGTGCGAGAATACCTCGGCGTTCCCGTTCACTTCTCCTTCGGATTCGGTCGCTGCCGGGCCATCGCCGCCGTCTCTGGTCGTGCCTACATTCCTCCCCGAGGTTTCGACCCACATGAGCTCGTCTCCCTGTTGAGAGCCGGCGAGGTGAATGCGCTCTCAGCAGTCCCCAGCCTCCTCCGCGTGCTCATGGAAGCCGCGGTTGTCGACCGCGCTAGCGGCACGAAACTTCGCTGGCTCGAAATTGGCAGCCAGTACATGAGCCGCGAGGAGAAAGAGGAGCTCAGAGCGCTGTTCCCTCACGCCGTCATCATTCAACACTACGGACTCACCGAAGCATCGCGCACGACCCTTCTCGACGTCCAACGAGAACATGGCCCCAACCTCGAATCGGTTGGCCGTCCCCACGGCAGGACCGAAGTCCGCATTGCAACGAACGGTTCGATTCAGATACGTGGTCCACACGTCTGCCGATGCATCCTCACGAGTCGAGGCGCGAACGTTCCCACGGACGACGATGGTTGGCTCACCACCAACGATCTGGGCGAAATGCGCGACGGGTTCCTTCACTATCTGGGACGCGCCGACGACATCATCAATTGCAGTGGAGTCAAGCTGTCACCAGAAGCGCTCGAGAGCTACGTGCGTCCCCTCGTTCCAGAAGCCCGCAGCTTCGCCTTGGCAAGAGCTCCCGACCGGCTACGGGGGGATGGTGTCCTCGTGGCGTTCGAAGAAACTGATGCCGCTTCAGTCGACAAGCTCACATCTGCCGTCGCCTCCGCGGCAGACCACTTTGGTGTCAATCTCCGCGACGCCATTCAACCTCTTGTCGTTCAGCAAATTCCCCGTACGAGCACGGGTAAGGTTCGTCGCCAACAGCTCACGGAACTCGCACCGTTGGTTTCCCCAAAGAACGCGAACCAAAAAGCGGGGACAGCGTTCGATTCCACGCAAGAAAGTTCCTCGTCCTCCGACTCCATCGATCTCCATCGGGTATTCGCACGGATCTTCGGCAAGGATGAGGTCCACGACAACGACACCTTCACGACTCTCGGCGGCGATTCGTTGCGCTTCATTCAGGCGAGCGTGGCCCTTCAAAAATCTATCGGCCACATTCCCGAAAACTGGGAAAATATTCCCGTCGGCCAGCTTGGGAAACTCGGCTCACGCACTGCTCGCAGTGCTCAGGTCGAGTCCCTGGTCGTCGCCCGAGCGGCCGCCATCACCGCCATCGTCATCAACCACTCCGGAATGCTGCAGGGGATGTTCCAGATTGCTGGTGGGGCGTTCTTTCTCATCATTGCCGCAGGATATAGCTTTTCCCGCTTTCAGCTCCAAAAGGTTCTTGCCACTCGCAGCCCACTTCCCGCTCTCAGTATCGTCCCCCAACTAGCCATTCCAACCCTTGCCGTTTTGCTGTTCTTTCAGTTGCGCAAGGGAATTTACCCTCCCTCGCTCCTCTTCTTCAGCAATTTCATCGGGCCACACGCCGGTCACGCGGTCTCTTTCTGGTTCATCGAAGCCCTCATCCAGATCCATTTGCTTTTCTTTTTCGTCTTCTGCATCCCATCCTATCGCGCCGCCATGGCGCGACGGCCCTACGTGACGAGTCTCTGGACTCTTGGGATCTGTGCCGCTCTCGAGCATTTGGTTCCGCTCGTTTGGAACACCAGGCATTTGTGGGATCGAGTTCCACACATGATGGCTTGGTATTTTGCCCTTGGCCTTTGCCTCTTTCTGGGGCAGTCGCGCAGACTGCGCTGGCTGAACACCGGTGTTCTTCTTGTTCTTGCAGCCACAAGACTGCCAGCCATCTCCCAGGCGCTCTGGATTTTCGTTGGAGGAGGGCTCATCGTTTGGAAAACTCGCCTCAAGGTTCCAAAGTGGGTCGTTCAGCCTCTGAGCACTCTCGCCTCGGCGTCGCTCTTCATCTACATTACACACTTCACAGTGTTGGGTGTCATGGAAAAAGCGGTGCCTTCCTGGGGGGTAGTGCCGAGAATCCTCGGCTCTCTCGCCGTAGGGATCATCGCGTGGTTCATCTACGAGAAAGCCACAACGATAGCTCATAGCCTATGGCATCGCTGGCGGGGCTCCGGCTCCCTGCGCTCCGGAGTCTCGGAAACATAGCCTGGAATGTCATTTTATAGCTTCACGCGTCGTCTTCTAGCATGATGTGTCGTTTGATGGCTTGAGCTGCCTCATTGCTGCCGGGGCTCGGGCTCCTTGCGTTCCGGCTTTTCAGGACATTGCTACGAATGTCGTTTTATAGCTTCACGCGTCGTCTTCTAGCATGACATGTCGTTTGATGGCTTGAGCTGCTGCATCGAATCGTAGAAGGCTCCGCCGATGCTCGCCTCATCCCCCGTCGGGGAGCAGCCTTTCGAGATTGCGAGATGGGCCTCTAGTGCCTCGGCAACTCACGTTTCGAGCGGTTTCGAAGCACTCCCAGA
>CAYTRQ010000097.1:11652-15254 GCA_964440025.1 uncultured Polyangiaceae bacterium | reverse complement strand
CGAGAGAAAAGTGGTCTCCCTACCGACCACTTTTATGTGGTCGCAGCACTAGGTGCCGGCCTTCCAACTCATCGAACGACCTGGGCTAAAAATTCGATAAAGCCCGGTAGCTCCGAGAGAGGTGGTGCCAACTGGAGCTGAACGCCTTCGTGGGCCTGGGTTGCCGCTACGAGCAAGCGCGGAATATCCTCCTCGACATGGCGCCCGCGCGACAGCATGCACGGAATGGCAACGATCTCCGTGGCACCGCGCCGAACACACTCGGTCACTCCCTCGGAGACGCTGGGCGTAGCAAGCTCCATATGAGCAAAGCCAACGATGGAGACCGAACCCGCACGCCGAGCCCTTTCACCATGACTCCCTGCCTCCCGAGGACTAGCCTCGTTCGCGGCGCGAAATGGCCACTTCGTCGCCCGCCCCTTCGGGTCGAGGGCGGGCGACTCCGTTTTTTGCCCATTTTTTTCCGTCGAACGCTTTGTTGCTTGTTGGTTCGCATCCTTTTGGGGATGCGAACTAGCCTCGGTATGCAGAAGAGCCTCATGTTCAAGATGGTGCTCGAGCCTCTCAGCCAATTCCGCGAGCCATTCATTGGCCTGATGAGACCGACTGCCATGGTCGATGAGAAGAACCGCACGACGGGGGGCTGGGTTTTCGAGGAGCGGAGCCATGCCCCACGACTATAGCGAGAGAGAGTCCGAGAGGCAGTCGCTCCGCAAGATTGTTTCCCTCTTGACCGAAGGTTCGGCTCGCTCCCTCGCGCCGGCCCGAATGCAAGCCGGACAGGGCGAGGGCCGACTTCGCCTTCTCAATGACCGAGCACGATTGTCGAGCAGTCCTTGCGGCCCCACTTTTGGGTGGGGGCCCGCAAGGACTCTCGAATGCCTGAAATCTGCTCGAGGTCATGGGTTGTGGCTTGTTTTTGAGCGAGTGACTTTCGCGCTCGCTCATTTAGGCGGCGCTCTGCCAATGAAGGTCCCACCGCTCCTTGGTTCACATCCGCCCGGAATGGAAGCGAGGCGCACCGTGCTTCATCTGCTCGCGTTCGCCATCGCACTGCTTTCTAGCGGCAGCGCGGCGGCCCACAGAGCGCTCGATGACGGCGCAGCGGCCCACAGAGCGCTGGAAGATCCTCAGCATCCTCTGGTCATATCATCCGAGCTCGGTCTCGCTGTCTTAGCTACCCGCGGCCAGGGTACAGGGGCGTTCACTCCAGGTGCGGGAGTCGCCTATCAAACGGGTCCCTGGCTCGTGGGAGTGACGTTCTTTGCCACCGCTTGGCAATCCCCTCTGGTTCGACAAAGCGGCAGCGAATGGCTCCTTTCCCTCTGTTCCGGAGCAGTCCTTCAACGGACTTATTCCCACGGCCGAGCGCGAACAGCTCTCAGCCTGGGCCCTTCGTTTTTCGTCGACACCAGCCCGACGTTGGATGCTCCGGTCACCCCAGGATTCTTCGTCGATTTGAGACCACTGGGGTTTCGCTTCGAACTCTCGGAAAAATGGCATTGGGGAGTCGATCCTCTCGGAGTTCGATTGGTGATGACGGAGCTCTCGGCCATTCCCATCTACGACACGCAATTCCAAACTACCCTGCGCCTGGAGCTCGGCTTATGAGAGGCTCAATCATCGCCCTTTGCCTCTTCGTGCTGGCCTTAGGCTCCGCTCGCCCCTGTTTCGCCTACAACATTGGTTCCGGACTCACTCATCCTTGTCACGAGAAACTCACAATCCCGAGCACTCTCGCCTACCTCGAAGAAAACGACTCCCCCATTTCCCTTCCTGAAAATGACCTTTGGCTAAGGCTTTACGAACAGCTATTTTCGGATCTCGCACTGGACAGTCCCTCTCTCGGCTCCGAGCTCCAGACCCCCCAGGAAAAGTTCCTGGCGCTGAGCATGATCCTCGGAGCAAGACATCCCGATACGAATGGCCACTCGGTCTTTTCCACCAATTCCCTGCGCCGGGTTCACTCCGACGCGAATGCCCAGCAACAATATGTTCATTGCTTGCGAGCCGCCGACGATGACGGCCCGGGAGCAGACCAGCTCGTCCTCGAACGCACCAAATCAATCCTCGAAGGAAAAATAGAGGCGTTCGCCTCGGCAAGGGCGCGGTCCCCCTCTCAGCAACTCCGAACCCTCTCCCTCTACTGGGAGCATTCGGGAATGATCGACGTGGAAGTGTGGGAACCGGGATTCATCCTCGGTGAGGCTCTGCATACGCTGCAGGATTCGTACTCGCATACGATTCGGACGAGCGACGGGAGACAAGTGCTCTCGGTTCTCAACTTCGTCGAAGCCGCGGGAGGCTCGCTCGAGCGAAGCCGCGACGGGCGGGCGCATTCTCGCGCGATGGACCAATGTCGCGATGAAGAGCTCTCGCCACTTGTCGAGCAAGTCGAGAGGGTCAGCATTGCCCTGACGCAGGCCGCAACGGCATTTGCCGAGGGCAACCCGACTCGACTCAACCGCGGACTTTCTGCTTGCAACCAGGAGACTCCAGATCTCGACTGTGGATGGCTGGAGTACTCGGATCAATGTGCTGAAGCCCTGGCGGCTACTGGTACATTGGAGGGCAGCTGCTGCACGGAAGCCGGTCGCTACTGTCAGACTAGTTGGCTCGACAAGATCAGCGAAGCTCCGACCCAACCCCTGCTCGAAGACACGCTAGGATGTCGATTCTCTCCTCCTCCCCTCATCTCCGGAAGCCCTAGCGCCCCTTTGGCAGGGTTATCGCTCGCGCTCCTTGGTCTGCTGCGACGAAAGTCCTCTTGGCGCCGCCGTACAATAACCCGGAAGGCTTGCCCCCGGGCGCGCGTTCATCAAACGTCCCTCTACTGCTTCCTCTTGCTGCTTCCTTGGCCGGCGCGCGCAGAGGAAAAACCAGTTTCTTCCAAAAGAAGACAGCTCGTCGTTGCCGCGGAAGTCCACGGTTCTCTCCTGTCAGGAGCCCCGCATCGAGGACTGATGGACATCACATGGGGACCGCAACTTCGCTTGGGAACCCGCTGCGTTTCATCTCCTGAGAGCTGGCGCATCGGCTTCTTTGCATTGGTCGAACACAGTATCTGGGTTTCCACGGAAACGAGACTTCACGCCGAACCGGCTTTTTTCAACCTGGGAGTTGGCATCGAAGCCCTGTATTGGACCTCCTTTCGCTCCAGCCTCGCCGTGGGGCCCTCGGTCCTCGTGCAGGAAACCGCAGCGCGATCCGCTCCCGCGGCTGGATTCTTCCTAGATATTCGGCCGGCCGGTGTGCGAATCGCTTTGGGGCGCTCCCTCAGGATGACGATCGATCCCCTCACTGCCACGTGGGTGGCAGCAGCGCTCGGTCACCCCAGCGTCTCGACGCTTCACTATCGACTCGTGGTGGGCCTCGAATGGCAGCAACCCTCGGTTCACTAATGGTCTCCCTCGGATGAGAACGTATCTCCTCACCCCGAAGGAGTGGACTCGGGCAATCCCCAGGTGTGGGGCCGCCGCCGAAGCATTCTGAGGACAGGAGCCAAAAGAGTCGTGACGACCGCCCCCAGAAGCACGAAAAGCACCGAGCTGTTGAGCTCCGTGGTCGTCCCACTGATCACTACCGCCAGGGAAATATTGCGG
>CAYTRQ010000097.1:0-11642 GCA_964440025.1 uncultured Polyangiaceae bacterium | reverse complement strand
CATGGAACGCCAGCAGACGAACACGCTCTTCGCCTGGGCCGAATCGAGAGCGGACATTTTGCCCCGACCTAGAAAGGCAATCCCCCAAGCGCCAACTCCAAATAGAAGGAAAGCGGGAAGACCAGAAAACCATTCTCGGTCGAGGAAACGATCTCGATAGACGTAAGAAAAGCCGATAACTGCGACGAGCAAGCAAAGACTGGCCAGACTTCGCAACCGACGTCGGAAGAAATGTCGTCGATGAGGCCTCAGTCTCCCGAAAAAGAAACCGAGCGAAATGGGCACGAGCTCGAGCCCGACCATTTGTGTCAACAAACCAAGAGCTGCGGCGCGCGGCTGTCCAAATGCCGGCTGACTCAGCAACACCTGGCCCAGAGAGATAAGCAAGAGCGGGGAAATCAGCACGCTCAACACTTGAAGCATCAAAACGATCGCCGTAGCGCGGGAAAGCGCAAGCGGGTGCTGGGAAACGAAAAGGAGGGAAACCGGACCTGCAGGAAGACAGCCATAGAGCAACAGAGCGATGGTGAGCTGTCGGCTCGACGAAAAGGCTAGGGCAACCAGCACCGCCAGAAGCGGCACACCCAGCAAATTGATCGCAGCCGCCCGAAGCGCCAAATTTCGATCGAGAGATCGGCTCAGCTCCCCAAGAGACGTGGGAAGTGCCAGGCCGACTCCGGTCATCAAACAGACAAGCGTAGCCATGGCGGCGGCGTTGGCCACCGTTGCAAATAGGGATGACATTCTGCCTTCTCCTGGGGTCGGTCTCTTCGCCTTATGCACCTGGCCCGAACACTCGGGCGACGGCTCTCAGTTGGCCTTGGGCGGTGGCGGAGGAAGGGGAGCCGGCGGCACAGAACGACGGGATCCCGAAAAAGGAGAGCTTTCTCCGGGACTGGATTGCAAAGCGGGAGGCGGGGACGAGCTGCGGCTCGGCGCATTGCTGTCTCTCCGCCGTTCCTCATAGAGAACCAGCTGAATGAGAGAGTCGATTCCGGGATTTTTGGCTCGCAGCTCCTGCTCGTCGAGGCGCGGGTCCAAAGTCTCGGCCAGAGAATAAAGAGCTTGCTCGAGCAGTTTCTCATTGGGAAATGCTTCCCGTATGCAATCAGCTCGCGACTCATCATCGCTGAGAGTGACGAGCTCGGCGTACATTCCATCGATGGCCAGAAGAAGGGGCGTCGCGAGATTCTCGGGATGCCGAGGTTCTCGACCAAGGTTTCGGAGATTCTCCAGCGCCCGAGTGCGTGCAATGACCTCTTCCTGGCTCCTTTCGCTCACGGGCTCAGTTGTGACATCGGGACCGCTCTCAACGCTCGCCTCATACACGTCCTCTTCTTCGTCTGGATCGATCTCGACGGCCTCTTGATCCTGGCTCTTGGCTTCCGCAGACCCCGCCTCGCTCTTGGCGTCCAAATAGCCGGCTGAAACACCGACGTTCGACTCGATCACCTCCGTCCACAAATAGGGCAGCGGGAGATGTTCGACCCATTCGTTCAGGGGAACCGACAACACCAAAGTCTCGGCATCAAACGGTGCTCCTCCTAGTCCAGAAGAAATAGCCTCGACGAGCGCTCGCTCCAAAATCTCTCGCGGAAGCTCTTCGGCCAGTTTCTTGGGAGTGACAGCCTGGACGAGAGAAGACAAATCGAGCAGCTCCTCGTCGAGCGCCGTCTGTATTGCAAATAGGACGCGCTGTTTAGAACGCTCCGAAGCCTCCTCATAGAAGCTATCGCGATGGAGGAAGCGCCAAATGGCTTTTTGATCCAGATACCTGACCTGTTCGTCGGCAGAAAAGATCTGAAGCACGTCGTCCGCAGAACAGACCTGCTCATCGAGAGCTATCTGCAGGTCTTCGGACGCCGCCCGCGTTGATTTTTTGGGGGCGATCTTTTCATGGACACCTGCGGCCTTGACCAAGATCCTCGAACGGAGCTCAGCGGCGCTTTCAAGCGCCGTCATGAGCGCTTCAGGAGGGAACTCCTCAAGGACCTCGTCAGGAGTGATCCACTTTTCCGCGAGGGAATATTGCAACAAAAATGAAAGATAGCGTTCGCTGTGCGCTTCGAGCTTCGATGAAAAACCTTCTGCCAATTTTCCGCTCCTTGAATCGTGCCATGCTACCTACACCTGGCCCGGCGCGATGCTGAATCTTCGAACAGGTATCCAGAAATGTAGACAATATTTTTAATGAGAAGAGAATACTTCAAGGGAACCACCCAATCTTTGAGCGTCCGACTCCAGTCCACCCGCCACCTTCGTTGCCGAGCCGGCATCGGCAAACGCAGATGCAGGAGCTTCGTCGATCGATCAGGCCCAAGCCGACCACGCCACCGCAGTTTGGGCTGTGTCACTTTTCTCGGCAGCGTTTTCTGGCTGCTTGCCGCATGCCAAGCGAGCCCACGTGTTCCCACGCAACCACAAGCAACAGAGCCGGCGCTGAAGAAAGCCGACAGGAACACGTGCATCGCGCTTCCCCAAGCCATCACACCACCCTTGGTTCCTGTCGAGCGAAGAGACGAGGTCAAGGGACAGCTCTGGCTCGAGGTCGAAGCTCCCGTTCAAGCTCTGATCCAACAGCTCGAACGCTACCTACCGCGGCGGCTTGCTCGGGAAAAAGACCGACCCATTGGAGCCCCTGGTCGAGTCAGCTACGACGTCACCCGCTCGACCCTCCGCCTCGAGACATCAAGTAGCCGATTGGTCCTTCATCTTCCTCTCGAAATCGACATCAGTATCTGCAAACCAATTGGCAGCGCGTGTCTGTCCTACGGCGCCTGCACTCCGAAATACGATATCCAGGCCATTGTTCCTACCGAGCTGGAGAACGGGGAAATTCCCCCCATCACTTTAACCGAGCGGGTGGTGCGAGGATGCAGGATCGGGCTTGACGTTACGGAGCACGTAACGCGCATCGTCAAAAGGCAACTGAGGGACGCGCAGAGGCGGGTCGCCTCCCGGGTTCCATCACTCACCCCATTCATCAATGACGCCATGTCCGCGCTCGAAAAACCCGTCGAGGTCGAGACGGACGCCTGTCTGGCTCTTCGACCCAAGCGGCTCTTCCTCTCGAAACCGGAAATCAACGGATCGCGACTCCGGCTAGCTCTCGGGGCTCGGGGGATGATCGAAAATACCCAGTGCAACGCAACACTTGCTCGTCCGGCCATTCCACGACTTGAAACCCGACCACTGCCGAAGTCGCCTCGCCTTCGCATTCCACAATTTTTCGAAACGAACGAGATCCTCACTAGCCTCAAAAGCAAGCTCGACGCTTCTTCACGGACGTCGCTGATGCTCACACCGACAAGCGCGGACGTTTCCGGCGAAAAGCTTCAATTCGAAATCGACGTGGCGGGCCGATACTGTGGCTCCGCTATCGTCACAGCCACTCCCGGCGTGAACGAGCAGCACATCACTCTCACGCAACCCGAGCTCATCAGCCCCCGAGTCGACTCGGAACTTCAACGGGAGATCACTGCTCGCATCGAAGGACAACTCGGCTTGATCGTCACTTCCCAAGACTGGATCTCCAGCGACCGCCTCGCTCCTGACCTTGGCCTTTTGAACCCGATTCTGCAGGAAATCGCCGGACTCGAAATGAAGCTTCGGGCACCCCGTCCCCACTCCACCCGCGTTCGGACGACTCGAGGAGGTCTCCTGGCTATTTCCCGCACCGATTCTCCGTTCAAGGTCGATCTGATCGCGTCGCGTTAGAACGCCGGCTCAAAACCCCGTTCCGATTCAACACCAAAGCGGCTTCTGTAGTCACGAAAACGTGGCTCGACATCATCCTCACGAAATCCAAATACGTCGAGACGATAGCGATTCTTGTGTTTGTCACGCTGAGGCCGATTCAAGAACGCTTGCATGGCCCTGCGATGGCTCTCCGTGAGCTCCAAATCGAGGTCCTCATAGGCTCGAGCGACAGCTCCTAGTGGATCGGAGATGAGATCCGAATAGTGCACATGGGAAATCCGTGCGGCAGGATTTCTCTCACAGGTCTCCTGACCAACTTGGAGTCCCTGCTGAAAGCGGCAGAGCACCCGCTGACCGATCTCGACGGGATCGATACGTCCTCGGTGCTGCCTGGCAGGAAGCGAAACCTGAGCGGAATAGGATGCCAGCGCCTTCACCGGATCGCGATGTGTCCAAATAACCCGGGCGTCGGGAAAGTGATGAAGCAACGCCGGCAGGAACCAGAGATGCTCGGGACTCTTGAGAACGAAGTTTCGGTCAGGAGATTCCAATGCCAAAATGGCCAGAAGTTTCTTATATCTCCCGTACGCCTCGAAAAGCCCGTTGTGCACGAGATAGTCACCGAACTTTCGATGAGGCAAAAGATAGTCGGCGACCAGAGACGAGTAGCTCGGCATGAAGAGCATCCAGCACTCCTCTAGCGAGTTCGCCGAGGTATGATGAATCTTGGTCAACTCCGGAGTAAACACGCGGTAGACGAGAGAAACCAAGCTGCCATACGCGTGTCGCTTGAGGTGCTTGAGAAAAGCTGGCCCCTCATCGGAAATCGGGCTTTGAAGTTCCGAGGTCCGGAGCCCGCGCCGACAAGGATCTTCGGCAATCAAGCGCTGAACCAAAGAAGTTCCCGTTCTCGGTAGCCCCAGAACGAAAATCGGAGCCTCGATCACTCCAAGGGGCTTGCCGGCCTCCAGATAGCGCTCGAGCTTGATGCGGTTCACTGCAGCCGAAACCAGCGTGGCTCGATATTGAATGCGGCCCAGCGGCGGGAAATCCCCCCGCACCAGCATTCCCATCATCTGGTCAAACTCTGGGCCCAGCAGTCGATCGCGCTCCGAGCGCGACACGGAATTTTTTCCCTCGTGCCTCAACGCCGCGTGCGCGATCGAATCAACGGAAAGATCTCCTAGCGACGTAGCGCGACAGACCGGCCCCAAGGCTCGGTTCAGGAATTCGATGTGACCGGGATAAGAAAAGCGGGAGACGGTCAGATTCTCAGACACCAGGACCCTCGACAGGGGGAACCTTGTCACAGCCACCACGAAAAAAGGCAAGGGTCAGTTGTCCGACCCGAATCATTATCGCAATTCCATTGCAGGAGACAATGTTCTGCGATAACTAGCGGTTCATGCATCGATACACCTGGTTGGGAGCTCGCGCCGCCCTCGTCCCTGGGCTCCTCTTATGCTGTCTGTCCTGCTCGGAGGGAGCCGGAACCGGACAATTGACCGTTTTGCTGGAACCGGAGAGCGTGATTCAGGACGGACTGACTGCCGGTACTTCTACCACTGAAGTCCAGGACGGATGGAACGTCCAATTCGAACGCTATATCGTTACCCTTGGTGGAGTAGAACTATACTCTTCTATAGGTCAAGAGGTCGCGGGAAACGAAACCGTCTTCGCTGTCGATCTCATGGAGCTCCGTGCCCAGGGAGAGCCACTCTGGGAACTCGAGGAAATCCCTGAAGGTCGCCACGATCTCTTTTACACCCAAGGGGGCTCCTCTCCTGTCACCCATAGCAGCGTCTCTGAAAGCGAGCTTCAACGCCTGGTTGATGGAGAGCACACTCACCTCGTCGAAGGACGACTTCAGCAGGATCAAGGGAGATCTTGTCCCCCCGCAGCACTAGCGACACCCTCGAGCGAGATGACTTCCGTCGGACAGAATGCCGGGGGTGACGCTTGCTATGCCGCCCCGACGGTTCATTTCGTCATCGAAACGGCTGCCACCACCGAGTTTGGCCCTTGCGAAATCGATGGCGTCCCCGGCGTGGCGGTTTCGGAGGGAGCTGCTCAGACGGTGGCCCTGACCATCCACGGCGACCATCTTTTCTTCAACGGCTTCCCGGAAGGTTCTGAAGGGGGAGTCCTCCGCACCGCTCAATGGCTCGCGGATTGCGATCTCGACCTCGACGGGACCGTCACCTCCGAAGAGCTCGAACAAGTTGCTCCAGCGGATCTTCCAGAAATCGACGAACGGTTCAAGCTGGGCGGCTCACCACTGACCCCAATTAACAATATGCTCACCTATGTGAGAGCGCAACTCAAAACCCAGGGACACTTCCAAGGCGAGGGCGAATGCGCCATCGATGGGGCCGAACACGACCATGGGGGCGACGAAGAGGGCGACCGCGAAGAGAGCGACCACGAAGATTGACGAGACCGTTGCTTGTCCAAGCTGCCGTGGCGGAGATCCCCTTGCCTATCACTCACACCACGAAACCTTACGGAACGAGGAAGCCACAAAACAACTCCCATGGCACCCGGAAAACATACCTTGATCAAGTTCTGTGGCTTCACTCGCTCCGTCGACGTTGAACACGCCTGCCAATTGAATGTCGATGCGTTGGGTTTCATTTTCGCACAAGACGCCAAGACTCCCCTTTCACTAACAGCCGCGCGGGAGCTTCTGCGAGCGGCGCGGGGCGCGGGGCTCCAACGGATTGCAGTGGTTGGAACCATGCCGCTGGACGATTGCAAACGCATCTTGGATCTCGGGTTCGACGCAGTGCAGAGGGTCGCCACCGACGCCTGCCCCACACAACTCGGTGGCCGTCCTGTGCTCCCTGTTTTCTTCGATCATCCCCATGTCGCAAAACACATCGAGCGAGCGGTCGACGGACAGGAACGGGACAGCGACCTCGTCTCGAGTACGGTTTGCCTGGACGGCCCTCGAGGAGGCGGTCGAGGGATCCCTCCGGATTGGGAGCGTGCCCGCCATATTGCCCAGCATGTCCCCTTGCTCTTGGCTGGCGGCCTTCAGGCCCGAAACGTCGCGGATGCCATCTCCACCGTCCACCCGCGAGGCGTCGATGTTTCAAGCGGAATCGAGAGCCAAGACGGAAGCAAAGACCCCGATCGAATGGCTGCCTTCGTGGCGGCGGTACGCGGGGTCTGCTAAGCCACCGTCCTCGGCGAGGTGAAGCTCTCGAGAGAACGGTCATCATGCGAGCAAACGATTCCAACCCACCGACCTCTCGGGAAAAGCTCCCCAGTGGTCCCGGGCAATCATGCTCGCTCATCTAAGGGTCTGCTGCGATGTTTCGGGTTACGGACGGCGTCCATATTCATTTCGCTCATCACGTGCGGGGCCACATGGGTCCTTGCATTTCTTTGCACGGACACACGTGGATGTTCCGCGTGACCCTTGGCGCACGCGAGCTCGATCACCAGGGATTTGTCATTGATTTCGACATCCTCCACGAGCAGGTGCTCTCTCCTTGTCACTCTCTTCTCGATCACAGCCTGGCTTTGGGGGAAACGAGTTGGCAGGAAAATCGCGAACCGCTCGCTGCCCTCGGTGATCGCCTCTATGCATCACGTGCAGCCACCCATGGTCAGCCTGGGGTCAGACAACCTGGACTGGAAGGGAATACGGACGGAAAGCTTGCGCTAGCGCGCAACGAGTGGCCAGGCAACATCAAAGTCGCCGTATTTCCGTTTACTCCCACCTCCGAACGTCTCGCACATTGGCTCTATCAGCTTGCCAACGAACGCCTCGCCGACGGCCGTGTGAAAGTCCTGGGAGCTCGAGTGATCGAAACGCTGCACCCCACTGAAAGTGCAGCAGATTTCGTTCCCGAATAGCCCCGACTTTCCGAGCTCACCTCTTCGAGTCACTCGATACCCACCGTTTTTGTCGCCCGACGGACGCTACCTTGGCCCCCTCACGAAGGCGATGCGGACCTCGATGAGGCAGGCGGCGCGGAAACATGTCAGCGGCGGTGTTCTCGATGGAGCAAGAGGCCTCCCTCACCGAGCCGTTGGCTCCCCATGACCTACATAAGGTCATAAAAACCCATGACCTACATAAGGTCACTAAAAAAAGGGTCACTAAAAAAAGGCGTGACTCACGAGCCCCCATCGACCAGCCGGTCGAATTCTGCCAAAGTGGGAATGTGGGCTTTTACCACCTTCACAGTCTTTGGATTGTCACCTGGTTCGGGATCCTCACATCCTGCCGCTTCGACTATGAGACCAGTAGCTGGAACCTCGGAGTCGGTGCGGCGGCTGGCGCTTCCGCCGAAGGAGGAGATACGTCCGGCGGCCGGGGTTCGGGCGGCGCGGCCAGCTCGAATTCGGTCGCTGACCCGACTGGCGGAAGCGGAGGCGAAGTCATCGCCGGTGGGGGCGGAACAGGAAGCGCGAATTCAAACGGCGGAACGAGCTCGGCTGGGGGGCGCGGCGGAACAGGAGGAGGAAGCGGAGGCGAAGTCATCGCCAGTGGGGGCGCAGCCGGAGAAGGAGGGACCGGAGGAGAAGCCACCGCCGGCGGAGGCACAGCCGGAGGAGGAACCACGGGCGGCGCGTCGGGTTCCGGAGGAGAGCCTTCCACATCCTATTGCAATCAACTCACGCAGCTGGAGACAACTCCAACGATCGACGGAGTCCTCGAACCCACACTCTCTCTTCAGCCACTCGTTCCCGAAGGATTCCAATACGCAACCGGTAATGGTCCCGAGTATCAAAGCATTCCCGATGGGGTCAGCGCTGAATTCGCCGTGGCCTGGCTCACTGACGGTCTGTACTTCTTCGTCGATATCACGGACCCAGATCGACAACCTCCGGAGCAAGACCAGTCTGCATACCATGGCGACGGCATCGAGCTCTATGTCGACCATGATGCCAGCTTCGCCCCCGCAGGGTTCTATGACGATCCGGGAACCCGACAGTTCATCATTGCGGCGCCAGCTACGAACACGACGGATTCGAGCCGGGCAGAAACCTATCTAACTTTTGGCAGCATTGGGGACTTCATGGGCAGCTGGATCTCCACTCCTCGACAAGGGGGCTTCGTCGTCGAAGCTTACATCCGCGCCGCAGACCTAGGACTGCAAACGTGGACTTTGTCAGAAGGCGCGCCGGTGGCATTCGACCTGTCACACAATGTTTCCTACCCGGATGGGACAATCGGGGAGGACGGACATCGACTGGGGCAATATTTCCTCAAGATCGCTGATTCGCCAACCGGCGAGCTCAGCGACTATCCCTACAACAATTCGGGGGTATTCTGCGTTCCCGGGCTCGAAAGCTCCCTCTGAGCTCCCCCATTTTTCGCCGTCGAATGCGGTCTTGCTTGCTCGTTCGCTTCCTTTTCGGTTGAGAACTAGCCACGCTTTCTCAAGTCCGACCCGGCCTGCAGTCTCCGAGACCAAGCCGCCCTCCATCCCATGGCCACCAAGAAAAGCACGAAGACAGCTCACCGAAAACGACAACCGCTCACCAAGCAACGTGTCCTGCAAACCGCCCTGCGATTGGCAGACGAACGAGGGGTCGAATCTCTTTCGATGCGCAGATTGGCTACAGAACTCGGGGTGGAAGCCATGTCGCTCTACAATCACATCGCAAACAAGGATCAAATGCTCGATGGCATGGTGGAGCTCGTCATGAGCGAAATCTATGCTCCCCAAGCAAAAGACGATTGGCGCGATGAACTCCGAAGGCGCGGAAACTCGATGCATGTCGCTCTTCTGCGTCACCCCTGGGCAGCTCCATTGATGGAATCACGAGCTTCGGGATCGGTACAACTCACTCAGCACAACGCCGTACTTGCTTGCCTGCGTCAAGCAGGCTTTTCTATCCCAATGGCTCATCGTGCTCTGCTCACGTTGGACAGTTATCTCTACGGGTTCGCTTTTCAGCAAACCGCGTGGCCCTATGACTCCCAGCAGCTTCCGGACGTGGTGGAACGTATGCTGCCTCGGGTTTCAACACAGGCCTATCCCTATGTGGTGGAGCTCATGCAGTACGTTCAGGAAAAAAAACAACAAAAGACCGCTGCCCCCGAGGCCACGGATCAAAAGCTCGACTTCCAGGAGGAGTTCGAATTCGGCCTCGAGCTCATTCTGTCGAGTTTCCAGCAGCTTCTCGAGCGATAGCACCGACCCGCTGGTGAGCTTGCGCCTGGAGAGACGCCCCGACTCGATAGCGCGGTGACCGCACTCCTGAACCGCCTTCGGGCGCGAAACGATCTGCAACGACCTCCGTTCCTGGAAGTCGGGCGACAGTCTCCGCTTGACAGACTTACGTCGTAAGCTTACATAGTAAACTTACTAAGTAAGCTCAGTGCCGGAACGCGGCGCTGCTCGAGAGACAAGTCTTCAAGCACTAAAGGGAAAAATGATGCTCTTTCGCAGATTTCGACGAAACGCCCGGTTCTCCTCAGCTCTCCGCGGAAGGCCTGCGCAGCCGGGAACGCTGCAGGTTCTGGCCTCTTCTTTGATGGCCGTCTTGATCCTTGGTGGCTGCCACTTCGACGGCCCTGCTTCCGATGGGAAACTTCCCGACGACCAAAAAAAGCCGATCCCCTACGATCAGCGAGGCCGAGAACTCGTCGGCTTCCGGACCGTCAACTGGCAACCAGCGGGGAAGGATACCCCATTGGTGATCAAGATCTGGTACCCGGCGGACACGACCCGAGAAGATGAAAGCATCGAATATCCACTCACGTTCAAGTACTCTGAATGGCAGGATTTCGATGACGCGATCGTCAAGGGACGAGCCGCGCTGGACGCGCCCGTCAACAACAAAACCGGGCCCTTCCCAGTTATCATCTTCTCCCATGGTTACTCGCTGTCTCCCGAGTTCTATAGCTCACTCTTGGAACAGGCTGCTTCACACGGGTTCGTTATCCTGGCACCCGAACACGCCGAGTCGGACTGGCTCCAAGCCGCGACGACATTACGGCGCCGACCGGAAGCACTTCGCGCTACGATCGACTTCGCCGAACAAGCACAACGCGATCGGCCGGAGCTCGGTCGGGCCATGGACCTCGAGCATATCGGTGTAGCGGGGCATTCGTTCGGAGGATACGCAGCGCTCGCCAGTGCCGGAGCACGAATTCATCTCGCAGACTTTCAGGACTTCTGTGCCAAACTGGACGAAGAGGATCCACGAGCATTCTTGTGCGCGCCATTCATGGGGAGCCCTGAAGAAATTGCTGATCTCGCTGGCTTTTCCGATTCGCTCGACTCCGTCGGCCCTCCCATGGGTGACTCTCGGATCAAAGCCGTCCTGCCGATCTCCGGAGACGCGTATCTTTTTGGAGAGCAGGGCCTGAAGGAGGTGACCCTTCCGCTGCTTGCGATGGGAGGCACCGAGGACTTTGGAACTCCCTGGGAATTGGGAGCGCAAATGGCCTTCGAATTCTCCAATTCGAAAGAGAAGGCACTGGTTGGATTTGAAAGCGGGAGCCATATGCTCCCCGCCAACCCTTGCTCGAGCATGCCTTGGACGTCGCAGCTGAGTGCCTACGAGTATGGAATCTTCTGTGAGGACCCAGCTTGGGAAAAACAGTCAGCGCAAACGCTGATGTCAGCTTTTACCATAGCCTTTTTCCGGGCGAAGCTCCTCGACGATCAAGAAGCAGAACAACAGATGAAGGCTCTCGCTTCACAGCAGGATGCCATCTCATTCGAAACCAACCGCTAAAGGCTTGTTCAACAACATGTCCCAGCCCCTCGCCCTCCGAAGCCCTCATGACGACGGGAGGCTTCGAAGGGCCACTGGCGGCCACGTCGGTCCTTGACCGTGGCACCACAGGCCAGGAGCGGTTCAATAGGGCGAATCAGGCTGATCAGGATCAGACGGTTGTGCCTCGGAATGATGCACCGACGTTCTAGTGCCTCGGCAACTCACGTTTCGAGCGGTTTCGAAGCACTCCCAGA
>CAYTRQ010000096.1:0-15268 GCA_964440025.1 uncultured Polyangiaceae bacterium | reverse complement strand
ATGATAGGCGCGGACCAGATGGTCGCTCGAGGCCTTGGAGGCAGAATAGGGGCTAGAAGGATCGTAGGGGGTCTTTTCCGTGAAGAGGCCGGTGCTACCGAGGGAGCCATACACTTCGTCCGTGCTGACATGATGAAATAAAGGGGGGCGCGGCAGGCGTCGGGCAGCTTCCAAAAGGTTGAAGGTTCCCATGACGTTGGCCTCGACGAACGCCGCGGGTCCCAGAATGCTCCTGTCCACGTGGCTCTCGGCCGCGAAGTGGAATACGACATCTGGACTCACCTGGGCCAAGAGCTCGGCGACGCGCTCGGAGTCTCGGAGATCGAGCTGGTGGAATTCGTAGTTGGAGAGCTCCGAGATGGACGTCAGGTTCTGCAGGTTGGCCGCGTAGGTCAGTGCGTCGAGGTTGACGAAATGGTCGTCGGGTCGCTGCCTGACCGACTCGAGAAGGAAGTTCGAGCCAATGAATCCGGCCCCCCCGGTCACGAGAATCTTCATGATGCCAGCGAGTTGAGCAGGCGTGAGGGAAGACGGCAATCGACTCCGCCGTTCGAGAGCGTTCGACGGAAGGTGGGCGACTTGCTATCTGCCGACCGCAATCGCCTCCGCGGCCCGAAACGCGCTCTTTGCTGCTTGGTTCGCATTCCCTTGGGGAGACGATTCGCATTCCTCTGGGGACATTCCCGTGGGGAGAAGCGAGACCGAGCTTTGCCCTGGCTTGTTTTTCTTCGTGCTCGAGCTGAGGGAGCGAAAAAACCATGTCCCAGGTCTGGTTGCCGCCTCGGGGTGGGCCGATTCGTTCGCCTCCTTGGCACTGCGAAGAGTGACCATGGTGAAGTCCAGAAAGTGACCATAGTGAAGTAAAGAACCTGTGCTATAACGGAATTCGCTGCGAGTGAAATAGCCGAGGCGGCAATAGCCATGCGCTTGGGCTGAAGGCAAGCAGCGCCTGTTCATTGTTTCAGTCCAAGTACCAGGTTCTGGCGAGTAGGTGATGGGAGACCACGAGCGCAAGAGTTCCCGCAGGAAGGGCACTGGAAGGCTACGGCCTTTCGCGCGATGGATCCTGCTTGCTCAAAAGCTCCTCGACGCGACAATCATCGCGGGAACGCTCATTCTCGCGAACGCCCTCTACGATCACGGATGGTCACGCCCTTTGACGATCGCCGCCGTGCTGGCCGTGGTGTGGTTTCAACTCATGGCCCCGGCGATGGGCCTGTACCGCTCTTGGCGGGGGAAGCCCATTCGCGAGGAAGCGGCCTCGGTCGCGCTGACTTGGCTCTGCACGGTTCCGGCACTTCTGTTCGTCGCCTTCCTTTCCAAGACCACCGAGGAGTTTTCTCGAGTGGCCACCGTAGCGTGGGTCGTCGCTGCACCCTTGATGATGCAGCTGGTCCGGGTGGCAGCTCGTCTCTTTCTGCGACGCACTCGTCTTCAAGGCAATAATCTCCGGAGGGTGGCGATCGCCGGGGCGACGGATTTGGGAGCCAAGTTGGTGCGACGGATCGAGGCCAATCCTCAATCGGGCAATCGCGTCGTCGGCTTCTATGACGACCGGACGCCAGCGCGGCTGGCGAGCAAGCACCTTCGTCGCAAGCCGCTGATCGGGGGCTTGCAGCAGTTGGTCGACGACGCCCGCGCCGGAAAAATCGATGCCATTCATATTGCTCTCCCGCTGCGAGCGGAAAGACGGATCAAGAAAATCATCGCTGAGCTTGCCGACACCACCGCGACCGTTTACGTGGCCACCGATCTGTTCATTTTCGATTTGATGCAGGCTCGCTGGGACACGGTGGGAGACGTGCCGGTGGTGAGCGTGTTCGATACGCCTTTCGAGGGGCTAGGAGGTTGGGTGAAGCGGGTCGAGGACATCGTTCTGTCTTCCTTCATCCTCTTCCTGGTTGCTGTGCCGATGCTGATCATCGCCTTGGCCGTGAAGGTGACGTCCAAGGGGCCTGTTTTCTTTCGTCAAACGCGCTACGGTCTCAACGGCCAGCCCATCAAGGTCCTCAAATTCCGTACGATGACGACACTCGACGATGGGTCTCAGGTTGTCCAAGCTCAAAAGGACGACAAGCGAGTGACGCGTGTCGGCGCTTTTCTACGGCGTACTTCCCTCGACGAGCTGCCCCAGTTTCTCAACGTTCTTTCCGGGGAAATGTCCGTGGTGGGACCGCGTCCCCATGCCGTGGCTCACAACGAAATGTACCGAGGGCGGATTCGAGGTTACATGCTCCGGCACAAGGTGAAGCCAGGCATCACTGGTTGGGCGCAGGTGAACGGTTGGCGTGGAGAAACCGAAGTTTTGGAAAAGATGGAACATCGCGTCGAGCACGATCTGTACTACATCGACAACTGGAGTTTGCTCTGGGACCTTCAGATCGTGTTTTTGACGGTTTTCGGGCGTCGAGTACGATCCAACGCCTACTGATTGGTGCTGGCGACTATCCGGCGCGCATAAGATGACAGCTTCGCGAGACAAACCGTTTCCCCCAAAAAAGGCCAGGCCCACCCCCTCATCTCCTCTCTCGGTGAAGGGAGCCAAGCCGCGTGGGCGGATTGTGGTGGGAGCCGAAGGCAATACCGTGTCGTCGACACCGCCTCCTGTGGGTCTTGGGGAAAGCGAGGGCTCGAAGGAGGGCGTGAAAGTGGGCCGGGAAGCCCACCCGCAGCCGAAGGAATCGGAGAAAACAGCGGAAACGCCGGATCGACGGGAGAGTGCTCAAGCCCCAATCCCCTCGGCGGAACCCCGGAATACGGCCGAGCCTCGAGATGCGGCGGATACTTCCGATCAACGGGAAAAAAGCAGGAGTTCCGTGCCCGCGCGTTTCTCCGGGGGAAAGGAGCGACTTCGGGACACCGGTTACTCGGAAGTGCCCAGCAAGAACCATGGAGAGGAACGTGTGCTCCCTGGAGCAATCCCCAAGGCTCCATCAGTTCCCGGAGGACAATCGCTTGATGCCGTCTCCCATGCAGGGGCGACGGGGAATACGGCGGAGTCCAAGGCCGGGGCAGAGGGGAGTACGGCAAAAGAAAGCCCGGCGCAGGAGAATTTCGAGCCGAGTTCGCATCCACAAAAGGACGCGAACCAACAAGACACAAAACTGATGAGGCAAAGATCAGCGAGAGGAGCGGCTTCGGCAACCCCTCACCCCCAAGGGGATGCCGAAAAAGCGGGATTCCGCGCCGGGATCGAGCCTGGAGCAGCTGGTGAACGTCAAGAACGAAGGAATCACGGGGCCTCTCAGGAGCAGCGGGGAAGGTCGGCAGTGCTCGGCGCGACCGTGCTCAAACGAACCAAGCAGCCGGAAAGCCGTGCCGACGAGCTTTCTTCAGTTCGCGATACGCCAGTGGTTCCCGAAGGGCCGCGAGCTCGCTCCGAGGAATCGGCTGCCGGCGGCTCTGCTGGTGAAAGGCGTCCTGCTGATGGCTGGGGCTCGACGCGGCCAGGTGCTGGGGGGTCTGGCAAGTCACCAGGTGGGGGGAGACCGGACGCCTCCAGCTCATCCCCGCCCCCGGTGCCGGAGGCGGCCACAGAACCCTCCAAAGGACCTTCAACGAGGCCTTCTCGAAGGCCCTCGCAACCGCAGCAGGAGGAAAAGAAGCCGGGTCCCTATGCGCCGCGTACCCTCGAGAGCCTGAAGGCCGTGACCAGCGAACCGGCTCCTGCTCCGGTTTCAAGCAGCCCGACCCGTCCCATGCCCAATGGGCGGCTTGATAAGACGGAGTCTCCTGCCTGGCCTCAGGCCAAGCCAGCGAGGACTCTCACCGGCGGGGCCTTCAACAAGACGCTCACGGGGCCCGCCTACCTGCCGCAGGACGCGCGAAAAATCGTCGAAGATGCCGCCAGGAGCGCTTCCCCCGAACACCATTCCGGGACGCCGGGGGGCTCGAGGAACGCAGAAAGCCCGGGCGGACGCCGGACTGACGAAAAGGCGCCGGCCCCGGCAGTGATGAAACCCGCAGGTGCGACCGTCATCGGCGGCTCCGCCTCCTCGGGCTCGAAGTTGGAGCCCAGACCGCCCAGTTCGGATCAACTGGCTGCAGCCATTTCGCAGGCCGCAGCGGGGCAACTGCGGGAGAGCGAGCTGCCCGTGCCCAGCGAGCAACTCGATCAGAGCGTGCTCGACCAGCTCGGGCAGCTCGACGAGGCTCTCAAAAGCTCTCCGAGAGCTTTCCCGAGCAGTGCGCCCAGCTCGGAAAAGGCGCCCTATTCGAGCGACCGTCCTTCCCCGAGCAGAATTCCCAGTTCTTCCCTCGATGCACCGTCGCCAGGATCCGTTCCCAGTCAGTCGGCGCTTCCCGTGGCCCTCGAGGCGGGCCACAGTACTTCGGGATTGCCCACGGTGGGGCGCTACGAAGTCCTGGCCCGGCTCAAAAGCGGAGGCATGGGCAGTGTCTACATGTGCCGACTTTCGGGGAATGCCGGGTTCCGTCGCTTGTTTGCCATGAAAGTGCTGCATGCTCACCTGGCCACCGATGCGGCGGCGGTCGAGGCTTTTGGCCGCGAAGCTCGTGTCTTGGCGGCTCTTCATCATCCCAACATCGTTGGCGTCGTCGATGTGGGAACTTCACGCGAGCCGTACATCGTTCTCGACTACGTTGAAGGGGGCAGCCTGCACGAGCTCTATCGCGCCACGGGAGAAGGACGCGATCCCCGATTGGTGGTGACTATCGTTCTCGAGGCTCTCGAAGGGCTCATGGCTGCCCACCGTGCCACCGACGAAGACGGCCGCCCGATGGGGATCGTGCATTGTGATGTCTGTCCGCAAAACATTCTCGTGGGTGTTGATGGGACGTCACGATTGACGGATTTCGGCGTGGCCCAGACCAATGAGTCGAGCGGCTCTCCCGAGGTGCTCCGCGGAAAGCCCCGGTACATTGCACCCGAACGGCTCGAATCCTCGACCACTGATCCGCGCTCTGATTTGTTCTCTATGGGTGTGGTCTTGTACGCAGGGCTCACGGGCGTCGAACCGTTTGCGGGAGAGACCTCGGCGGAAACGCGGTGGAATATCGTGCACAAGCAGCCGAGCAAACCCAGCGAGATCGGCTTGCGCCCGCCACCTGCCCTCGATTGGCTTTGTCTCAAGGCTCTCTCGAAGGATCCCTCGGGGCGCTTTCAGTCAGCGGATGAGTTGATCACACAGCTCAGGCGTACGGCCGAGCGTGAGGGGCTCATCGCATCCCGGGCAGAAGTCAGTGAGTGGGTGCGTCAGACACTCGCCCCGAGCCTCAAGGCGCGTCGGGTCGCGGCTCAACGCGGCACGGTGACAGGTGGCGGACGCCTCGGAAATTCGGAGACTCCCCCTGTTTCGGGAGATGCGCGCAGAAAGGGCGGACCGCCGTCCTCCGAGCCGGCCTCGGCTGCCGAGCACACCGCTCCCATCTCGAGTCAATCTGGCTTTTCCGAGGATACCGAGGTGCTCTCGGGGCGCGGTGGGGAAGGGCGGCAAGGAAATTCGCGCCGGGGGCTCTATGTCGCGCTGGTGCTCATTGTTTTGGCTGTGGGCTGGGCACTTGCCTCGCCCGAATCGCTCGCGAAATTCTTTCAGGTGAGCCAAGAGAGACCCGACAGCGGCCTTCCGCCCAAAGAAACCGGGCAGCCCGATACCGTGGTTCCCGAGATCTCTCCACCTTTTGGTGATGTGGAGCCCCAAGAGGAAGGACAATGAAAGAGCGCCCGGCATCTTCACCTCAAGGATCATCCACCAAGGACGCCAAACAACGACCGACGCGCGATTCGTCGGAGGAAATGAAACAAGGAGGTGGAGTCGATCGCGCTCATCCCAGGGGCGCGGGGGACGAAGCACCGCCGCTCGGCCGCGAGCGCGCCTCTTTGGCGAGCGAGCTGGATCTCGTTGTCGGTGACGTCGACGCCGAAGGCGCAGCACAGACCGCGTTTCTGGTTGGGTTGAGCGGTCGTCACGCGGGGAAGCTGTTTCGGTTGAGATCTGGAGAGAACATCATCGGCCGGGCCAGTAGTGCGCTCGTTCGGCTCGACGAGAAAGCCGCCTCCTATCAACATGCTAAACTGCTGCTGAACAGCCGTGGTTGTTTCGTTGTCGATCTGGAGAGCACCAATGGGACTTTTGTCAATGACTCTCGGGTCGAAGAGGCCGTGGAACTTCGAGCGGGAGATGTGGTCCGCTGTGGAACCTCGAATTTTGGATTTCTCACCGACGCGGAAGACGACGAACAGCACACCAGGGCGATGGCTCGGCTGACGGCAACGCCGGCGACGGGGAACACCGGGGGAGCTTCGGCGCTGGTGCAACGACGCGCTGCTTCGGGTTCTCCGTCTGCAGCGATCGCTTCAGTGGATCACAGCATGCAACCGGAAGGAGGCGAAGATTCGGGCGATCCATTGCAGACGCTCAATACCCTCCTCGACCGATTGGCTCTCGCTTGGCGATTCTTCGTCAGATATTGGAAGCTCATCCTTGCCTCGGCTCTCGTGATGGCTTGCTTGGGAGCCGCGAGTATCGAAGTTCGGGCTCCCCAGGCTGTGGCAAGTTGTGAGATCTTGCTCCGAGGTGAAGATCCTCGCCGTCGGCGTCGCGAGGGAGACCGCCTGGTTGATTACTTTGAGACCGCGGACAAAAACTTCACGAACTTCGATTTGGTACGCCAAACGATGAAGGAGATGGGGAACAAGACCCCGGGGCTCGGTGCGGTGAAGAGGACCGCGAGATCGCTGGAGTTCGAGCCCGAGGGGATTGGAAACTATCTTCTCCGCTTCAAGCACGAGGACGCCGGCTACGCCGAGAAATTCCTGGCCGCTCACGTC
This sequence comes from uncultured Polyangiaceae bacterium, assembly GCA_964440025.1. GTDB lineage: Bacteria > Myxococcota_A > Polyangia > Polyangiales > Polyangiaceae > NIC37A-2. The sequence continues at coordinate 8,478 of CAYTRQ010000096.1, read as the reverse complement.
AAGAACTTCCTGGAGAAAGAGATCGGCAAGGCGATTGCTGTGGTCAAGAGCGAGGTGGACCTGCTGCGCAAGCAGTTTCGTGAAAACGAAGATCAGCTCAAGGCGCTGGAGGCGAAGGTTCGCGACTTCAAAGAAAAGCACCTGGACGCTCTTCCCGAGAACGCCGCGGCGCAGATCAGTGGTCGGGCCTCGCTCGTGGCGCGGCGCGATCAGCTCAAAGCTCAACTGCAGCGTGCCCGTCAAGAGCTCGCGCTGGCGCGCAAGAGGCTCGATTCTGGGACGACGGCAGCGCAGGCCGAGAAGTCCCGCACCCTGCCCTACGAACAGAGCCTCGTCGCGGTGAGACAGGATCTCGCCGAAGCCCGGGCCCAAGGGTTTGCCGAGACGCATCCCCAGGTGCTCAAGCTGAAAACCAAGGAATCCGAGCTCAAACGACTTCTCGCTGAGGCCAAGGCACAGGAGATCACGGAACAAGATCGGCTAGCGAGCGCTAATCATCAAGAGCTGGTCAATCAAGTGGGTCACCTCGAGGTTCAGGTGAATGCGACCCAGAATGAGCTTTCCATGGTGCAAGAACGCCTGGCGAAGTCCGGTGAGATCGCGTCGAAAATGCCCAAGGTCGAGGCGGAGTACGCGGAGCTTCAGCGCCGCTTGGAGGCGGCGCGGGCCCTGCACCGGAGTCTGCACGAACGGCTCAAGGCGAAGGAGTTGCAACTTGATTTCGAACGCGCAAGCGTCGCGGCGCGTTATGAAGTGATGCGCCAACCCTATGCCTCTCCGGTGAGGAAGACCAGAACCGCCGCGATGAGGGCGGGAATGGGGGCCGGTGCCGGAATCGTCTTAGGGGTGGTTCTCGCTGCTTTGCACTGGCTGGTCCAATATTCCCGGGAGAGGCGCCGCTTGGGTCAGGCGGCCATCGCTGGAACGAGCGTCGTCAAGTAGCATTCGCCCGTGGGGGAGTGGTGACGTGTCTTTGGACGCTCCCGTGCCCCTGTGGGGTCATGCGCCGACGCTCTTAAAGCCAGTTGCCGCGTGAAGGGCCGGTGCCAGTGACATAAGCGAGGCCGATGTAGATTCGGATCTCCTCTTGAAAATTGCCGCTCGAAAACTCGCTGGGGTGTGGTCCCCTCACGTTCCCCTGGGCTCCCAGTTGAAGCGACAGTGCGCGAGTGAGGCGGATCTGAACGGGAAGGTTCATTCCAGCCTGGGTCTGAAGAAGTCTGGGTCCCGCTGGTTCGCTAGTGATGGGCCCCGTGGCAAAGAGATTCAGCGCTAGGTTGATGTCCTGGTGCACGTTGGTCGAAGTGGCCCAGTTGAAGAAGGCCTGGGGGCGGTATTCAAGAGCTGTCTGATCGAAGAACGCGTCGACGCCGGCGCTGAGATTCATGTTCCACACCTGGTTGGTGCCGTGCCATTGGGTGGAGTAACTAGCATCGGCGGAAGGAAATGCGCGTGACAGGGACGTTTCTTCCGGATCCCATGCATAGTTGACGCCCGCTCCGAGTGTGACCCAGGTGCGCTCGCTGAAGCCATGGCGAAGTCCTAGCCGTGAGCCCAATGTGTTAGTGTCGCGGAGATCGGTCGCAATATAGCCGAATCGTAGGCTTCCGGTGAGCAGCTGGCGCGGATTGATACCATACGAATGACGGACGCTGGTGGAGACATTCTGTGAGTTGAGAAGCGGAAGATTGTCTGCCTCCTCGAGGAATGCCCTGTAGCCACCATTGACGCCCAGCGAGGTGGAGTGGTCTCGCGTCACCGCATAGGTGAGCTGGGCGCCGCCGTTGAGCTGCGCCATGGGAATGATGCGAGCATCTACGGCACCCGTCCCAGGATCGAACACGAGATCCAGACCAGAATAGGAGACCTCTCCGACCGCGCCTCCGAAGTTGACGGAGACACCGAGCCTGCGAGACACCGAGCTATCGTAGTTCGTGCGCAGTTGATGAAGAACCAATGGTCGCCGTTTTCCGAGAACGTTGGGAAGCCGCAGGTAGAGCCGCGGCATATAGGTAAGAAGGAACTGAGTGCGCCTCGAAGCCGTTCGGACTCCAGTTTGAAGTGTCAATGTTGCTTCGCTGCCGAATTCCGGCTCCCTTTGGGCGGCGATCGGAAGCCGCCCGCCACCGACACGCAGCTCTCCACCGGCCGCAACGTCGACCCGCGTTGCGTTGCCGAGGAGGGGCAGGAAGGCAGCTAAGAGAAGTGAGGCGGATTGGATCACGGAGCGTCTCCGTCATCGGGCCTTCGGTGAGCTGTCCCGAGTGGTGCACGGTTGGGGAAACGAGCGACCTGGGAGGCGAAACGAAGTGCTGGGAACTCGCGTGGGCTCATTGAAGGTCATTCCACGAGCAGCAGATCCCCGTCGCGGAGGGCAAAGGCAGTCGCGCTGGGGCCACCCCGCGCCAGGTCGCGCATCCGAAAACGAATCCGAGTCGGTTCACTGGCACGGATCAAATAGATGGAGTCGCTATCCGCGAACTCCGTGAGGCCACCGGCGGTGGCGATGAGGGCGACGACGCCCTCACCAGCCTTGAGTTGATATTTCCCTGGCGCCCGCACTTCCCCGAGGACCGAGACGTCAATGCGCTGAATGGCCAAGACGACGGAAACCCGTGGACTTTCGATGATCGTGCCAATGCGTCGAGTCAGCTGTTTGGCGGCTTGTGGTTGAGAGCGCCCTGAAACCGCAACGGCGCCGATATCGGGGATGCTCACCGTTCCATCGGCCCCGACGACGAATTGACCGCTCAGTTGTGGCTGTCCCGAGACGGTGACCGCGAGGGTGTCTCCGGGATTGATGGTCTTTGAGGCAGCCGCTGGCTTGGCTCGTTCGGCGGGGATCTGACTTGCCCACACATAAGGAGGCTGAGAGCAGGAAAGGAGCAGGGGGATCGAGAGGAGGAGTGTGACGACGCTTCCCAAGAGTAGAGCTCGCCAGTTCCAGGAAAAAGAGCGGTTCCGTGTCATGTGCTGGGCTCGAGAGAGAGGTGCTTCCCCTGAGAGGAAAAGCCCTCCTCGGCGGGAAGAACGGTTTTGTGTCATGTGCTGGGCTCGATCTTGTATTCGACGAGCGTGGACTGTCGACGAAGAATTCGGTTGGAATAGTAGGTGAGCGCTCCCAGGGCCGCGGGAACTTTTGCCAAAACGCAGGACGCGGCGTAGAGGCGGGCGTCTTCGGAGGACCGTCGGCGGCGCTCATGGCGATAGGAGCGATAAAAAAGGGAGGCGGGCCCGACGGTGCCTATAGTCCAAGCCGGTAGTGGTCCCCATGTAGCGCAGGTGATCGCGACGGCTGCAGGAAAGCCCAGGCCCCAGGTCAGATGGCTTGCGGTTGATCTCACGCCTGGCCGTTCAGGGTGGCTTCCATGGAGGGCGGCCATCTCGGCAGATGCGTGACCCGCACGGCGGGACCGTTGAAACCACTGAGTAGCTTTGAACATGGCGGCGTCGTGGCGGGTCATCTCTTGGTCGAGGCGCATGATCCGATATCCCGCTTGTCGCATCCGAAAGCACATTTCTGGTTCCTCCCCGGCGATCAAACTTTCTCGATAGCCAGCGACGTACCGGAGAGCTTCCACTCGCATGAGGGCATCGCCCCCGCACGAGCGACAGTCTCCCACGGGAGTCTCCCATTCCAAGTCACAGAGACGGTTGTAAATCGAGTGATCTGGATGAAGCTCCCGGCGCCGGCCGCACGCGACGGCGTACTCGGGATGGCCGAGCAAAAAGTGAGCTGCATGATGCAGCCACTGGGGAGCGATCTCACAATCACCATCGACAAACTGGACGAACTGCAGATCCGGCCGAAGCTCCAGGAGCCGCCAGAGGCCGGCATTGCGCGCCCGAGCCGCGGTGAACTTGCGCGAGGTGTCGAGATGAAGGACCACGGCGCCCAGCTCTTCGGCAAGCTCGACGCTGCCGTCCGTGGAACCCGAATCAACGTAGACAACTATGGGCTGACCGGCCGGCCGCGAGCCTCGTTTCTCTGGGGTGGGCTCTTCCGTAACGCGCCGAGCCGCTTCCGCTGGGGCCGAGGGCTGAGTTTCCGCGGGAAAGAGCAGCGACAAGAGGCAGCGGCGCAAGCGCTGCCCTTCGTTCCTGCCGATGACGACCACGCCGATCGGCGCCCTTGCTTGCGAGCTCTTTCTCTCATCGTCGGCTGCTGTATTGACCATGCTAAAAATTTCCAGGGAGGATTATTTCCTGCGAAAAAATGTGGCGATTTGACAAGGGCCCCTTCGTGGGCCGGCCCTTGCGGGCCTTGCTTGCGAGCTCGATTCGTCCCAAGTCCCCGTAATCCAACGCTTCGCCAGAGGAAATTCCTTCTAGGACATTTTACTGCGGTTGGCACCGAGGGGAGCGGTGGCCTGCTACGGAGGGGCCACTTCGGCTCAAAAATCGTCAACTTGTGTAAATTTCTCACTTGGCTGGAGGCGGGAAACTGCGTCATATTGTTCGCGTGACAAACTTCTCCTTCCACTTTGTTCGGCAACGTCGATTTCTTTCCAAGCTTGTGATCCCGGCGTTTTTGCTCGGGACAACCGCGCTCATGACGGGAGCCTGTAGCGACTATCCGGATTTCGAGGCAATTGATGACGGGAGTAGCTCCGATGGCTCGGGGGGGCAAGACAGCATGGGAGGAGCTCCCACCGATATCGATATCGGTGGAGGGACCGGTGGCGATGGCACTGGCACTGGTGGTGATGCCAATGTTATGGCCGAATGCGGGAATGGTCAGCTCGAGCCATCCGAGCTGTGTGATGATGGAAATGAAGAGGATGGCGATGGTTGCTCGGCGAACTGTGAAGAAGTCGACTCCGCGTATCTATGCCTCGAGCCGGGTGTGCCCTGTGAGCGAATTGCTACCTGTGGCAACGGTGTTCTCGAGGGCACGGAAGTTTGTGACGACGGGAACGAGAGTGGCGGTGACGGTTGCTCGGCGAACTGTGAAGAAATCGCCGACGGATACAGTTGCATCAAGCCAGGACAAGCTTGTGTGCCCTTGCCTATTTGTGGCAACGGCTCTCAGGAACGGGGGGAGCAGTGCGATGACGGAGAGGCCGAGCCCGACGATGGAGACGGTTGTTCCGCGGACTGTCAGCTCGAGGACGGGTACTTCTGTCCTCCGGGGCAATCGTGCATTCCGATTGAATGCGGCGATGGAATTCGGACACCGCAAGAGGCATGCGAGGACGGGAACACCGTAGGCGGAGACGGCTGCTCCGCAGATTGTGAGGTAGAAGCCGGGTGGCGCTGCTCGAGCAGTGGCTGTCGTCCCATTTGCGGTGACGGCGAAATGGTCGGCGACGAGGAGTGCGACGACAGCGACCTGGACAGCGGGGATGGCTGCTCGTCAGCCTGCCAAGCGGAGCCCTTCTACGAGTGTCCGGGAACGCCAGGGGAGTGCACCAGCACGATCGTTTGTGGCGATGGCGAGCTCGATCCCGGTGAGGTGTGCGATCCGGGAATGCCCGATTCCGAGGGATGCTATGCCGATGGGGCCAACGCTTGTCAGGGATTCGACTCGGATCTCGTCGATCCCGCCGACTGTGGCAATAGCGTCATCGAGTACGGCGAGGAATGTGACGGGGATCTGACCGGTAACAACGGTTGCATCGACTGCGTCGTCCAGGATGGCTTCTCCTGTCCCAAGGCGGACTATTGCGTGCGCATCCCGGAGTGTGGGGATGGTCTGCTCCAAGATGGAGAAGAATGCGATCCGGGGGCGATGACCACCGAGGGCTGTGCAGATTGTGTCGTGCAGCCCGATTACTTCTGTTCCGGTGAGCCATCCGAGTGCGTGCAATCCATCTGTGGGGATGGTCTGCTCGCTCCTGACGAACAATGCGATGACGGCCCGGGGACAGAGGACAACCCAGGCACGCCCGTGGATGGAGACGGCTGCAGTGCGAGCTGCACCGTGGAATCGGGCTGGGCCTGCCCTCCCGATGCCAACTGCCAGACCGTTTGTGGCGATGGTGTCCTGCGAGGCGACGAAGAGTGTGAAGAAGAGAGCGCAGGTTGCACGAACTGCAAGATCAACCTTGGCTATGATTGCGACGCCGACGGGCTCAACTGCGGTCCGACAACCTGCGGTGACGGCAACCAAGAAGCAGGTGAGGGGTGTGACGACGGAAATCTCATCGCCGGCGATGGCTGTGGGCCGACGTGCCAGCTCGAACCGGAGGTGACCGTTGGCTCGGATCCCACCGTGGCCGTGGTCTGTGGCGACGGGCTCAAGACCGGCGCAGAGGAGTGTGACGATGGCAATACCGACAACGGAGATGGCTGCTCGGAAAATTGCACCGAAGAGAGCGGGTGGACTTGCGATCCGGTGACGGAGTACCCGGATTCTATCGAGTTCAAGATCGTCTACCGGGACTTCATGCACAGAAATCGGGATGGCGGACATCCCCACATGAAGGAGTATCACAATATCGATCCACCGGATCTTGGCTTCGATTTTGGGATTACGGGCTCGGTCTGCACGACGGCCGATGCGGGAAACTGTTCTCGCTTGGATTCAGAAGGGAAACCGACCTATGTGGGTAGTGCGGAAGACGTTCATCCCACGATCGACGATGGGGGGGACGGTCTCAGTGTTGCCTATCACGAAGACGCGTTTGCATTGTGGTATCGGAACGACAATCCCGATGGCCTCCAGGATCCCAATGGAAGTGGCCCCATCCAGATTGACCCGAGCCCCGATCCGATGCCTGCAGCCGGGGTCGATACGGTCGTCCTGAATCGCGTCGGCACGACGAGTGCCTATGAATTTGAAAGTGGCGGAAACACCTTCTACCCCTTGGGGTCGTCCAGCGAGCCAACCGTTGCCGAGCGCGGCTTCGGCAATTCGGGTACCAGCACCCCAGATCGAAATTACAATTTCACGAGCGAGCTAAGATACTTCTTCCAGTATCAAGGCGGAGAAACTCTGACGTTCTACGGGGACGATGATGTCTGGGTATTTGTCAACGGTCGCTTGGCTGTCGACATCGGTGGCATTCACACACAAGAATGGGGACGAGTCGTTCTTGGTGATGATGGTGACGTCGACGGAACTGCGACCGGAACCGATAGCGACTGTTCTCAACACGGGGGCGGGACCCTGGATCCTCTCGATGGTTGTTTGACTTCGGAGGAAGAGGCTGACGACCAAGACAGCCGTTTCGGCTTGGTGCGAGGAGAGGTCTACGAAATCGTTGTGTTCCACGCGGAGCGCAGCCCCACGGAGTCGAATTATCGCCTGACGTTGGACGGATTCATCGCCCCGCGTTCCAGCTGCTCCACCACGTGTGGCGACGGGGTTCAGGCGGGCACGGAGCTCTGCGACGAAGGTGAAGACAACCAAGCCAGTGACTACGGCGTCTGTCTCACCGACTGCACCTTCGAGTTCTGTGGCGACGGCATCGAAAACGGGGACGAGGCCTGTGACAACGGGATCAATGCGGATCTGTACGATGATGGAACGCTCGTTGATGCCTGCGCTCCCGGTTGTGTGCTCCCTGGGACCTGTGGGGATGGCAATGTTGAATCGGGCTTCGGCGAGGAATGCGACGCTGGTGCCAACAACGCCGATGGTGAATACGATGGCTGCACGACGGAATGTCAGCTGGGACCTTTCTGCGGAGACGGGACCGTCCAAGAGCCGGAAGAGGCGTGCGATACCCCTGGAGAATTCACCACCTACGATGGGTGTGGTTTCGATTGCCAGATAGCTCCCTATTGTGGCGACGGCATACGGAATGGCCCAGAGCTCTGTGATGATGGGGCGGACAATGGCACGAGTGCTTCGAACTGCACGGAAACTTGCGAATTCGACCCCTATTGTGGCGATGGGCTCAAGACCAGCGATGAAGCCTGTGACTTCGGCGACTACGCTTATGACGGTGCTCCCGAAGATGCCCCCTATGGTGGTTGCACGACTTCTTGTGAGCTTGGGCCCTACTGTGGGGATGGAACCCAGCATGAAGAGTACGGAGAAGAATGCGACGACGGCGCGGAGAACGTCGACGGTGAGTACGATCGATGCACAACCGCCTGTCTCCTGGGACCGCACTGCGGTGACGCGGTGGTTCAGAGCATGTTCGGCGAGGATTGCGACAACGGGTTCAATGAGGACACCTATGCGTATCCTGGCTCCGTAGATGCTTGTGGGGAGGGTTGCGAAGACGTTCCCTACTGCGGAGATGGGACCATTCAGTCGTCATTCGAGCTCTGTGACGACGGTGCGGACAACGACGACGACGCCTACGACGGATGCACCACGACCTGCGATTGGGGCCCCTACTGTGGGGATGGGATCCAAAACGGTCCTGAGGACTGTGACGATGGGGCAGACAACGTAGCGTACTCGCCCGATGGGGAAGGGTGCAGCTACGAATGCAGCACCGATGTTCCCTATTGCGGCGATGGGATCCGTAACGGGCCGGAACAGTGCGATCTCGGAGACCAGAACACCGGCGAATACGAAGG
>CAYTRQ010000095.1:0-15468 GCA_964440025.1 uncultured Polyangiaceae bacterium | reverse complement strand
CACTTCTGGGAGTGCTTCGAAACCGCTCGAAACGTGAGTTGCCGAGGCACTAGGGACCATCCCACAAACTGTCCCTCGATCTGCACGGTGTATGAACCTGCTGCGACGTAGGCGTGGCTGCGAGCGGCCGCGTCCCATTGAGTGATGTGACTGGTGTTCCCGTCACCCCATTCAACGACAAAGTCGTATGAGCCATTTTCGACAGTGGGCAGGGTGATCGAAAGGGATGCGTCCTCCACCGTCCACTCGGTGATGAAAGAGTTGTCGCAGTTTCCTGTGTCTTGCCAGTCTCCTGTGACGCAGGCTTGCTCTTGCTGGCCGTTGTCATTGGTGCCGCAAGAGACGCTCCGGGTGTCGTCGTCCGTGCATGACGAAGGGGTGCTCCCCGAGCCGCCGCTCCCGCCCGCGTCGCCATGACTCTCTCCGTCACCGCTGGAGCCCCCGGTTCCTCCATCGCCAGACATGCCCCCCGTACCGCCAGCTCTGTCGCCCATGGCCCCGCCCATGTCACCGTCTTCGGGCGGTTGAAAGCCGCGCTCGGGTCCTGAACACGCCCCCACGAGAGTGCCCATCCAGGCCAGCACTCCCACCAGCAGCCACCATTGCGTGCAACTCTTGGATGGACATCTCAAAGCAAGCATGATGTCGCATGGTCAGCGCACCGAGTCAATCGAACTCCCGCAGGCAGCTCCGGAGCCTGAGGGAGCGGTTTCGCCAGCGCAGCCTGAGGAGGGCGTGGACGTTGCCGAAGCAGGTTGAGATTGAGCCGTAGCACCGCGTGTTGCGTTGCCGGGGGGATGGTCTGTGTGCCTCAAGTTGGTTGGGACGCTTCCGCCAATCCGATAATCTGTGCATCACAGTCGATCATTTCCGCGATCGCGGGCTCGAGGCGATGGCGCCGGCCTCCAGGGTCGATGCTCGTTTTTCCGCAGATGGGACAGCGAGTGACAGCGATCTGGTAATGGGGGCGGCCGGCGTACGCGTGCTCATCAGTGTCGAGGGCACCCTCATCTGGCGCGTATTGGTGGTCGCTCATTGTTTGTGGAATGCTCGCGCGTTGTCTTCTTGATGCGGCTTTTCTTTGCTGGACGGGTCGTCGCGGGGGGCTCATATGAGGGATCTTGTGAAGTCACCAAAGCGGCTACGGGGTTGTCCTGCGGCAGGGTGAGGCCCCCACGTGGGGGATTTTGTGAGGGCCCCTCGGAACTCGCTTCCGGCCTCGGACCCCCAGCCAAAGCTTGCCGCGCGATCTCGAACAAGAGCGTGTCGTCGTCGATCGTGGGGGGAGCGGACGACCGCGACTCACTGAGGCCGATGAGAACGCCTCGTTTTCGTGAGGACGACCGCGCTTCAACTTGCTCTCATAAAAACACCGCGCCTTCGCGAGAACCCCGTGCCTCGCTAGCGCCTCGCCTTCGCGAGAACCCCGCGCGTCGTTTTCGCCGGGGCCGCTGCCCCTGACCTCTTTAGCCGAGCAGGGGTGCCAGACTGCGCTCGGCTACCGCACGACCATCGTCGATGCGATTTCCATGACACACGTAGATACGCGAAAAGTCGAGCTCCAGCACCCGCTCGGCGCTCTTGCGAAATGCGCCGCGGTCCTGCGTGGCCTTTTTCCAGAGGTTGCTCTGCTCTGCCTTGCCCAGTGTTTTCGATACCTTATCGAGCACAAACTTGGTCAAGATCCCTTTCACCTCGTGGATATTGAAGAAATAGTCGGCCACGAAAAGTGATCTGGTACTTTTGTGCAGCAAGATCACTTCGTTGAACTTGGGAGCTCCCCCGACGAACACGTGCTCGAAATCTTCGCCCCAGGCCGAGCAGGTCTCCGGGCCCACGAGCTCGGAAACCGGAAGTTTCCTCTTTTTCTTCTCCAATCCCGCCGGCCCGACGAGCCGTGCCTGCGGGAATTTCGATTGGGCGTCAGCAAGAAATGACGTGTGGTAGAGATTAGGACAAAAGAGCACGGAAACTTTTCCGAGTTGCTTGATGGCGGCAACTTGCTTGTCACTGAAACCAATGGGGCTGTGAATCATCAGGGTTCCATCCCCCCGACGAATCACGTGGCTCGCCACTGGAAATACGAATCCAGGCATCATCTTGAGCTCGCCTTGAAGCGACCAAATTCCTTCGGCTTCCGGAACCAATTTCGCTGTTTCTGACATGCGCAGAGTTAACCACTATTGCCAAAGGGCCACGATACGCCGGGCGATGGCCTGCCGTTCCGCTTCATTGCGAGCCACCTTCTGAGCCTCGAGGTAAGATGCGCGGGCCTGCTCGGACATCCCGGCGTCCACCAAAAGTGCTCCGCGCACAACATGTACGTAGGGTGACTCGCTCCCCTTGGGCGGCTCGGGGTGGTCAAGGAGCTCCAGTCCAGCTCGAGGGCCTTGTGCTTGGGCCAAAGCAAAAGCTCGATTGACACGTACTGCGGGCGTGGGGCGTAGCTCTTCGAGCCTTTCGTAGAGATGAGCGATTTGTGTCCAGTCCGTATCGGAGGAGAGCCTTGCTTGGCAGTGGAGAGCTGCGATGGCCGCTTCGACTTGGAAGGGCCCGACGCGATTCAGGCGGAGAGCTCGTTCAAGCCAGTTTTCAGCATCTTCGATGGACTGGTGATCCCAAAGATCACGATCTTGATCGGGAAGGGGGATCGGCGTCCCTGTGGAGTCGAGCCGAGCTTCTCGCCGCGCGTCGTGAAGCATGAGCAGTGCCAGGAGGGCCAAGGCCTCCGGTTCATTCGGGAACGTGAGGGCCAGGGAATGGGAAAGCCCCACGGCCAGTCGACAAAGCTCGCTGCGGATCGGGCTATCGTCTCGAGTCGACCAGTAACCCTCGTTGAACAAAAGATGGACGACTCGAAGCCCAGCTTGGAGCCGATCGAGAGAATGCTGAGGAGGAGCTCCGTCTGGATTTCCCTGCTGACGGAGTTGTTCGCGCGCTCGCACCAAGCGCTGTTCCATGGTGCGAGGTTGGACCGAAAAGGCCATCGCGACCTCTTTGGTAGAAAGCCCCACGACAGTGGAAAGGCACAGCGCTGCACTCTGCCCTGCTTTAAGACTAGGATGGCAACAGGCAAAGACCAGCCGGAGCAGGTCGTCTTTCCAACCACTTTCGACCTCGCGTTCACCGAGTGCCATCCTTGCCCAGGGACTCATCTGGGCGAGGATCTCGAGAGCGTCTTGATCAGGGCTTTCCCATTTTCTTTTCCGCAGTTTATCGCGGTAGAAGTTGGTCGCGACAGTGAGAAGCCAAGCTTCCGGAACCTCGGGAATTCCCCGCTGGGGCCAGGTGGAAAGGGCACGAACCATGGCCTGTTGGACTGCGTCTTCTGCCTCGGGCAGATGACGCGTGAAGGCAAGTGTTCGCGCCAACACCTTGGGATAGGCCAACCGCAGTAGCTCAGCAGTAGAAGTCACAATCTGGGGATCCACCAGTCACAGTATCTTGGCATGGTCATGATTCATAGCGCCATTCGACGCGGCGAACCTCGACGACGTGATGGGAGGTGGGACAGATGGATCTCGCCCGATCCAGCGCCTCCTCCCTACTGTCGCAGTCGAGCAGATAGAATCCGACGAGCCACTCTTTGGCTTCGATATAGGGGCCATCGGTGATGTCGTGGGTTTCCACTCGGCATCGTACGACGGTACCACCATCGGACTCATCGAGCTTCGCGGCCGCACGGAGCTTTCCAGAGGATGCAGTGCCCTCTTGGAGAGCTTGGTGAGCGTCGAGAATGGAGTCGAGATCTTGCGACACGGGCTCATCCCGAGTCGCTCGATAGATGAGAAGTGCGTAGGCCTCTTTCGCCATCAGGCCGGTGACCCTACGCACGTCCGATCCGTGTTTTCCCGTCTTTGGCGTTTTTGAGCCTCTTGTTCGGAAAGCCAGCTACTGATCATCTCTGCTACTTTATCTGGATTTTCCTCGCTCAGGAAATGAAATCCCGATCCAAACTGGCGAACCTCCAGTCTGTCTATTTTGCGTTCGATCTCGCGGAGGCGACGGAAACCACAAGGATTGGTGAGAGAGACCATCACGCCGGGGTCTGCCTGGATCCACAAGACGGGAAAGTCGATTCGATCGAGGCCTGCCTGAAGTTCGAGGGCGAACTTGTGACTCGTTTCTGGCTTTCCGTTAACGGGCAGCATGGCGGGAAAGTCGCCGAAGGCCTTGCGAGAGCGATAGGTTGGGGAGCTTTTGCGATAGTAATCGAGAGCCTCGTCCGAAATAGGGCAATGTTCGGGAATGAGCTTCTCAATCATGAGGTTCATCCCCTTCGAGAAGACCCCGCCGAATGGAGAGCGCATCAGCTTGAAGGGCCAAATGAAATTCTGATCAAAATCTTCTTTGTAGGTCATGGGCCATAGGAATGTTTCCATCAGAACCGCTGTTTGGAATCGCTCGGGGATCTGTGTCATCACGTATCCTCCGAAAAAACCACCCCAGTCTTCACCGACCAGCGCGATATTTCGGAGATCGAGTGCCTCGATGAAGCCACGGATGATGTCCGCATGGAGTCGACAATTGTGCTGGATATTCGGCTTTTCCGACTTGCCGAATCCCAGCAAGTCGACGGCGAGACAGCGTCGGCCCGTTGCTTTGGCCACGGGGCCGATCACATTGCGGTAAACATAAGCGGAGGTGGGGCTACCGTGCAGGAAAAGGACCGGTTGGCCGTCTCCCTCCTCCACGTAGTGGATGTTGTATCCTTGTATCTTGACGAAATGAGGCTGGAAGGGAAATGCCGCTGGTGGAGGTACAGCACAATTGACTTTCTTGACCATGATTTCCTCCTTAGCCCTTCTGCCAAAGAGCTACAGCGGCACCACCAGGATCACGAACGATGGAAAACTCACCGGCTGGGCCCCGAGTCTTTCCTGCGACCACCTGGGCTCCAAGCTTTTTGGCTCGACGCGTCGCGGCGTCGACATCGCTGACTTCCACGAAGGGAATCCAGCCGAGCTCGCCTGCCTCTTGACCGACGGCGGCAAAAGGGCCTTTTTCCCCGGTGAACATTGTCATTCCCGGAGGGCTTTCCGCTTGCTCCCACCCGAGGAGCTTTTCGTAGAAGGACACCGTACTGACCGGATCTTTGCTGCTGTTATGGAACCAAACGAATGCTGACATACTTTCTCCTTGGTGGGGGGCCTCTTTTATCGGGCCTTCCCTTCCAAGACGCTCGGAGCCAAGGAACTACGACAAACTTTTTGAGAAGAAGTGCAGGTCGGCGGGCCAGGGCGCAAGATCGCTCGCTAGGTCTCACCCCCGCCGGCTCTGTCCGGACGCGAGCCCAGCTCGGTCTGGTGGCTTTTGGCCCAGGGTTCGACTGGCGTCCGACCATCGGTGATCCCAGCGTGATGGGGTGGCTCACCGTGGCGCTTTACGTCGTTGCGTCCTGGCTCTGTTTGTCCGCATTTCGGGCCGAAAAGCGCGGTCCACCTCGTCCTCTTCTCGAAACGGTTTCGGCGCTCTTGCGGGTTGTTCGCAAGCATTTTCCTCACCCGCCCACTCCTGCCAAACGAGCGCTGATCTGGCTCGGCTTGGCCGTGGCGCTCGCTTTTCTGGCGATCAACAAGCAGTTGGACCTGCAGACACTGCTGACCGAAGTGGGGCGTTTCCTCGCCCATCGCGACGGCTGGTATGGACAGCGACGCGAGTTGCAAGCGCTGTTCATCATCGCCGTGGCCGGAATTTCCGTGACGACGCTACTTTTTCTCTTTTGGGTAACCAGAGGACAGCTCCGCGATCTTCGCCTGCCTCTTTATGGCTTCTGTTTCATCGTGGCGTTCGTTTTGGTGCGTGCGAGCTCGTTTCACAAATTCGATCGTTTGATCGGCTGGTCATTCATTGGGGTGAGAATGAACTGGGTCCTGGAGCTGAGCGGCATCGTGCTCGTGATCGGGGGGGCGCTTCGGCGGTTACGGCAGGCAAGGAGAAAGGCGTCGCCGCCGTCGCCAGAATCCCAGCGTCGCTAGCGCCAGCAGCCCCGACATCGCACCGGTTGCCGGCTGGCGCCCGACCGTGCAACCTCCCGCGCTGCCACGGGGACTCCCTGAGCTGGCGCCGACGCCCCCCGTCGCTGAACCGCTCGCGCCGGAACCGTCGGTGGTCGATGAGCCACCGGTGAGATCGCGTCCACCAGAGGAGGTCCCGCCATCAGATGCTGTGCCGCCGGCATGGGAAGTTCCCCCGGAGCCCCCGAAGGCCGCGCCGCCGATGGCCGTTGTGCCTCCACTGGTTCCGCCCACAGCATTGTTGCCACCAATGCTGGCGGCGCCGCCGGTGTTGGTGGCTCCAGAACCGCCGGCGTTGGATCCGCCAACCGCCGCTGAGCCTCCCGTACCGCTGCTTCCCCCGGTTCCCGCGCTCGTCCCGCGCAGGGCGATGTCGGCGCATTGATAGTAGTACTCGTTATCATTGCCATCGCCGACTTTGTCATACATGAATTGGATGACCTGGAGCGTACATGTTTCGCATTCCATCTCCGGCAGGGTGACTTGTGCCGAATAGGTTTCCATCGCGGTATCTGGTTCGTAGACGTAAGCCAGCACGACGCCGCCGACGGGATTCGCAGCTTCCGGGTCGTCGGTTTCCGGGTTGACCGCATCCATGTCGGCTCGCACCGGAAAATCGTCGTCTCCCTCGAGATCGAATGCAATGCGATAGTAGCTCGGGTGATCGAAGTATTCCTCCCATTCGACCGTGATCGTCTCACCGGCTTGAAATACGGTCACCGTTTCCGTGCGCCCGTTTTCAGCTTGCCCGCAGGGGCCGTTTTTGAGCTCACTAATGGTCTCCGACCCTGCAAGTCGTGGTGGTGGAGTTGTGAGTTCGAGGTGAGAGCTCGCATTCCTCGCGCTGAACAGAACCAGAGCGGCTGGCAGAGCGCCGGCGATTGCACGATTTCCGAGGCCTCGCTTCATAGGATGAATCTACTCCCTTCGCTGATGGTTGTCAGTTGTCGTATCGGGTTTCGTCAGCGAGCTGTCGCCCCCGCTTTCTAAATGGGAAGCTGGATCCGATGATTTTGTTTGTTTGAAGTTAAAGCGGACGTTGCCGTCGTTTGGTGGGGAACGAAATCCGACGGATGTGTTTGATTGGAGTTGGAGTGAAATCGTTGCTTGTCCGGGGCTTGGGGGGTCTCGGAGTGCCGCCGACTGTCTGGGGATGACCGCTCGAGGTGAGTGAGCGCTCACTGGATCCGCCCGTACCGGTTGCGGTTCGCGTCCTTTCGGTGGTTGGTTCGCGTCTTCCGAGCCGCCGGCGCGGCGCGCTTTCGGCTCAAAAAAGGGCGCTTTGCCCCGAAGGGAGGGAGTGTCACACTGGTTGAACGATGGCTCAGTTTCGGAGGACTAGCATTTTCGGTCTTTTAGCGATTTTCGCGGGGCTTGTGGTTGGGGCCCAGGTGGCCACGGCCCAAGGCTCGATCGAAGAGAGGGGAGAAGAAATCCAGACGGTGGCGCTCGAGTGCAGGACGAGTGCCAACAACGACGGTTGTGAGAAGCGGGTGAGCTGCCCTTCGGGGACGCAGATCGTTGCGGCTAGGGCCGCCTGCAATCTCGAATACGGGGCGATCACCGACGCGCAACTCGCCGAAATCCCCGAGGGGCGCCTGGCTGTCGTGAGGGCATCCGACCATGTGGAAGAAGGCAGCTGTTGGATTGAAGAGAGCCGGCTGATTGGCGACGGGCGGCGTTCCATCGAGGGCGTGGCAGGTCGCAGTACTGTTTCCATTGGTTGCCAAGAGCACGACCAAAACGGAGGTGATTGCCACCTACGTGGTGTTTTACTTTGTCGGTGAGAAGAGCGACGAGAACGTCGGCTCATGAGATGTGTTCGAGGTGCCCTACCGCGAGCTTGCAGCACTCACACGCGGTGGCGACGGGTGGAGCAAATTTTCTCTCGAGGCCGGCTCGATTCGCCGAGTCGAAGTCATTGGGGACGAAGATATGAAAAAGCCTCTTAACAAAGCAGCCTCCGTGGAGGAGATCCTCCTCGAAGACGACGGTCGGTTTCCCAACAACTCTACCCTGCCGACCTTGTTCTACGAAAAGGCATTCGAGCTCGAGGGCTCCTCTGATTCTGTCAATTTGATGAAAGAGATCTTTCGGGACCACCAATGGTCAAATGGTTGGGTAAATGGTCTGTTTCCTTATGATCACTATCATAGTACGGCTCATGAGGTGCTCGGTTGCGCGAGTGGACACGCTCGGGTTCAGCTCGGTGGTCCTGGTGGGCCCAAGTTGACCTTCGAGCCCGGAGACGTCCTTGTGCTTCCGGCTGGTGTCTCTCACAAAAGAATCGACGCAGCGACGGCTCTCATGATCGTTGGGGCCTACGCTGGTGGTTGTGATTATGACATCAAGACGGGCGCCGAGGGAGAACGACCATTGGCCGACCGAAATATCGCCGAGGTACAGTTGCCGGAGCAGGATCCGGTGTTCGGCACGTCTGGTCCGCTCGTGAGATCTTGGGGGCTGCGTCCTCGTGGCGCTTCTCTGGACGGCGCTTCTCCGGACAAGGACTTTTTGAAGCGGAGCGGATGAGCATGACCTGATCAAGCAGGCTCCGCGACACCGTCTCACCCGCCCGGATTTGGACTTCTCCGGGCCCCGGACTTGGGGTTTCGATGTCTTCGACCTGCAGGACCTCGGGTCCGCCGAGTTCGTGAATTCGTACCGCGCGCATGAGGCCAGCGTCGATCGAAAGAGGAGGGCGGTCGAGAAAAAAGTGCTTTGCTCCGGATCCCGCTCAGGGGTTCTGTGGTCTGAACGGCAGATTCTACAATTGATCGTCTAGGTACGCCTGCTTGTCTTCCTGCATGGCGGCTACAATGCGCACGTGATTGATGAGACTCCATTCACTCTGATGCTCTGACGCTGAGTTGAGACCATAGGGCCAAAAATGCTGGGCGTCTCCTCGAATGTAGTCGCGCTGTGAGTAGGTATCCGGGTCCCTCTCTTCGGCTGGTAGATTCTCTATGATTTCCCTGACTGCTGGGCCCCTCCAACGTCCGTCCTCCATGAGCTCCTCCCAGGGGAAATACCCGACGCCCAACGTATGGGAGATTTCGTGCATGGCCGTTGACACGACCATGTACTGCCTGTTTTCGCCGAAACTGATCCAGCCATCCACGTTGGCTTCCGCCGTTGGAACGCCCGGATCATAGTTAACGGTCAAGTCGTGACTGAGATCCGCGTAGCAATTGTAGTAGTCGACGGCGTCGTCCATCGCTTCGGTCAGGAGCTCGACCACATCGGCGGGCCAGCTCTCGGAATTATTGAATTGATATTGGATGTCTCCCGAATGCGGGCACGAATCCTGGGCCTCACCTCCAGTTCCTCCCGAGTCGGCCAATCCTCCGGAACCAAGCCCCCCTGACGCCACTCCGCCCGTGCCGAGTTGGCCGCCGCTGCCGCCTTGAAGGGAGCCTCCCCCGGACGAAGGGCCGCCGGCAGTTGCTCCACCGGTTCCAAGACCGGAGCCCCCGGCTGCAGATCCGCCATCACCTATTGGTTCCTGATGATTGGCGCCGGCGCCGTTCCCCGTGGTCTCACCACCCTCGCCTCGTGAAGCACCGGTCGCCGCTCCATTGCCTCGTTCTCGGCCCCCACTTCCCTGGGTCCCAGAGCCTCCGCTGGATGGGCTGGCAGTACCACCCGAGCCCTCATGGACATCGTTACCTGGACCTGCAGCGCTGCAGGCCAGAAGGATGAGAGGGAAGCCGCCGAGGAGTCCGCGTGGGACGAGGCTTGCTGGGAGGAAACCCGAGATGCCTTCCGCGAGGAATGAGGTGAAACTCGTCCGTTCCGCTGTGATGTTTGGTCTCTGGGGGTGAAGAGGCATGGGTCAACCTTTTTTATACGGCTTTTCAATGACGTGGACCAGCCTTTCGCGGCGGACCCACTTCCGTGGTTGGGCTGTATTTTTCTGGCTTTCGCGAGCTTTGCGTCGGGAAAGCGCGCTGCCAAGGGAGACGGTCGCCGCTGGAGGTGTTTGAGCCGTGCGGAGCTGGCAAGAGTGAGGCATCCCTCCTCGAATTTGCACCGTTGCCGGTGATCGTCGAGCGCAAGGCTTGGAGTTCCAAGTTGGCTCGAACTATCCGGTTTCATAGAAAAGCAATAGCATTCGTGGTTTTGCCCGCACGATATGCCAACCGCATTTGCGATGTCGCTGCCGGGTGCGTGTGGTAGCCCTCCTTCCGAGGTTTCAAGCATGACTATCCGTAGAAGCTCCTATCTTCTTTCTTTCCCCGTCTTGTTTTGCGCGTCAATCTCCTGCTCGCTTCCGCCCCCGCCAGGCCAGGGGGAGGACGCTACCGGAGGCTCCTCCGGCGCCGGAGGCAGCTCTGGCGGTGCGGGCGTTGGCGGAACCACGACGGGCGGCGCCACGGGAGTTGGCGGAGCGGACACGGGCGGCTCCCCGGGCGCCGGGGGCAGCACAGGCGGCGCGGGTGTTGGCGGAACCACGACGGGTGGCGCAACGGGCGACGGTGGGACCAATACGGGGGGTGCAAGCGCAGGAGGCTCGGCCACGGGCGGGACGTCAGGCGCGGGGGGGTCGGCGTCCGGAGGTGGCACCGGGGGAGGAGGCTCCCAAGATCCCGAGCTTCACGTCTACCTAGCTGTGGGGCAGTCGAACATGCAGGGGGCGGCCCACGTGCCAGAAGATCCTCCCTTTCATGAGCGAGTGCAGGTGCTCCAGAGCGAAAATTGTCCCAATGACGGGCACGGTTATGGGTACGGAGAATGGCGAGAGATGTTTCCGCCGATTGTCATGTGTCAGGAGGGAACTCGGCCTCTTCCAGATGGCAGCGGCGAGGCTCCGATTGGTCTGGGGCCGGCTGATAGCTTTGCGGTCGCCATGGCCGAAGCGGCGGAGCCCCATGTCACCATTGGTATCGTGGGTGCGGCGCACGGCGACACCTCCATTCAGCAACATCTCCCGGGTTGTACCAGTGGCTGTCTTCCCGACTGGGGAAACAACATCAACGGCGCGCCGGTCGTCAACGGCACGACGCCCCTGTTTGAATGGGTCGTGGACTTGGCCAAGAAGGCCCAAGAAACGGGTGAGATCAAGGGGATTATCTTCCATCAGGGCGAAAACGACACAGGAGATTCAAGCTGGCCGGGCCAGGTCAATGAATATGTGACGGCCCTGCGCAGCGAGCTGGATCTCGACCCTGCCGAGGTCCCGTTCATCGCTGGAGAGCTTCCCGAAACGGGTTGCTGCACGTCGCATAACGACTTGGTTCGGCAGATCCCCGACGTCGTCGAGAACGGACACTACGTCTCCGCCGGCCCCATGGAAGACGGCACCGTGCTGGGTGACCGCGGGGATGGGGTGCACTGGAGCACGGAATCGGTGATCGAGATGGGCAAGCGCTACGCCGAGAAGATGCTCGAGGCCCACGCGGCGCAATAGCGTGACAACATACTGGAGCACAGAACCCGTGCTCCAGATGGGCTAGCGCGGGGAGGCCCGGAGCAAGCTGGCCGGGGCCCCTGGCGCCAGGTGGCCCGCGCGCAGCGAGCGGCGGCGAGCCCCCTTTCAATGGGCGTGAGCCATGTGTCGAGGGTCGTGCATCCCTGCTTTAACGCCTCTTTGGATGAGCAAAACGTTGACCGGATAGGCGGCGCAGAGCCCGAGAGTGAGCGAGACGATGAGGGACGACCAGAACAGCACCTGAGTGATGCCTGCGTCCCCGGCGATGAACAGATCGACGGAAATCGCAACGGCCTCCATGACGATGATGCTCAAGCTCTCGGAGAGGACCGCGTCCTTCAGCGCCTTGGAAAACGGCATTCCGTCTTGCAACAACGGTCCGATGGTGAGCCCCAAGCCGAACAGATAGGCGAGTGTGAAGGTGACGGCCACCACCCAAGCTTGCGCTAAAGCGAGAAGAGCGACGGTCAGTAGGAGTCCCAAAATTTCCCCCAGACCGCACCCGGAATAGCAATGTGCGACGGAGCGAAAGCTCTTGCGCCAAATATTGTCGGTGCGGATCTGTTGACGGCCAGAATAGTAGTAGATGAGGAGTCCAACCAACCCCGAGTAGATCACGGTCAGCACCCAGACGACCTTCATCAGGCTCATCATCTCTCGATTGTTTTTGGCCAAATCCCAACTCACGAAGGCGAGGGCGAGCGCCGTGCTGCTTCCCCAGAGCACGAGAAACCAGGGGTTCGAAAGGACGGATCGGAGAGCTTCGAGCATTGCCCGAGTTCTATGCAAGATTCGTGCCCTGCCCCAGAGCGCGTCACGTCCATGCCGCTCATCCTCGAAGAGGTGAGGCGAGCGCCGGCGGAGTCGGGGTGATGAGCTGACTAGAACCGAGCGATTCGAACGGATTCAGAACAGCGGTGGTGAGACAGGCAAAATGAATTGCTGATCCAAGGCTCGCGATGAACGATCGAGGGAAGGTGAGTAGGTAAACAGAGAAAGAGTATTTCCA
Source organism: uncultured Polyangiaceae bacterium (assembly GCA_964440025.1). Lineage (GTDB taxonomy): Bacteria > Myxococcota_A > Polyangia > Polyangiales > Polyangiaceae > NIC37A-2. Next base: position 3,011 of record CAYTRQ010000095.1, on the reverse strand, counting down.
CGAGGACCGAGTTCGATAAGGCGTAGGTATCCTTGTCCGCCTTCGTCGAGCATTTGGTAGTTCACCAGCACTTGATGAACCAAATTTCCGTGGTCACCCCGACTCGTAACGATGCCTTGGCCATCTCCTAGGACGTGACCGCTCAGCGTGAGGAAGATGCCCTGATGTCCGCGGACAAGCTTGTTCCAGAGGTCTCCACCGTCATTGACGCCCTCAGGATGCCAGTTGGTGGGTCCGGGAGGAAGAGTCGGATCGGCCAGAGCGGTGCCATAGGATTTGGGGTTCCACTTCTGACGGTTGCCGTAGCGTTCCCAATCATAGCGCGTGTCATCGAAGTACACGTAGGCATGGGTGATCAGGATGACGCGATCGCCTTCGTGCTCGTGGAGGATGTTGGAGGCCCACTTCACCGTCTGGTCACGTGGACTCCATTCCAAGACCAAGACTCCGATGGTGACGGACGGCAGTTCGAAACGGTAGTAGGCGTTTTCGATGTCCGCCGGTGACATCGTTTCTACCAGGTGGGGGCGGGTGGCAGGCCAAGCTTGCGAGAAGGTCTCCTGGAAAAGCGTATGTCTGCGATCGGAGCGCCCTAAGATGCCGTAATCGTGATTCCCGGTGGCAAGTACCAAAGGGAGTTCCTTGCGGAGAGGTGACAGTGATTTATGAACGTACTGCCATTCTTCCGGAGAATTGTGTTCGGTGAGGTCGCCCAGCGTGAGAGCGGCCACGAGAGAGCGCGTGTCCTTTTGCTCCACGAGCCACTCGGCCTGAGATGACAGATGAGCGAGCCGACAATCGGAGTAGTATTGGGTGTCGGGCAAGACGGCGAACGTCCACGCACCGGCCGGAGGAAGCCGTGGTGGTCCTGGCTGGAGGAAACGAAGCTCCCGAGGCCAAGCCGGATCCCTGATGTCTTCGGGCAGACCGCAGCCCTCCGAGGTGACCTTTCCTGAGGGCTTCGAGCCTCGCGCCCGCTCGGCCAGGTGCGAACGTTTCTTGGGAGCAGCGCTTTCGAACTCACTGGATCCCTCGGGCGCTGGAGGCGAGCTGAGTGGCTTCTGTGCATTCGAACCCCGCTTGGGTGTGCATCCCACGGCGACCAGAAAGGAGAACAGTACCCAGCTCAAAGCATGGACGGAGAATGGATGGCTCGATGTGGCCGAACTGGGGCGCATTCGGTGCATTGGCGCCCTCAGGTAAACCTCTCGCTCTTTGGCTCCCGCTCCCCGGCCCGTTCTGAGCTCCCCCCGACGACAAGAATCGACGGGACCGCTGCGACCCTCGTGGCTGCCGTGACTTGGAACGTTCCCTTTCCGAGAAGCGTATTTCCTCTGGAACTTGCGCCAGATCTTCATTTTGCCGAGTTGCCGTGCTGACATCAAAAGATGGTGCTTTTCCATTCCGGCCGCAAGGGGTGCCTACTTCCTGCGAAAGCTCGCACCCTACGCGACCTCTCCGCATCTCGCTTCGGCCAGGTAGAATAATAAAACTCCAAATCAAATGCTGACGGCGACTGCCCTGGCGGCGTACAATCCTGCGGGAGCGTAGAATTTCTTTCAACGAAATCGAGGGGAGATCTCCGATGCGTATGCGTGTCTTGTTCGTAGTATTTGCCTTGGTGTTTGTTGCCGCCTGTGGATCCTCCACTGGCTTCAACAATTCACGTCCGGATCTGCCGACAACCGACGATGGGTGGACCGAGTTCGAGCTTCACGACGATGGCAAAATCATCTACGTCAGCAGTTCCGAAGGGAGTGACGACAATGATGGGTTGTCCGTCGACGAGCCGGTGGAAACACCGAGCGTCGCCATGAGCTTGGCCGCTCCTGGTGATTGGATTTTCTTCAAGAGGGGCGATGCTTTCGAGGACCTCCCTGTCGCGGTGTCCGGAATCGATGCAGAGCATCCTACTGTGGTGGGCGCCTATGGTGATGAATCGATGCCCCGCCCTCAATTTCATCATGGATTTAACGCTACTGCCCAAGAGTTGATGGAAAACGTCGCTTGGGTCAGCCTGCACCTTTATACACGCACGCACGATCCAGAGTCTGGGTACTTCGATCAGTCATCGGATAATGGAGGCATTTCGTTCAACCAGCCTTTCAGGAACTTGCTGTTCGAGGATGTCCTGGTCGAGTTCGGGCAAATGAATTTTCAAGGCTGGGAGGAAGAGCTGGCGGAAAACCTGACACTACGTCGCTCGATCTTCGCCTTCAGTTGGAACGATGACGGACATGCTCAAGGGGTTTTTATGAATCACGTTGATGGTGTCTTGGTTGAGGAATGCGTTTTTGACCACAACGGGCACTATCCCGGGTTGGCTGAACCGACGAAGTTCAATCACAACATCTACGTGCAAAGCTCTTGCAACGACATCGTCTTTCGAAACAACATTACCGCTCGTGCCTCGTCGCATGGGTTTCAGTTGCGCCCGCATGGCATTGCGGAAGGCAATCTGAGCATTGGCAATGCGCTGGCAGGATTTGTTGCCTACGATAATGCTAGCTCTGACGCTGTTCAGATCCTTCGCGGCAATGTCGCTCTCCACGGCGTGGTGCGCGAGTTCTCGGGGGGCGGGACAGTCGGCTTTCAAATGTGGGGTGGCGAAGATGGTGCGATCTTTGCGGAGAACATTCTCGCGCACGCTGAAGAAGCGAGAGAGGCATTGGAGGTTCCCGAAGACTACGAAGTTGATACCACCGGAAATATCATCTACCAGTGGGACGACTATGGTGAAGGGGGCGGCAACTACAGCGATCCGGAGCGAACTATCATGAGTTACCATGAGTCGATTGGTGGTGATCCGAGTATAGAAGCTTTTATGCAAGGGGCGAGGGCCCAACGTAAGGGCGACTGGGCTACTGCCTATACGGCCCAAGCGGTCATCGACTATATTCGTGATGGATTCGAAGAGTAGAATGTATGTCGGGAGCCCCGACGGGGAGCGAGATATGTTCTAGTGCTGCGACCACATAAAAGTGGTCGGTAGGGAGACCACTTTTCTCTCG
>CAYTRQ010000094.1:0-15481 GCA_964440025.1 uncultured Polyangiaceae bacterium | reverse complement strand
GGCTTCGAAACCGCTCGAAACGTGAGTTGCCGAGGCACTAGTTCGCGTCCACAAATGGACGCGAACCATCAAGACACAAAACTGTTGAGGCAAAAACCAGCGAGAGGAGCGGCTTCGGCAACCCCTCACCCCAAAGGGGTTGCCGAAAAAGCGGGATTTCGCGCCGAGAACGATCTAGTTCGCATCCACAAAAGGATGCGGACCAACAAGCAATGAGCTGTTCAGCGTCACAATCCAGGCAAAAAAGCGAAGTCGACCGCCCTCGCCCCGTCAGGGGCGGGCGACGGAGCGCTGTTTGGAGACGGGAACGATCTAGTTCGCGTCCACAAATGGACGCGAACCATCAAGCAACCTCGCCGACGATCACTCGCCTGCTCGGAAGCGTCGGCGGGGTTTCTAGTTCGCGGCCACCGAAAACGCGAAACAATCCGGACAATCGACCGATTTTGTGGAAAAAATTTGGCGCTCCTCTTTGGATCTTGGCCAAGGACGGGTAACAGAGACGCGGCGCACCTCCCACCCTTCGCCCTTTCCGCTTCGACTCGAATTCGCCGCGCCAGAGCGAGCCGGCCATCGGGCGCGAGGGCAACAGAGACAAACTGACCGTGCCTTCCTGCTCTCGTGGAAAGCACCATGACTCGGATATCAAGGATATGGGTCTTCATAGGGCGAAACGAGGTCTCGACCTCCCCATTACAGGCGCTCCGGAGCAGTCCATCGCCGGCAGAAAAGAAGTCACGCAAGTAGCCACCTTGGCGGACGACTTCCCGGGGATGAAACCGCGATTCTTCGTTCAAGAAGGCGAATCGGTCCGGCGCGGACAGGCTTTGTTCGAAGATAGAAAACAGCCGGGAGTGATTCATACCGCCCCGGGAGCCGGCGTCGTGCGCGGCATTCACCGCGGACAGCGCCGTGCCCTTCTTTCCGTGGTCATCGAGCTGTCGGAAGGAGAGCGAAGCGGCGCGCCAGAGTATCAGAAATTCGACAGTTACACCGGTCGCTCCCCCAACGAGTTGACGGCGGAGGACATCAAACGACTCCTCGTTGAATCCGGAGTCTGGACTTCTCTGCGCACCAGGCCCTTTGGGCACACGCCCTCTCCCTCGTCCCAGCCCGACGCTATTTTCGTCTCCGCGATGGATACCGAGCCCCTGGCTGCAGATCCGGAAATCTTTCTCAGTGAAGAGAAAGCGGCATTCGATGCCGGCCTTTTGGCGCTCTCCAAGCTGACCAGCGGACCGACGTTTCTGTGCGCCGCCCAGGACTCCCAGGTGGCTCGAGGACTCGAAGCGCCGGTGACCGTGGAACACTTCACCGGTCCGCATCCAGCTGGCAACGTGGGATTCCAGATCCATACCCTGCTGCCCGTGCACCGCAACCGGATCGTCTGGACGACGACGTACCAAGAGGTGGTCGCCATCGGTCACTTGATGCAAACAGGAAAGCTCTCCGTGGAGCGTGTCATTGCCATTTGCGGTCCCGCAGCGGCTCGACCGCGGCTTGTCCGCACCCGTCAGGGCGCCAGTATGGAGGAACTTCTCAGCGGGGAACTCCGTGACGAAACTCCGGTGCGCTACATCTCCGGCTCGGTCCTCAGCGGGACCGCGGCCACCGAAGGACCCATGGCGTACCTCGGACGCAGAAGTCATCAGGTCAGTGTGCTCGAGGAGGCTAGCCAGCGCGTTCTTTTCGGCTGGTTGCGACCGGGGCTCGAAAAGTTTTCCGTCACACGGGTTTTCCTCTCCTCTCTTTTTCCCAAAAGGAAATTCGCCCTCACAACGGACACGAACGGCTCGTCTCGAGCCATGGTTCCCATCGGCACCTACGAAAAAGTGATGCCCTTCGACATTCTCCCCACCCACTTGCTCAGGGCGCTGCTCGTGGGAGATCTCGAGCTGGCTGAAAAGCTCGGAGCACTCGAGCTGGACGAAGAGGATGTCGCCCTGTGCAGCTTCGTCTGCCCGGGAAAAATGAACTACGGACTCATTCTGCGCGCCAATCTCGAGCGTGCCTTTGCAGAGGGGTGACGGATGAAACTGAGAGAAACCCTCGACGAAATCGGCAAGAAGTTCGAAAAGGGCGGACCGCTCGAAAAACTTTACGCCCTCTACGAAGCCACAGACACGATCCTTTTCACCCCTGCGTTGCGGACGCGCACCGCCTCCCATGTGCGGGACGCTCTGGACCTGAAAAGGATGATGATCACCGTGGTCGTGGCCCTTTTGCCCGTCACGATTTTCGCCCTCTACAATACGGGCTATCAGTCGGCCCTCGCCATCTCACAAGGCGCGCAGCCCTTGGACAATTGGCAAGAGTCCGTCTTCCAGATGCTGGGGCTAGGTTATGAGCCCGGGGATCTTTTCGGCAATATCGTCCACGGAGCACTCTACTTCGTGCCCCTCTTTTTGGTCACAGCCATCATCGGAGGCCATATCGAGGTGGCCTCCGCGATCATTCGCGGCCACGAGATCAACGAGGGCTTCCTCGTGACGATGTTTCTCTTCCCACTCACGCTGCCTCCCACCCTGCCACTCTGGCAGGCAGCGCTCGGGATCTCCTTCGCGGTGATCTTCGCCAAGGAGGTTTTCGGGGGAACCGGAATGAACTTCCTCAATCCGGCGCTCACGGGTCGGGCATTTCTCTTCTTCGCCTACCCGGCAGAGATCAGCGGCAACGTCTGGATTGCTGCCGATTTCTCGGCCGTCGATGGCCTGAGCGGCGCCACCCTGCTCGCCGAAGCGGCTGTCGAACAAAGCGCGCTCGAGCAGGTCTCCTTCTGGAAGGCCTTCGTCGGACTCATCCCCGGCTCCATGGGCGAGACGAGTACACTGTTGTGTCTTTTGGGAGCAGCCTTGCTGCTTTTCACCGGGGTGGGATCGTACCGCAACATGCTGGGGGTGACGCTCGGTACAGCGGCATGTGCGCTCCTTCTCAATCTGTTTGCGCCCGGCAGTGACAACCCACTCCTGGGTGTGCCTTTCTATTGGCACTTCGTTCTGGGGGGTTGGGCCTTCGGCATGGTGTACATGGCCACCGATCCGGTCTCCAGCGCCTTCACATCCGCGGGTCAATGGGCCTATGGGCTGGGCATTGGAGTGCTGGTGGTGCTCATCCGCTGCGTCAACCCGGCTTACCCCGAGGGCATGATGCTCGCGATTCTCTTCATGAACATGTTCGCTCCCTTGTGCGATCACTTCGTCGTCCAGGCGAACATCAAGCGGCGCCTCGCGCGTCAAGGCTCGATCCAGAAAGTGGCGGAGGGGTAACGATGGACAAAAACGGAACACTCTACACTGTCCTCTTCGCCGCTGCGGTCTGCCTCGTCTGCGGGATTGCCGTCGCCGCCAGCGCGGTCGGACTCAGCCAGCGACAAGAGCAAAACCGGATCATCGACAAGAAGGAGAAAGTGCTGGCGGCGGCCGGCCTCCTCCCCGAAGGCCAGGTGACGTCAACACAGATCAACCGCATCTTCGAGGAGCGCGTGGAGCCACGTGTGGTCAACCTCGAGACGGGACGCGAGGCGGAAGGCATCGATCCGGTCAAGTTCGATCAAAAGGCGGCAATGAAGGATCCTCAGCGCAGCTCTCCTGCGCCGCCCAACGATGCCCAGGTACGCCGCATTCCGGAAAACGGCCTGATCTACGAAGTGCGCGAGGAAGGAGAGCTTTCGACACTCGTTCTCCCGGTTCAAGGCAAAGGGCTTTGGTCAACTCTCTACGGCTTTTTGGCGCTCGATGCCGACACGGTCACCATCAAGGGTCTGATTTTCTACCAGCACGGCGAAACGCCGGGCCTCGGCGGCGAAGTCGACAACCCCCGCTGGCGTCGACTGTGGATCGGTCGCAAGGCTCTCGACGAAATGTTCGAGCCGGTCATCGAGGTCATCAAGGGCCCCGCCGGTCCGCCCGAAGAAGAGCCCCACAAGGTGGATGGGCTGAGTGGCGCAACCATCACGAGCCGTGGCGTCACCCATCTACTCAGGTTTTGGTTGGGTGAGCACGGCTACGGGCCTACCTTGGCCCAATATCGGCTGGGCCTGGGCCAGCAAGGCTCGGGACCGAGCAGCCACGAAGGCTCGACGGACAAGCCCGGCAGGGGCAGCAAACGCCAGGAAGAAGCGCAGTGAGGTAGATCCATGGCCAAAGCAAAAGACATCACACTCGACCCTCTCGTCAACAACAACCCCATCGCTCTTCAGGTTCTCGGGATCTGTTCCGCGCTCGCCGTCACGACGAAGTTGGAAACCTCCGTCGTGATGAGCGTAGCCGTGCTTTTCGTGCTCCTCGGCTCCAGCATCGCGGTCAGTGCCATCCGAAATTTCATTCCCTCGAGCATCCGCATCATCGTGCAGCTAACGATCATCGCATCCCTGGTGATCATTTGTGACCAAGTGCTCAAAGCCTACCTGTTCGACATCTCCAAACAGCTCAGCGTATTCGTGGGTCTCATTATCACCAACTGCATCATCATGGGTCGAGCGGAAGGCTTCGCCATGCAAAATGGTGTCAAGGATTCGGCTTTCGACGCGATCGGCAACGCTGGAGGCTACGCCTTGGTTCTCCTGCTCGTCGGCTTTTTCAGAGAGCTCTTTGGTACCGGCAAGGTCTTTGGACTCACCGTGCTCAAGCCCGTCACCGAAGGAGGCTGGTACCATCCCAACGGATTGATGGTTCTCGCCCCCAGCGCTTTTCTTCTGATCGGTTGCTTCATTTGGGTCGTTCGCTCCAAAAAGCCCGATCAGGTCGAAGAAGACTTTCACGTGGGCGAACTGGCCCACGACGCCGCAAGCCCCAACATGATTCGTTGATTCGAAAGGGTACCGATGCAGCACTATCTCTCACTGGCGACCAAGGCCATTTTCGTCGAAAACATGGCCCTCGCCTTCTTTTTGGGCATGTGTTCGTTTTTGGCCGTCTCCAAAAAGGTGGAGACGGCCAATGGCCTGGGGCTCGCTGTCGTCTTCGTTCTCGGAGTCACCACCCCACTCAATCAACTCATCAACACGGCCGTTCTCAAAGAGGGAGCCCTGGCCTGGGCGGGACTTCCCAACCTGAACTTGAGCTTTCTTTCGTTTTTGGCGCTCATCGGAACCATTGCCGCAACGGTCCAGGTCGTCGAGATGGCCATCGACAAGTTTGCCCCCGCCCTGTACTCCGCCCTGGGCGTCTTCCTCCCGCTCATCGCCGTCAACTGCGCGATCCTGGGGTCCAGCCTGTTCATGGTCGAACGGGACTACGGCCTGGGTGAGGCCGCCGTTTTCGGACTCGGTTCGGGAGTTGGCTGGTGGCTCGCCATCGTGGCGCTGGCCGCAATTCGCGAAAAACTCAAGTACTCCAACGTGCCGGAACCACTGCGGGGACTCGGGATCACCTTCATCGTCGTCGGCCTGATGTCCATGGGCTTCATGGCCTTCTCTGGAATCCAGCTCTAAGGAATCATTCATGCTGACGATCATCGTCGGAGTCATCGCTTTCACGCTCATCGTGGTCACATTAGTGGCCATCCTGCTCTTGGCCAAACAGCAGCTCGTGAGCAGCGGAGAAGTCTCCATTGTCATCAACGATGATGAGGATAAGACCCTTCGCACCAAGGCTGGCAGCACGCTGCTGAACACGCTCGCTGACAACAAACTGTTTATTCCTTCCGCATGCGGCGGCAAAGGTTCCTGTGGGGTGTGTACGGTGGTCGTCCGCGACGGGGGCGGCACGCTCCTTCCCACCGAGGAAGGACACATCACCCGCGGCGAAGCCCGCGAGGGCTATCGGCTCTCTTGCCAGGTCAAGGTCAAGCAAGACATGCGGATCGAGGTTCCCGCCGAGGTCTTCGACGTCCAAAAGTGGGAATGCACGGTTCGCAGTAACGACAACGTCGCCACTTTCATCAAAGAGCTCGTGCTCGAGCTTCCGGAAGGCCAAACGGTTCCGTTCCGCGCCGGCGGCTACATCCAAATCGAAGCTCCCCCTCACACGGTGGACTACAAGGACTTCGACATTCCCGAGCGTTTCCGCAGCGATTGGGACCAATTCAATCTTTGGCAACACCGCTCGGTCGTCGAGGAGCCAGTCATGCGTGCCTACTCGATGGCCAACTATCCGGAGGAAAGGGGCATCATCATGCTCAATATCCGCATCGCCACCCCTCCCCCGCGGTTGCCCGATGTTCCTCCCGGCCAGATGTCTTCCTATATTTTCGGCTTGAATCCCGGAGACAAGGTCACCATCAGCGGACCTTATGGTGAGTTCTTCGCAAAGGACACCGACAACGAGATGATCTTCGTTGGCGGAGGGGCGGGAATGGCACCGATGCGAAGCCACATCTTCGACCAGTTCAAGCGCCTTCATACCCAGCGCAAAGTGACATTCTGGTATGGTGCTCGCTCGCTCCGCGAGGCCTTCTATATCGAGGACTTCAACCAGATCCAGGCCGAACACGACAACTTCCAATGGACCCTGGCCCTGAGCGATCCACTCCCCGAGGACGATTGGGATGGCCCCACAGGATTCATTCACAAGGTCCTCTACGATCGGTACCTCAAAGACCATCCCAGCCCGGAAGATTGTGAGTACTATCTTTGCGGACCGCCGATGATGAACCAGGCGGTCATCAACATGCTGCTCGACCTCGGGGTGGAGCGCGAAAATATCATGCTGGACGACTTTGGAGGCTGAGGGGCACCTTGCAGGTCCCCATGACACGGCGCCGACTTTTCACTCTTCTCTTGGGGATCGGTCTGCTCGGCACGCTCTCCTACTTTCGTCTTCGTGAAGAGCCTCCGGCCTCTTCCGCGCAGGACGGTTCTCGGCCCGTCCCGGGAAAACGGCAGCTCGCAACATTCCAAGGCGAGATCTTCGGAACCATCTACCGTGTCAAGGCGCGGCTGTTCCAAGGGGTCACCTCGGAGCTCGCCCAGAAAGAAGTCCTGCAAGCCCTCAAGCGAGTCGACCGCCTCATGTCGACCTACAAGGAGGATAGCGAGCTCTCCCAGCTCAACCAGGCCGACGCTGGCACTTTTCATCCGGTGAGCCCCGAGCTTTTCTCGGTCCTCGAACTGGCCAGGGAAGTTCACACCCAAACGCACGGCGCCTTCGACGTCACCGTCGGCCCTCTGGTGCGTGCCTGGGGCTTCGGCGCCGAGGCGGCACACCAACCTCCTGACCAAGCTCGCCTCGATCGACTCCTCTCTCGTGTCGGCACCCGGCATCTGCGCCTCGCGCAAAAGGATCAAAGCGTGAAGAAGGAAATCCCTGGGCTCGAGATCGATCTCAGCGCGATCGCCAAGGGATACGGCGTCGACCAGGCGGCACGGGCTCTGGAGAACCTTTCCGTGACCTCTTATCTCGTGGAGGTGGGAGGCGAAATCCGAGTCCTCGGGCAAAAGGCTCCTGGCACTCCCTGGAAGCTCGGCATCGAAAAGCCCCAACCGGACGAGAGGACGGTGTTCGACACGATCTCCATGACCCAAGGGGCCCTGGCCACCTCCGGCGACTACCGGAGCTTCAGGGAGGTCGATGGCCACCTCATCAGCCACACCATCGATCCGCGGACTGGACGCCCGGTTCCACGCCGCACGGCTTCAGTCTCCGTCGTCCGCCCCACCGCCGCAGAAGCCGACGCCTTGGCCACGGGACTGACGGTCCTCCGCCCTCCCGAGGCTCTGGCGCTAGCCGAGGATCACGATTGGGCCGTCCTGCTGCTCCTTCACAAGGAAGCGGGACGCGGCTTCGAGCCAAGAACGAGCACTGCTTGGGTGAAACTGAACCGATGAGAGGGCGTTTCGACGCCGCTCTTTGCCCATTTCGCGCCGAGAACTAAGCTAGTTCGCGTCCACAAATGGATGCGAACCAAGCGACATTTCAGCTCAGAAAAGGTGCTTGATCGCTTTCACTAGCATGGAGAAATCAATGAACGGGCTCAAAGTATTCCCCTTCCCTGGAAAATTCATTCTCGCCACCCTCTTCCTCCCCTGCCTCGCCTGCGGAGGAGGAATCGATTCGGGAGTCCCCGACAACAAACAAGGGGACGAGCTCAATGGCGAGGAGATTCAAGCCGTTTGCGAAGCCACCGTCCATTACAGAGATGAGACGATTGATCCGGGAGAATTCAGTTGCCGGTTCGCAGGCAGTGCCGCCGCCATCGTGAGTGCTCTCAGCGGCGATGATCTCGAAACCGTGAGAGAAGCTTGCACGGAAGCTTACGAACCCTGCAAACAGGAAGCGATCGCGGAAGCGCCCACCGCTGAAGAACGTTGCGCGAACGTCCCCGAGACCGCACCTGAATGCGACGCCACGGTCGCCGAAGTGGAGGCCTGTCTGACCGAAAACGTCGATCGACAGAAAGAGGCGATCGAAGCAATCCCCACCTGCTCCGCAATCAACGACGAAAATGTCGAAGAAGAGCAGGATCAGGAGCAAGAAACGGACTCATCGGACACCTGCGACGCCATGCTCGAGAAATGCCCCGAGGCAGCAAGTCTCCTTCTTTATTAGAGCACCAGCACACCACCTCGAAAGCCTCCGCGGCCGCTGACCCGCATGCGGGAACTTCCCGAGGAGGCAGCCGGCCGAAGACTATCGCATATTCTTCAATAGAGAATTGCGATACACGGCCGCCGTTCGCCCCACCAGAAACCGCTCGGGCACGAGTCGGCGAACCGCGGCAAATCCCCATCGGTAGAGCACGCTGGGAATGGTGACGTATTCACGTCGTTTGAACCCCGCAAGTCCCTCGCGCGCACAGGGAACGACGGGTTGTAGCCATGACCGCAGATCGTTGAATCGCTCCCCTTCCGTCATTTCCGTCACGATGCCTCCGGGGGTGAACACCGTTACCGTTACCCCACGTGGCTCCATTTCGTGATGGAGGCTGCATGCATAGTTCACGAGAAATGCCTTGGTGCCCGAATAAGCGGCTTGATAAGCAACAGGAACCACCCCGGCCATGCTCGCCACCAAGAGCACTCCCCCCTGTTCCCCTCGCTGTTCGAGATAAGGCACGAGCAAGGTGGTCATGCGGGCGTTGCTCTTGACGTTGAGATCGATCATGGCCTCGAAGTCTTCCCAATCGAGCTCATCGTGGTGGCCGAAGTGAGTGACCCCAGCGTTGAGGATCCCGGCGTAGAGAGGAGCATCCCGAGTCGCTTCTTGCACGACGCGCTCCGCCTCGCTTCCGTCCCGGAGATCGGCCCGGATCGTTTCCACCTGGGCGCCGTAGCGTGCCGAAAGTCGATCCCCCAACTCCCGGAGACGCTCCTCCCTGCGGGCGACGAGCACCAAGTGGGCCCCGTGATCCCGCGCCAGCTGCTCGGCCATTTCCGCACCAAGGCCGGAGGAGGCGCCCGTCACGAGAACTCGGCGACCTCTAAAGTCCATATTCTTCATAAGGCGGTGTCCTCCATAGCTGGAGCCGCGACGCAGGAAAATACCATCGCTCCGGGCCGACGGTCGACACGGCCCGAGGCTCGGCACAAACTGGCCGAGTGGGATCCTTTCGTGATCAAACGTCTCCTCTGCAGCATCAAGTGGGCATGCGGCCATTTGCCCTCTTGATCGGCCTCGCTCTATTTCTCGGGGCCGGGACTCATTTTGGCTGCACGCCCGAGCCGATTACCCTGGGCCGCAGCGACGGCGCAGGACTGGGAGGCGCAAGTTCGGAGGGAGTCGGTCAAGGGGGCGCCGGCGCAACTCCCGGAGGTGCTGGGGGGAGCTCCAGCTGCGATCCCGTTTCCGCTTCGGCACGGCTGCATCCGGCTTTTCTGGCTTTGGCCTTCGATGCCTCGGGGAGTATGGGAGAGCTCGACTGTCCCTATTGGAACCACGATCCCGAGCTGAAATGGAGCCCCCTCGTGGGGGCGGCGACCACCTTCCTGGAAGCTTCCTCTTCCTGGGGACTCTCGGCCTCGATGACGCTCTTCCCCGCGAAATCAGAGGAATGCGACGCCGCTCAATACGAGGAGCCCGACGTTGGGATGACCGAGCTCCCCTCCTCCGCATTCCGCGCCACGCTCGTTGAGTACGAGGACGAGATCGGACTCGCTGAGTATTCGGAACCGGTTGCCCATGACGGAGGCGGCGACTGGCGAGATGGAACGCCCTCCGAAGCGGTCGTCCGAGGCACGACCACTTTCCTCGATCAACTGCGCAGTGAACAGGAAAGCACCGAAGCCCTGTTCGCCACGGTCCTCATCACCGATGGAATGCCTTCAGGCTGCGGAGACGAAGACGAACACTTCCAGGCCACCATCGAAGCCGTCGAGCAAGGACTGGAAAATGGCTTTCCCACCTATGTCATCGGTGTACGCCAGCCACCCTTGCCAGAAAACGACGCCGTGTCTCCTTGGGAACAAGATGGACAGCGCGTTTGGGCCTGCCGCATCGACGAAGACACCTACCATCATGACTATGAGAATCCGGAAGAACCTTTCGAGCCTCCCGACAACTCGGCCAACTTAAACGCCATCGCTGCGGCCGGCGGGACGGAACAGGCCTACATGATCGACACCGGGGACCCGGACGCCACCCGAGAAGCACTGCAAGAAGTCGTTCGCTCGATTCGCACCGAAGTCCTGCCCTGTTCCTTCGACCTTCCCGCCACACCCCCGGACCGACAGTTCGAGAAAGACAACATCGACATCAATGCCCACTGGGACGATGTCACGACTCGCCTTGCCTACGAGCCCGAATGCGAACCAGGGAGCGGCTGGCACTATGAAGAGGGCCCTGAATCCCCCGCAATCGTTCTGTGCGAAGAAACGTGTGACGAACTCAAGGGCGCACGACAAGCCGAGCTCGTGGTCGATTTCCTGTGCGAGCCGCGCGCTGAATCCGCCAAGTGAGCGCTGCTTCATCGACAGCGGTCCAGAAACACATCTCACCTCGAACAGCTTCTCAGCCCGCAAGCACCACCGACAGCGAGCTGCTCATTCGTTCTTTTCCCCGCTTCTCCTCGCGGCGGCACGGCCCGCCAGCGGTGAGGCTGTCGCAGCATGTCACCCATGATAGCATGTCGCCAGGGACGCGTGAGGGTCCGTCCTCACGGCGACCACTGGAACCCGTGGCCGAAACTCACCATCCCGCGGCCCCCGCGAACTGAGACTCACGGGGGTGACGCCGTCGAGGACGAGCCCAACCATTCCCATGATACCTTTATGAAGCTAGCCCTCCTCTCCTGCAGCCCCCGCAGCTATAGCACGGTACGCCTTCGCTCCGCCGGGGAAAGGCACGGTTTTTCCGTCAAGGTCCTCAATACCCTCAAGTTCTCTATCGACGTGCGGCAAGGGAGCCCCAAGCTCTATTATCGTTCCAAGCGTCTCAGTACCTACGATGCGGTTATCCCCCGGATCGGATCCTCGATCACCTACTTCGGGACGGCGGTCGTGAGACAGTTCGAACAGATGGGGGTTTTCTGCCAAAATTCCTCGCTCGGCATCACCAACTCCAGAGACAAGCTCCGGAGCTCGCAGATGCTGAGCCGCCACGAGATCGGGATCCCACCAACGGCCTTTGTCAAAGACAAACACGACATCCTTCCGGCCATCGAGCGGGTTGGGGGCGCTCCGGTGATCATCAAACTGCTGGAAGGAACCCAAGGGGTGGGCGTCATTTTGGCCGAAACCAACAAGGTCGCCGAAGCCATCATCGAGACGCTGCACAGCACCAAGCAAAACGTCTTGGTGCAACGGTTCGTCAGGGAAAGCCGCGGCAGAGACATTCGCGCGATCGTTACGGGAGACCGAGTCATCGCAGCAATGCGACGCGTGGCTCAAGGCCAAGAGTTTCGGAGCAATGTTCACCGCGGCGGTCGTACCGAAGCCGTCGATCTGTCCGAGGAATACCGCGAAACCGCGGTGCGAGCAGCCCAGATCATGGGACTGCGCGTGGCCGGCGTCGATATGCTGGAAGGTCGAGATGGCCCCCTGGTGATGGAGGTCAACTCCTCACCGGGGTTGGAAGGAATCGAGGCCGCCACGGGGCTCGACGTGGCGGGGGCGATCGTCGAATACATCAAGGCACAGGTCAAATTCCCCGAAGTGGATATTCGTCAGCGCCTGACGGTCAGCCGCGGATACGACGTGGCGGACCTCCTCATTCCCGAAGGCGCGGAGCTCGTGGGGACGACGATCGAGCGCAGTGGGCTCAAACAAAGGGACATCAATATCCTTTCCCTCCATCGGGGGGGCAAAGTCTATCCCAACCCGGTCCCCTCTAGAGTGATCGAGGCCGGCGATCGACTCTTGTGTTTCGGCAAGGTGAGTGCAATGGCTGACTTGGTTCCCGAACGCTCCCGGAGGAGAAGAAAACCCAAGGTGCAGAAACTATCTGCCAGTGAGGTCTCCGGCTTCCACGGTCGGAGCGCCGAAGCCACGGAGACCGATGACACCTAAGGATCCCTCTCATCCCAAAGACAAAGCCCCCCGCAAGAAGTCTCGGATCACGCTGGGGTGGCGCGAATGGGTCTCCCTTCCGGAGCTCGGAATCGACGCGGTCAAAGCCAAGGTGGATACAGGGGCGCGCAGTTCGTCTCTTCACGCCGAGGAGATCGAACTCGTCGAGCGAAACGATCGACGCTACGTCCGTTTCCGCTTGGGAGATCGGGGCAAGCTCTGCCCGCCGGGCATCGGAACCGTGGAATTTCCCCTACTCGAATACCGGTGGATCACGAGCTCCAACGGAAAACGTCAACGACGGCCCATCATCCGCACGGAAATTTCCCTTTCTGGCAGTACCTGGAAGATCGATCTTTCGCTGACTCCCCGAGCCACGATGGGATTTCCCATGCTTCTCGGCAGGGAAGCGATCCGGGGGCGATTCGTCGTCGAACCCGGCAAATCGTTTTTGGCCAAGGAAAACATCCCCACTCACCGCGAGCGTCACCCATGACGAGCAAAGAACTCAAAATCGTCCCGTCCTCCTCCAATCCTGAAAAGGGCTCCTCCGATACCCAAGAGCCCACAACGAGGCCGTGGCGCTCCTACAAAGAGAAGATCGCGACTCTCGCGAGTCGTCTCGTCGCCGCCCAGCAGCCGATTCGTGTGCTCGATACCATCAAGTGGGGAAGTGATGTCCTGGACTCGTTTCGCAAGAGCCAGTTCAAAGATCTGCCGACGATCGAGTACCAAGTCGATTCCCTGACCTACGATCCAAAAGAAAAGAAAAACGAACTTCGAGAGATCGAACGGGACATCAGAAAGGAATTGGGGCCAAGCGACGCGATCGCAGGGATCCTCCAGGCCACGGCCCGGGAGTATCGTCTCGTCGTCGAGATGTTGGAAGCGCGGGGAACGGCCCGTTTCTATGAGATCTCCAAAGAGCTCTACGGTTCCGCCAAAGATCACTTTACCGATGGCTCCACCACCGTGCGCGAGGTGGCTCATGACATGTACGAGATCCTCACCCAGATGGACGATTCACAGCTAGGACCGATTCCGCCGCGCGACACCTCCGCGGAGGACGCTTGTCTCGTGCTCAACGAGCGCCTGGCAGATGTTTTCGGGGACGGAAAGATCCGAGTCATTCTCGACGATGGAATCGTCGCGGATGCCGCGGCAGGCAGTGACTACGTCAAAATCCGCAACGGGGCATTCTTCAGTCGCGAGGATCTCCGGATTCTCGAGGTTCACGAGGGCTGGGCGCATGTGGGAACGAGCCTCAACGGTCAAAGGCAGCCCGTGGCTCGATGGCTGGCCAAAGGCCCTCCTCGTACAGCAGCGACCCAGGAGGGTCTCGCTGCACTGCTCGAGGTGCTCACCCTCGCCAGCCATCCGGCTCGCGCGCACCGGCTCAACAACCGGGTTCTCGCGGTCGAAAAGGCCGAAAGTGGCGCCAGCTTCTACGACGTTTTCGAGTGGTTTCGGACGGAGGGCTACCCCGAGGAAATCTGTTTCTGGAACACGCAGCGCATCTTCCGCGGGGGGCTCATCTCTGGGGGGGCGCCCTTCACCAAGGATATCGTCTACATGAAGGGCATCGTGTCGAACTACAATTTTCTCCACGCGGCCATTGAACAAGGCCGCCCGGAGCTCATTCGCTGGCTCTTCGTCGGAAAAGTCGCGCTCGAGGACATTCCCATCCTCGCGGCTCGAGCCCATGAGGGAGTGGTGAGAGCCCCGCGCTACGTCCCCGAGATCTTTCAAGACCTCCGAGGGCTCGCCATCTGGCTGAGCATCAGCACATTCTGGAGCAAGCTCAACTCGCGCGCGGTCTTCAGACATTTCGAAAAGGTCTTCGAGCAATAGGACCTTCGGCAGAGAGAACCCTTCCGCAAGAGAAAAACTTCGCTCGTGGATCCCATTAGCCAAGGCACTCTCGGTGCCGCTGCCGCCCTGTCCCTCTTCGGTCGCGACCGCCGCCTGAGCACTCCCGTCGTGGCCTGGTTGGGGGCACTGAGCGCGATGGCGCCCGATCTCGATGTGCTCATTCGCAGCTCGGAAGACCCGCTGCTCGCGATCAAGTATCATCGCCATTTCACGCACAGCCTCACCTTCGTTCCTCTCGGCGCCGCCCTCGCTCTTCTTCCCTGGCTCCTCCGGAAAGACATCCGCAAGCACCTGGGATTGGCTTGGGTCATCAGTGCCATCGCCTACGCAACCCACGCGCCGCTCGACTGCTGCACGACCTACGGGACCCAGTATTTCTGGCCTTTCTCCGACTACCGGGTTTCGCTGAGTTTCATCAGCGTCGTCGACCCGGTCTACACCATTCCCCTGCTCTGCCTGGTGATCCTGGCGGCTCGACGCCACACACCGCGCCTCGCCCGCCTGGCATTTTTGATCAGCACGGCGTACCTCGCCCTGGGCGCTTTTCAGAAACACCGAGCACAGAAAGCTCAGTCGAGGCTCATCGACCAACGCGGGCATGAGACGGATCGACGAGAGGTATTCACGACCTTCATGAACCAACTCACCTGGCGCTCACTTTACGAAGCGGGAGGCACCATCTACGTGGATCGAATTCACGTGTCCTACTTGGGCGCCTCATGCATCAGCGAGGGCGCCACGACCGAGCCGGCGGCACCTCCACCACCGAGCGCAGGCCCCACCGTTCAACGAGGAGACCGCCTCATGCGTTGGTTTTCCTCGGGATGGGTGGCCCATCCTCCCGACCATCCGAATTGGCTCGGTGATCTCCGCTACTCGGCAAAGCCCGAGGGCCTCGAACCATTTTGGGCGGTCGCCATGGACGTTCGAAACGACACAATCGACTGGGTGACCACCCACTCGGAGCGTTCGATCACGGTCGACGACATCGTCGATCTGATCTTTTCCGTGCCCAGCGACGCCACATGCTATTAGAGCGCATCTCATGCTCTTGGAGCGCTCCACGTGCTGTTCATGCGCACCACATGCTATTAGAGCGCATCTCATGCTCTTGGAGCGCTCCACGTGCTGTTCATGCGCATCTCATGCTCTTCAGGCGCATTCGCCATTTTTGGTCTAGTGCCTCGGCAACATAGTTTCGAGCGGTTTCGAAGCACTCCCAGAAGTGGG